>NZ_SJPV01000009.1 GCF_007860135.1 Novipirellula artificiosorum
GCTGTGTTGGTGATAGTCCAGTCCGACGTGATAGGTTATTTTCGACATTGCTCGTTGCTCCGAGTGAAATCAGGGGAAGTTAGATATCACTTGGTTTTACTCTGCAGCGAGCATTTCATCCCCATCTACCTGAATGTGAAAAGGGGGCGGGTAGCCAACGTGCGAAGCACGCTGCGCTGTTTCTGGTTTTTGGTGCCTGACACTCCTTTCGATCCTGTGCACAAAAGGTACCGGACACTTATTTTTCGCTCCGTCCTTAGCAGGCAAACAGCCTGAATTCCAAATTTAACTGCCACAGGCGAAAGCCTGAACTCCAACGCTACGATACGAGCATGAGTAACATCCAAAAGACCCTCGAGGCGAAGAATAAACGGTTTGGACTTCTTGATCGTGAGGACGGTCTTAAGATCACACTGATCAGTTTGCATGGTTTGATTCGTGCCAAAGATGCCGAGCTTGGACGCGATGCGGACACGGGGGGCCAGATCACCTATGTGTTGGAACTGGCTCGTGAGCTGGCCTCGCAGCCTCATGTGCGCGAAGTCGAATTGTTGACGCGCCAGATCATCGATTCCAAAATCTCGAGCGATTATGCACGGCTTGAGGAACCGCTGAGTGAGAACGCCAAGATCGTCCGTATTCCGTTTGGTCCGAAACGCTACTTGAAGAAGGAGGCGCTTTGGCCCTACATCGAACTCTTTATCGATCAAGCCCTGATGCATTTTCGCCGTACGGGCATTCCGGACATCTTGCACGGCCATTATGCCGACGCCGGGTTGGCAGGGTCTCAATTGTCGCGATTGTTGCACGTTCCGTTTATTTTTACGGGCCATTCGCTCGGTCGAGTCAAGCGGCAACGGTTATCGATTGGCAAGAACAATTTGGAGTCACTCGACCGGCGCTACAAGTTCACGCTGCGAACCGAGGCCGAAGAGATTGCCTTGGAAACGGCGTCGATGGTGGTGACGAGCACGTCGCAAGAAGTCCATCAGCAGTACGAACTCTACGACCATTATGTACCGGAGCGGATGGAAGTGATTCCGCCGGGCGTGGATCTATCGCGGTTTTCCCCGGCGGGTGACGATTGGCAGCGACCGAAGATCGCGGACGCACTGGATCCCTTTCTGCGTGATCCAGACAAGCCGATGGTCTTGACGATGGCGCGGCCGGACGAGCGAAAGAACTTGGCAAAGTTGGTTGAAGTCTACGGCGAAAGCGAGCAGCTTCAGCAGTTAGCGAACTTGGTGCTTGTGATGGGGACGCGCCAGGACATCCGTGAATTGCCCAAGGCTCAACAACGCATCATCAACGATGTGCTGCACCTGATCGACAAGTACGACTTGTACGGAAAAGTTGCCTACCCCAAGATGCACACGCCGAGTGATGTCCCCGACTTGTATCGTTTGGCAGCCAAGGGAAAGGGGGTCTTTATCAACCCCGCGTTGACGGAACCGTTCGGCTTGACACTTTTAGAAGCGGGTGCAACGGGGCTTCCGATTGTGGCGACCAACGATGGTGGGCCTCGTGACATTATCGCCAATTGCGACAATGGGCTACTGATCGATCCGCTCGACAGTGAGATGATCGAAAAGGCGCTGCTGCGAACCTTGACGGAACCGGATCAGTGGCAAGCGTGGTCCTCCGCCGGCATCCACGGGACTCGCGAGCATTACTCTTGGAGCCATCATGCCAAACGGTACCTCCGCGACCTCGACGACATCCTTGAACATGCATCGGTCCCCGCCTTGGTCAGCGCGCCGCGGGCAAGACGATTGCCTGAATTTGATCGCTTGATTGTCACCGATTTGGATAACACCTTGACGGGCGATAATGATGCGCTGGCGGAATTTGCCAGAATCTTGGATGACAACGATCACATCGGTTTTGCGATCGCGACCGGACGTCGGCTCGACAGCGCCTTAGAGTTGATTGGCGAACTCGGCTTGCCTCGACCGGACGTGATCGACACCGACGCAGGAACGCAATTGCACTATGGTGACAAATTGACGCCTGACCGCAGTTGGCAGAAGCAGATTGGGTACGCCTGGAAACCGGCGGAGATTCATGCAGCGCTCGACAACCTGCCCGGCTTCTTTTTGCAGGAAGACCAACATCAATCGGAATTCAAAATCAGCTACGAGATTGATACCGAGATTGCTCCCAGCACGACTCGCATCAAGAAACAGCTGCGCGAGGCGGGTTTACGTGCTAAGGTTATTTTGTCGCTCGGAATGTATTTGGACATCATTCCGGTTCGGGGCGGCAGCGAGATGGCAATCCGGCATTTGATGTGGAAATGGGGTTTTTCGACCGAAAACGTGTTGGTCGCTGGCGACAGCGGCAATGACGCGGGGATGCTACTCGGGCGAACGCTTGGCGTGGTCGTTGGAAACTACAGCCCCGAATTGGATCGACTTCGCAATCATCCGCGGATTTATTTCGCCGAGCAACCTCATGCTCGCGGGATCATCGAAGGCATCAACTACTACCATTTCTTAGACAACATCGTCATTCCCAATGATCAGATCGAACCTTAGTGGACTGCGCGGCGGTAACCTTTCGGCCGACCAACGCGAACGGGTCTACCAGGCGGATCTGACACTCAAGCGACTTGCGCCGCGATTGCAAGTGTTCTGGGAACAGATGTCCGTCGATCCCCAATTGCAGCACGAATTTGAAGTGCGATTGGATGAACATTGGTACGATTTGTTCGGGCTGCTCTACGACCTGTATGGCGCACGCTACGACTTCTTCTACCATCTTGAACAGATTCTGATCACCGCTGCGCTGGCATGGGTCAACCGCCCCGATGACTTGCGAGAACTCGATCAGCATCGCATGAATGACCCCGATTGGTTTGCCTCGCAAAAGATTGTGGGAGGAGCGTTGTATGTTGATTTGTTTAGCGAAAATCTTGGCAAGCTATGTGATTCGATCGACTACTTCAAAGAACTTGGCTTAACCTACTTGCATCTGATGCCGCTGTTTGCGGTCAGACCCGGTGACAATGATGGTGGCTACGCGATCAGCAATTACCGCAGTGTGGATCCGCGTTTGGGGACGATCGACGATTTGCGTACCTTGGCGACTCGGCTTCGCGAAGCGGGAATCGTGTTGGTTTTGGATTTCGTTTTCAATCACACCTCGGACGACCATCAATGGGCCCAATTGGCTCAATCGGGAGATTTGGAATACCAGAATTTCTATTACATCTACCCTGACCGGACGATGCCGGATCAGTATGAACGAACGCTGCGCGAAATCTTTCCGACCGTTCGCCGTGGCAATTTCACATGGCATGACGGAATGCAGCAATGGGTTTGGACGACGTTCAACAACTTTCAATGGGATTTGAACTACACCAACCCAGCGGTGTTTCGTGCGATGGCCGAGGAAATGTTCTTCATTGCCAGCACGGGGGTGGATATCCTACGGCTTGATGCCGTTGCGTTCGTATGGAAGCGGATGGGAACGAATTGCGAGAATTTGCCCGAAGCGCACCAGTTGATTCAAGCGTTCAATCGCTTAGCCAAAATAGCAACCCCCAGTTTGATCTTTAAGTCCGAAGCGATTGTGCATCCGGACGATGTCGTGAAGTACATCAGCCCGCGGGAATGCCAAATCTCGTACAATCCCACGCTGATGGCATTGTTGTGGGAATCGCTTGCGACACGCAACGTCACGCTGCTGTCGCGATCACTCAGTCATCGTCATTCCTTGCCGCCCCATACGTCATGGGTGAATTACCTTCGTTGTCACGACGACATCGGATGGACGTTTGATGATGCGGACGCAGCGGCATTGGGGATCAACGCCTACGATCATCGTCAATTCTTGAATCGGTTTTATACGGGCCAATACGAAGGATCGTTTGCGCGTGGCGTTCCCTTTCAAGAGAATGCAGCGACGGGCGATATGCGGATCGCGGGAACGTTGGCTTCGTTGGCCGGATTGGAGTTGGCGATTGAACAAGGTGACGAGGAAGAGAAGGAACTCTCGATTCGACGGATGCTGTTGTTGCAAGGCATTGCCCTAAGCATCGGCGGGATTCCGCTGTTGTACCTTGGTGAAGAATGGGGCATGTTGAATGACTATGACTTTGTCAAAGACCCCGCCAAGGCGGGTGACACGCGTTGGATCCATCGGCCAAAGATGAAGTGGGAGTTTTTGCAGGAACTTGATGACACCATTGGACCGGGTGGCGGATCGATTCGCCGACGGATCTTTCGTTCCCTGCAAAACTTAATTGCTGTTCGCAAAAACCAGCAAGCACTTTCAGGTCAAAAGATGGATTTGGTGCATACGGGCAATCCGCACTTGTTAAGCTTCGTCCGAATTTTCGAAAGCTACCGACTGATTGTGTTGGCGAATTTTTCAGATCAGCCGCAATCGGTGGACGGCAATCGATTGCGGACGGTTGGACTCGGGCGATTTTTTAAGGACGTGTTGACGGGCCAGGAATTCGGCACCAGCGAAGATATCGAATTGAGCGCCTACGAATTCTTGTGGCTGCTACGGATTTGATCTCATGATGTTGAAAGTACTTGCGACCGACCTCGACGGGACCTTGATTCCGCTTGACGGAAATCCCGACAATCCGCCCGACCTGAAACGGCTCGAGCAGTTTCTTGCCCAGCATCACCTCGAACTGTTGTTTGTGACCGGTCGGCATTTCCAATCGGTTCAAGACGCGATCGGACAACATGGATTGCCCCAGCCGGATTGGATGATTTGCGATGTCGGGACCACGTTGATGCACCGAGAAGATGGCCAGCCCCTGAAGGTCGTCCAGGCTTACCATGACCAGCTTGCTGGGCGAATCGAGTCGTTACCGATCGCAGAGTTGTCCGATCGGTTGAAGGGCGTCGCCGGGCTCCGCAAACAGGAACTCGAAAAACAGGGCCCGTTCAAGCTCAGCTATTACACCGATGCCGCTCGAATCGAAGCCATCGCCGAGGAAATTCAGTTGCGATTGGAAGCCTGGTCGGCGCCCTATTCCATCATTTCAAGCGTTGATCCTTTCAACAACGATGGATTGGTCGATCTCTTGCCATCCGGCGTATCGAAGGCCTTCGCGCTTTCCTGGTGGGCCGATCACACTCAGATCACTCACGATGCGATCCTCTTCGCCGGGGACTCAGGCAATGATTTAGCGGCGTTGACAGCTGGCTATCGAACGATCGTGGTTAGCAACGCCGCGGATGCGTTGATTCGCCAAGTGAGCGAATCGCACCGGATCGCCGATTGGGATGCCCGACTGTTCGTCGCGACGAAACAAGCCACCAGCGGCGTGCTGGAAGGGCTTCGTCACTTTGTGCGTTAGGCTGGGCTGCTGTCCGCATTTTCGCTTACCGGCGGTGAGTTGACACGCGCCCCGGCTACCCTCTTTGACCACCTGGGCCGTGCGAAAAACAACTTGGGTATCGGAGAAGTGGCGTAAGCTCTCAGCTAGCGATATTGGTAACGCAAGCTGGAAACTCTCGCTACTTATCTACTCACGTCCCTCGCGAACTCTCCCTCGCTGCGCTCGACCCCTCCCGCTGCGCAGGGCACACCACCCCTCTCCCTCGCTGCGCTCGACCTCTCCCAAAGGGCGAGGTACACCACCGTTCTCCCAAATGGAGAGGCAAACCACCCCTCTCCCTCGCTGCGCTCGACCTCTCCCAAAGGGCGAGGTACACCACCGTTCTCCCCAAATGGAGAGGCAAGCCACCCCTCCCGCGAGCGGGAGGGGTCGAGCGAAGCGAGGGGGAGGGCCCAGAACGCGTGGCCAACTTTTCGATACGTCTTAACACCGATTCGTCAGGCCACTCAGTCCATTCGCAAGCATCCTTGTGACACGCAGATCGAGTCATCCCGCTCGGTGTTAGCAAGGCAGTTTCGCAACTTATATATCGAACGTCCCCACCGCACCTAGCGCATCACTCGTACGTTAGTCCAAATCCGAACGGGTACAGCGGTGCTGCGTCATCGTCGTCCAAGTTCAGGGGAAGCTGAGCGACGCTTTTCGGCCATGAGAAAGAGAGCTTTCCGGTCGGTTTGAAGTCACCGAACAAAACATCTGCAACGCCTTGACCTTCCGAACCTGGCAACCATGCGGCGATCAGTGCCGTTGAGGAATCCAGCATGTCGCCAAGGATAACCGGGCGTCCGCTCAACAAGACAACGACCAACGGGATGTTGGCTTCTTTCATGTTTGCCAGCGTCTGCAATTGTTCGGCATCCAGGCTCAATTCGATGCTGTCGCCCATGAATTCGGCGTACGGTTTCTCTCCAATCACGACGACGCCGACATCTGCGTTCTCAGCACCGCTGCCGTCTGCGGAATAGGTGACGTGGGTGTCTTGCGAAACGGTTTGCTTGATGGCATCAAGCAGGGTGGTCCCGCCGGGGACGTGATTCCCCATGGACCCTTGCCAATCGGTGGTCCATCCGCCGCATTGCATGCCAAGGTCGTTCCCGCCGACGCCAGCAACATGAATTCGCTGGGTCGATTTCGAGAGGGGCAAGATACCATGATCATTCTTCAGCAGCACCAGCGATTCGCGGACGGCTTGTCGAGCAACGGCACGATGCGGGTCGGATCCAACGGTGTCGTGCAGCGTACGATCGGCGAGTGGCGAACGATCCTTGTCCATCAAACCCATCGCGTATTTGACTCTTAAAATTCGAATGACGGCATCGTCGATCCGCGACAGGGGGACCCTGCCCTCGCGAACCAATTCGGGCAACATTCGGCAATAGTCTTGGTATTTGTCCGTTAACATCACCATGTCGATACCAGCATTGATGGCCAGTTCGATGCACGTTTTGTAGTCAGGGTTCTTTGGATCTGGAGCCAATTGGTCGATCGCGTTGTAGTCCGAGATCAGAAATCCGTTGAACCCGAGTTCGGTTTTCAATAAATCCGTCAACAGGTCTTTCCGGCCTGTGCATTTCTGTCCGTTCCAGCTGCTGTAAGACGGCATCACGGTTGCGACACCTTCACGCAGCGTAGTGAGGTAGCCAGGCAAGTGGACTCGTCGAAGCGTTTCTTCATCACATCGCGTATCGCCTTGGTCCATCCCAAGTTTGCCGTCTCGCTCGGCGCTTCGGTAAGCGGTGCCGCCATCGCCGATGAAGTGCTTCGCACAGGCGGCAACCGACAACGGATCGGAGAGCGATCCACCCTGCAGCCCTCGCGTCGAAGCTGCCCCTAACACTTTAACCACATCGGGGCTTTCCGAGAAACCCTCGTAGGTACGCCCCCATCGTTCATCGCGTGGCACGGCAACACAGGGAGCAAAGTCCCAATTGATGCCCGTTGCACGAACCTCCTTGGCGGTCACGCGGGAAATCTGCTCGACCAGTTGCGAGTTCCGTGTGCATCCCAAGCCGATGTTGTGGGGAAAGATCACGGCACCGGGGATGTTGTTATGACCGTGTACTGCATCGACGCCGTAAAGCAGTGGAATGCCCAACCGAGTTTTCAACGCTTCACGCTGGTAGCCATCGACCATATCGGTCCATCCCTCGAGCGTGTACTTTGCCTTGTCTTTCGGGCCTGACCCGCCACCGCTCAGTAGCGAACCGAGGAAATACTTGCCGATGTCCGAAGGCTCTTTCAAGAACGCCTGGTCCGGTTGGCACATTTGCCCCACCTTCTCCTCCAGCGTCATTTCCGACACGACCTTCTTTGCTTGCACATCGAACGCCAGAAACAGCTCTTGTCCTTCGTCAGCCGTGGCGATGGACGCGAGCGGGATCGAGACAAAAAAAATAGCCGCAGCGAATTGGCGGAGAGTCAAATGGTTGCTCATCGAGTAGCCTTATGGGGGAGGGTGAAGACGGGCCGTAAGAAGCATTTTAGGCTTTGAGCTGCGAGGATGTCCATCAGCCCGGAGGGTTCGTATCCCAAAGCATTTGTTTTTCAGCGATACACAAGTGGTTCTGTCGATACGCTGGAGTCGTCGCCTTTAGACGCTGGAGTCGTCGCCTTTAGGCGATTGCGATTGGGGCTGCTTGCTTTGTCGGGCGGCTAAAGCCTGAACTCCAAACGACGTGCGCTGCGCCCGCACCCCTGGCACCCCTGCCTTCAAAAAATCGCTATTGCATCGGATTTGGGACACGCACTACGCTGCGCGGTGTTTTCTGAAATTCCGTTCCCCCCGAGTAGATGAAATTGCCATGGATGGCTCCCCAAAAACGTGCTGGCGATCGACCCGGTATCTATCCGCTGCCTTACTTTTTGCCTTGCTGGGTTTACCCAATGGCATCGCCAGCGGCGACGAAGCCCAGTGGATTTGGTCGACAAACACCACCGTCGACACTGCCATTCCGGTGGGTGAAAACTGCTTTTTCCGCAAGCCGATCAACCTGAAAGTTCGGGCACAGGGCCATATCGAAATTGCGGCCGACGACGAATATGAGCTTTTCGTTAACGGTCGACGAATCGGAGAAGGGAAATCGTCTCGTCAAATGGATGAGTACGAGATTACCGATCAATTGGAGGTTGGCCGCAATGTGGTTGCGATTCGCGTTGCCAACACGCATGGCGCTCAATCGGCATTGGCGGCTCGTGTTTCAGTGCTGCCCGAGGGCTCCGATCAGTGGTACACGTTCAGTACCGACCCGTCGTGGAAGACCAGCAGCGAAGAGGATTCGATGTGGGAAACGACGCTCTACAACGATCGGCTTTGGGGAACCGCTTCGTCGTTCGGCAAGCTCGGTGACACGTCGCCTTGGGATCACGACGAGGACGTTGAAGTTGCCGCCCAAACCGATCAGCGCGAGCGGTTCCAGATACAACGCGGTTTCGGTGTGCAACGCGTTCTGAAGGACGAAGAAGTTGGCTCGGTGATCGCGATGACGTTCAACGAATTCGGCCACTTGATTGTTTCGAAAGAAAACGGCCCGCTGCTGCTTGTGTTTGATCGCGACGAAGATGGTATCCCCGAACAGGTGCGAACGTATTGCGACAAGGTCAAGTCCTGCCAAGGCATTTTGGCGTTGAACGGCGATGTCTTCGTCACCGGCGAAGGTCCCGATGGAGTTGCGTTGTACAAATTGACCGATGCCGACCGAAACGGGACGCTGGAAAAGATCAAGACGATCGTTCGGTTCAAAGGGACAAGCAAAGAGTACGGGCCTCACGGTCTGACGCTTGGACCCGATGGGATGATCTACGTCACGCTCGGCAACCAAGTTCAAGTCTTGGGCAAGACCGGGGCTGGCGAGACGCTTCGCGACTACTACGAAGGTGACTTACTACAACGATACGAGGACCCAAGTGGTCAATCCGCGGGCGTCAAAGCTCCGGGCGGAACGATCATCCGTACGACAACCGACGGATCGGTTGTCGAACGAGTCGCGGGGGGACTTCGCAATGCTTACGACATGGTGTTTCATCCCTCGGGCCGTCTATTTGTCCACGACTCGGATATGGAATCCGACGCCGGCACGCCTTGGTATCGACCGACGGCACTGTTGGATGTGACCGAGGGCGCGGAATTTGGATGGCGTAGTGGATGGGCGAAATGGCCAGAACACTACATGGATCGATTGCCGAATCTACTCGATACGGGGCGAGCGAGTCCGACAGGGGCCACTTGTTACGAACACTATATGTTCCCGGTCCGCTACCAAAACACGATGTTCTTCGCGGATTGGGCCGGCGGACGTATCTTGAATGTGCGGTTGAAAGAACGCAGCGCAGGCTACATCGCCGATAGCGAGGTGTTTTTGAAGGGGCAACCCCTGAACGTGACCGACTTGGAAGTCGGACCGGACGGGGCGTTGTACTTTGCGACGGGCGGACGTGGCACCTCGGGCGGCGTCTATCGAGTCGTTTACAAGGGAGAAATTCCTGATCGCATGAAGAATCTGGGGACGGGTATTGCTGCGGCGGTGCGCCAGCCTCAACTGAATTCGGCCTGGACCCGGCAAGCGTTGGCGTCCATCAAGCGAGAACTTGGCAACGAGTGGGCTTCACTCGTCGCTGGCGTTGCCTACAGTGAGGACAATCCATCAAACTACCGTGTCCGGGCGCTCGATTTGATGGAATTGTACGGTCCGGTGCCGAGCGAAGAGCTGATCATCGAGCTGAGTCGTGCACCGAGTGAAGCGGTTCGCGCCCGAGCCGCCACCGCAATGGGGCTGCACCCCGGTAAGCATACCGCACAACGGCTGACGGAACTGTTGGTGGACCCGAGCGCTCAAGTGCAACGTTCGGCGTGTGAGGCGATGTTGCGCAGCGACAAGCTGCCGGAAACCGTGGATCCCGTTCTCGAGTTGCTGGCGTCCGAAGACAGGACCTTGGCCTTTGTCGCTCGACGAGTCCTCGAACGAATGCACTTGCACCTTTGGCGTGAAGAGGTGTTGGCGTCCACCGACACGCGGATCGCATTACAAGGGATGTTGGCGTTGATGAATTCGGATCCGACCGAGGCCAACGCGCTTCGCGTGGTTGCGAAGATCAGCGATATGATGACCGACTTTCTCAGCGATGCGGACTTCGTTGACACGCTGCGTGTGTGTCAGGTGGCACTCGACCGTGGTAAGGTCAAGCCAGAAAAGTTGACGGCGCTGAGAGATCAAATCGCCGAGGAGTTTCCTGCTGGTGAAAATCGGATGAACCATGAGTTGATCCGCCTAGCCGCCTACTTGCAAGCAAACCAGGTTGCGGATCGGGCGCTTGACTTTATTGAATCCGACGCGCCGTTGGCGGACCGTTCCCTGGTCGCAATGTGTTTGCAGTTCTTCGCAAACAATTGGAGTGCTGAGCAGCGATTCCGAATCTTAAAGTACTACGAAAACACGGCGACCGCGTCGACTCAAGGCTCCCTGTCGATGTACTTGGTTGACGTCACCAAGGATTTCGCGAAGTCGCTTTCGGATGAAGACGTTCACGCGATCTTGGAACAAGGCTCGGTTTGGCGAAACGCAGCGCTGGCGGCAATCTACAAATTGCCCCGTCCCGTCGATGCCGAGACGGCCAACCTGCTGATCGAATTGGACAAGAAATTGGTTGATGATCCTCAACGTGGCGATGTGGAGCGTCGGCTGCGAACGGGCATCACGGCCATGTTATCGACCTCGAAAGAGCCTGCCTCGGGCGAATACTTGCGGGCGACTTGGCGCAGCGAGCCGGAACGAAGGGCGATCATTGCCATGGCCTTGGCTCAAGCTCCCGAAGGTGACAACTGGGACTACTTGGTCCGTAGTTTGAACATCTTGGAAGGGGATGCTGCGTCGGAAGTGGTCGGAGCGCTTCAGGGCGTAGCGATCGCAACGGACGACCCGATGGCGATCCGCCAACTCATTTTGCTGGGCGTGCGTGCTCAATCGAGTGGGAAGCCGTTTGAGGATGTCGAACAACTTCTTGAGCATTGGACGGGGATGCAACGTCCCGAAGGGGCGAAGTTGTCCATGGCACCGTGGCAGAAATGGTATGCCAAAACTTACCCAGATCGTCCCGACGCGGTGTTGCCCAAGTCCGACGAATCGCGATGGGATCTGGAGCAACTGGTTCAGTATCTCGAAGGCGATCGAGGGCGAGTGGGGAATCCCGATCTTGGACACCACGTGTTTGCGAAAGCTCGTTGTGAACAGTGTCACCGCAGCGGTGTGGATGGTCAATCAGTGGGTCCCGATTTGACATCCATCGCTCGCCACTTCAGCAAACGCGAGATCGTCGAATCCATTCTCTACCCAGGTCACTTGGTCAACGAGAAGTTTAGCAGCAAGAAGGTGATGATGCTTGATGGCAACACCTACGTCGGCTTGGTGACCACCGAGAGCGACGGTTCGGTGCGGGTCCGTGACAGCAGCAATCGCATCGCGCGGGCGGAAGAACGCCAAATTGACCAGATTTTGCCGAGCAGTTCGAGTATCATGCCGAGCGGCTTGTTGGACGATTTGAGCATGCAAGAGATTAGTGATTTGATGAGCTATCTCGGCGTGGTTCAGCCGGTCGAGGTTGCATCGCGACCCGAGTAGGGGCGTTGGCGATCGATACAGCAAACGCCTGAGAGAGCACATTCCCCTTCCTTCGCCGACCTGCCACAATGGGGGCGGGTCGAGTCCGGTGTCGTGGGAACAGGAAGGTGTCCGGTTTGCTGAAGTCCGAATTGTTGATGCCGGCGGGTTCGCTGGAAAGACTTAAAGTTGCCGTGCTCTACGGCGCCGATGCGGTCTACTTGGGGACTCCGGATATGAGTCTGCGGACCAAATCCGATTTTGGGCTCGAAGAGGTCCTCGAGGGCGTTCGTTTTGCACACCAGCACAACGTTCGGGTCTATCTGACGTTGAACCTGTTTGCACACAACAAGGATGTCGAAAAGCTCGATGCGTTTGTGGACACGGTGCGGAAGGTTCAGCCCGATGGATTGATCATCGCGGATCCGGGCGTGTTTCAGTACGTACGAGACCGAGCTCCCGAGATCCCTCTACACGTGTCGACGCAGGCGAATGTTTGTTCGTCACTGGGTGTTCGTTTTTGGCACTCGCAAGGTGCCCAGCTTGTTGTTTTGGCGAGAGAAGTTTCCTTTGAGGAACTCTCGGAGATTCGACAAGATTGCCCCGAAGTCAAGCTCGAGGCGTTCGTTCACGGTGCGATGTGCATGACGTATTCGGGGCGATGCTTGCTGTCCAACTTCATGTGCGAGCGTGGGGCGAACCAAGGGAATTGCGCCAACAGTTGTCGTTGGAATTACAAGCTGCACCTGAAATTGAAAGACGGAACCATCAAGGATCTGGTGATCGATGATTCGAACCGCGAGATGTTCGAATTCTTGCTCGAAGAAGGGGTTCGACCGGGTGAGTTGATGCCGATTGTCGAGGATGAGCGAGGTTCCTACATCCTCAATAGCAAAGATCTCTGTCTGCTGCCGAAGTTGGATCAGTATTTGAAGCTAGGCATTGATTCGTTGAAGGTCGAAGGACGTAACAAGAGCATGTACTACGTTGCGGTGGTCGCGCGCGCCTATCGGATGGCGATCGATGCGTGGCAGCGAGATCCCGACCATTGGAGTCCCGATCCCTTCATGGCGGAATTGGAACGCGTCCCCAGTCGCGGATACACCTTGGCGTTCCATCACGGCCGGCTCACGAATCTCGCACACGGCTATCAACACACCGGGCAAGTCGCGGATGCGGAGTTCGCGGGATACGTCGTGGACCAACAAGAGGATGCGTTGATTATCGATGTCCGCAATCGCTTGGATGCAGGCGACGTGTTGGAGTTCGTACCACCCAGGTCGGAAGTGCCGGTTCGATTGCGTTTGTATGCGTTTGAAATTGTCGGGCGCCAGCAAACGCAAGAGGTCGTCCATGCCGGCCAAGGTTTACGATTGCGGGTCCCGTTGACTCGATTTGATCACGAGGATCGATCGACCCTTCGACAGCGATTGCCGGTGCTTACGGTCATTCGCAAGGAGAAGCCGCTGACCGAGGCAGAGCACGCGCGAGTGAAGTTGGACCGCGACGCGCGACGATTGGAAGCGGCAGAGCGGACCGATGGGAAGGATTCCGCCGAGCAAGACCGTTCACGCTACGCGTTGCACCAAATCCAGCTGCGGTCCGCGTTGGCAAAACAGGCGGAACGAGCCGAGCCGAAGTTTATTCGGCAGGGAAACCCGGGTTGTTGTGGTAAGGGCTGCAACGGATGCTTGGTGTTTTGGCACGATCCGGCGTATGCCAAGGGGCGAGAGTTGATGCAGCAGCAAAAGTTCGGCGAGCGTTTAAAGACAAAGGCGATTCGGCTCGGGGATTCGGAGCGGGGCTAGTGCGTTGTCCAGATAAAAAATTAGGATGAGACCGGACGGCTCGCGCCGTTCCGCTACAAGTTTTAGCGGTATTGGGCGCGAGCCCTCCGGTCCCTCGAACCCTAATGTTTTTGCTCCTCGGACGAATAAGTGGGTGAAAACCACCGAGAATTTGGCACTCGGGATCGGTGATTTGGAGTGCCTTTGCCGGTGCTCAAACACTCGCTCGGCGCTCCGCGGAAGGGGCTCATCCATACCATTTGGCTCTCCCACGCAATGGGTGGGTAGCTTTTTGCCATCTTCATTCCGATCCCCCGGTTTTTTAAGGCATTTCAGGGCAGAAAGAAGGTGTTCAGCGTCATTCCATCTCGAAGCCCAAAAAGAAACCCCGGAAAGACACGCTCGTTCGACCCTTTCCCAGCGAGAAACTCTGGCTCATCCGGCGGAAGCGTGCGCAGGAGGTTTTCGAGGCATCTCTCCGGTGTCCAATCATTGCTGGTAGCAGCTATTTTCACTTGTTTTATCGTGCAGTTTCCGGGAGAAACGGAGTGGAGCTCTGCAGAGGTGCAACTTGACAAGGGATATCCCGGTCGACGGTGCGCCAAGGGTGCTACCGGTTCCCTGCGGACGACCGTCCGTCGGGGACTCTTTTCTAAGACATCATTGGACACCGGAGCCATACCTCCAAAAAAACCTCGAGTCTGGGTTCCGCGCGCTTCCGTCGGATGAGCCGAAACTCTCCCCTTCCTGGCCCAGTTATCTCTCGGTAGGTTGCTCCGCAGCAGAGCCTGCCTCCCGTTTGACTGGGCAATCCTCAATAGGAAGGAGAACAGACATCCAATAGTTTGCAGTGACATGTGGCAGGCGTACTTGAAAGTGATTGCCAAGAAGGTCCCTCACGCGATTCGTATCCTGGACCGTTTTCACGTCATGCATCGGCAGGCGTGAAGAATCCGGGCTCGGTGCCAAACTGCTCGTTCATTGAGAGGCAATGGGATCAGCGGGCTTTGTATCGCACCGAATCAACAAGGCACCCTCGTCGTGCAATCGCTCGACGTTCTTTTCGAAGGTTGTGAACCAAGTCATCTTCTGCGCAGTTTGTTGCCACTGGATGTTGGCGACCTGCATGGAGGATTCGACCACAGCAAGGCGATTCTTGGCTTGTTTGAATGCAGTCAAGGGTTTGGGGCCTGGGCCCGTTAAAAATGCTTGCAGCTTGTTGCGTTCGATGCTCAGCGTGTTCAGATTTCGGCTCAACTGGTTGGCTTGTTTGTTCAAATAGAGCTGGCGGCTTTCCAGCCGGCTTAACGAAAACTGTTCCCGGGTCCCGCCGACGGCCTCGCAGGACCATTCCCCGCTGACGAAGAGCGATTCGGGGTCGTCGCTTTTTTCGAGTTGCAATTCCAACACCATTCCAATCGCTTCATCCAAGGTGATTCGCGTAACTTGATCGAACGATAGCTCGCCCGAAGTCGGAAACAACTGGATGGTGCTGGGACCATTCTTGATCGAGTCGACGTAGAATTTTCCGTTTGGGTTCACGTTGGGAACCGGGACAAGCCATTTGGAGGTTTGCAGACTGATTGCTAACGAAACAAGCTCTCCTGGCGAGTCGGATTCGGAAGACGGCGATTTCGGCTTTGCACCGATAAACGAATCAACGTCGAACCGTTCCTGGGCGGGGCGGTTGGCTTCGTTTTGCTGGGGGGGGTGCGCTGCGGTGCTCGAATCGATCCCTTCCGTTTTTTCCACAAAAGGCTGCGGCGGATCCAAGTTCTTTCCACCCCACAGGGGACGGGTCGGTGTTGCGGGAACCGATGGCGGCGCAAGGGTCACTGCGGGTTGGGTGTTAAGACGGGAAAGGGCAGGCGGTGAGGCATGAGTCTCGACGGCGGGCGGGAGCGGAACGGCAACCTTTTGAGGCTCCCTGCCAATGTACTTCGCAATCAATTCTGGATTCCGATAGATCAGCAGGGCTGGAATCGCCAAAATCAGTGGCGGCAAAGCGACTTGGAGCACCGTCCCAAGTGGGCTTGGTTGGCGTTTTTTCGATGGCTTTCGCGACTGGACCTGCGCGGGATTGACGAGTGGGGGACTGCTGCTGGGCGGCATGGAATCCGATCTATGAAGTCGATCGACCATCGAATCCGTCATCGCCTACGAGTGCAAGGAAGGTAGAATCCAAAAAACAAGGTGAGAGAGCGTTCTCTTACTCGCTCACTGCATCCATCCCTAAGAACCTATCCGAAAACGGTCTGACCCTCTCTTGGTCTGAGCGTATGGATAGCGATTCCATTGGAAAACAACGAGTTTTTGAGCAATCGAAACGTCGGTCGACAAAGGGTCAGACCCCTTTCCGGATAGTTTCTAAGCCATGCACTAGATTAGCACCTTGTGATTGCGTTCTCTACCCGCAAAATCGGGTTGGCGTGGCAAGCGGATTCTCAGAGCCGGGCGATGGCGCAAGAGCTTGAATCAGGATGTCGGTGGGAAAAGGGGATCCGCCCTGAACGCTTGCGCTCTTCTTTCGGCGTCGGGATCGACCCATCCGATCTTAGCGATCGTAGTGATTCTGTCTCTTTTTCCTTTGTTTCCACATATTCGTTGACAATTACGCTCTGATCGGCGCGGCAATTCCTTTTGCCGGTTACGGAGCCTGCGTAGACTGTAGGGTAGGGCGACCTGGATCGGTCGCCGCGCGTCGCTGAATTGGCTCGTCTCGTCTCATCCAACGCGCGTTTAGCGCTCATTTGGCTCCAAATCCCTGGTTCACATTGTGGTTCGAACGCACTGCAAATCGACGGTTTCCAGCACACCACGATGCCAGGGTGCATCTTGGCGCTGCAGGATCGGCTTCGTCGCAGGAGTCGTTGGGGGCATTGTTTTTGGGATCGGCATGGCTGCGATCCGGCCCGGCGTGGCTCAAGAGCTGGGGACGTACCCTCCGCGGTCGATGATTGGTCCGGACGCTTCCTCGGGGAAACCCAATCCCGACAAGCTGCGGATCGAAGGCTTCTTTTTCCTCGATCGATCTGGCACGCCCGTTTTGATGCCGGGGGTGTCTTACGAGGAATTTGACCGCTTGAAGAACCTGGAAGCGGGTATTGATTCTCGTAGCGACGTCTTCGATTTTCAGTCGCTTGAGATTATAGGGACGGCATCCGAAGGCAGAGCGGAGTTGAAGGTCGTGATCCGGTTGACGATCGATTCGACCGGTGGCCGGACCGTTGCAATCCCGTTGGGGATGCAGAACTTCCACCCGCTTGGGCCACCCGATGTGACAGGGCTCGACGATTTTCACATGGCTGGATCGGGAAGCGATTCGGGCCATCGCTTGTTGGTGAATACGAAACAGCGTCATGAAGCCGTCGTGACAATGAACGTTGCGGCGCGGGTCGAGCCTGGCCCACCGAGTTCGTTGGAATTTCGTCTTCCCGATGTGCCCTCGCAAGTTCGTATCGCCACGGATGAAAACGCTGTCACGGGCGAGATTGTTGGACGAGGCGATGAAGTGATCCAATCGACCGGTGATGCGGACAAACCCTCGGCGTTTTTGATTGAGAGCGGTGGTGGTACCTTCACGTTGCGGTGGGGAAAACTCGATCGGGATGGCGACAATTCGCCTCAGCTTGAGATTGACAATAGTAGCATTGTGTTGCAGTGGGATTCACCCCAAGATCAACCGATGGTTTCCTGTCAGATGATTGTTCGAAACGCTCGGGGTGTGGTGGACAAGGTCAAGCTGAGACTCCCTAAGAATTCGTCCTTGTTTGGGACCCCGACGCTCGGCACGAGCGAACAGGAAGTTGAGATGATTGGTCCGACGCCTTCGCCGGAGGGCGACACGATTGAGGTTCGGATCCCTGAGATCCCCGAACGACAACAGCGCGTCGATTTGCGATTGACTCTTCAAATGAACATCGACCAACCCTCGGCGGTAACGCCGATGGTGTTTCGTGTTCCTGAGGTGATCGGTGCCCTTCGGCAACGGGGCGAGATCCAGGTCATGACCGGAGACGATTATCGGTTGCGCTGGCGATCACGGCCTTGGGTGCAGAGCACGTTGGCTCAGCCGGACGACGAGAGCGGTCGATCCTACTTTTTTCGCTACGACCGTGCATCCTTTGACCTGCCGATGTGGTTGGCTACGACACGCCGCCAATTACGAGTCGCGACCGAAGCCGAGATTTCGTTGCATGATACCATCGCTCGGATCGACTATCGGATCTTACCGAGTGGGCGTGCAACCGACGGCACCGTTTTAAAGGTGGATTTTGGCGATTGGCGTTTGCGGTCGATCGAAAATTCTGATTCGGCTCAGCGGATCGAAGCGGTTCAGAACGGATCCTATTACGAAATCTATCTCGAATCGCTGGCCGGCGGTGATCCTGCGCCCATCCGGATGATCGGGGAACACGACCTTGGCCATAGCGACAACCGCAGCGTTTCGTTTGAATTGCCTCGAATCACCGAAATCGAAGACACGATGCTGGTCCAATCGGCCAACGTCTCGATTGCCAACCGGGGGCGGTCGCTTTTGGTTGTCGATTTGGAGGCATCGCAAAACGTGGACCGCTCGATCCTTTCCGAAACCTCCACGATTGGTGAATCGAGCCGGACACGTTATCGCGTGATTCCGCCTGATGCGTCAGGCAAGTTGGTGGGCCGAATCGTCGAACAGTCGCCCAGCATCACGATTGCCGGCAATGCCGCGATCGAAGTCGATCAAGAGAATTTGCGTGCGACACTAGATTGGACCGTCACCTCCTCGCTGGATTTGGAGGGGCGATTGCCGATTCAAATTCCGTCACTGAGTCCGTTACCGAAAAATTCGGACGTCTCACTTGCGGCGCAGCCGTTTCGACAACCAAGTCGGACATTGGATTTGGCGGAAGTCGATTCGATCAACGAGCAAAGCACGCGAGTCGGTGCGGGTGAGCAGGGGCAAGCCGGCGACTTGGAGGGTTTAGCGGAAGCGATGAGTCCAGCGGCGCCCGATGTCGAAACGGAGTTTCCGGCCCAATGGACGGTGTCCGTCAACAGTCTTCAAGCGGTATTGGAGCCCGTTGAGGGTGATCGTTATGTGTTGATCTCGGACCAGTTGGCGAGCGGTTCGATGTCGGTTCAATGGAACTTGATTCGGCCGCTTCGTCGCGATGTGCCACCGAGCGAAAAACGGCAGGCCGATTCGTCGAACGGCGAGGTCACCAGCGGCGACCTTGTTGACGAGGATTTGGCAAGTGGCACGACATCGATCGACCAATTGGAGACGATCACCATCCCACGCCCGGTTGCGGTTGATACAACATTTCGCGGAACCATGCGGGTTTCCTTACAAGGAGATCTTGATACGGAGCTGTTTTCCACCGATGCATCCGCGGAAAACATGATGGTGTTTGACGCCTTGCCGCGAGAACCGATCCGGTTACGCGTTCGTTCTCGAGAAGCCCAAGACCAGAATCTGTTTGTCTCCAAAGCGGTGCTCCGATCGGCCGTCGGCTACGCCACGCGAATGGAACAATTGTTAGCAGAGGTTCAGGGTGGCCGCGAATTGCGGATTGGCCTGCCGGTGGGTGATTTTGCGATTTCAGCGGAAG
This sequence comes from Novipirellula artificiosorum, assembly GCF_007860135.1. Lineage (NCBI taxonomy): Bacteria > Pseudomonadati > Planctomycetota > Planctomycetia > Pirellulales > Pirellulaceae > Novipirellula > Novipirellula artificiosorum. Next base: position 19,340 of record NZ_SJPV01000009.1, read on the forward strand.
CGTTTGTTGACGCGCGTCCGGCAGTCGTTCGCCGCGATCGAACGACATTGGTGATCAGTTTGCCCGACGAAACAGGGACGCACTCGGTCGATTTGCGAGTCTGGCTGCCGATGGTGCTATCGCCGATGGCGGGCCGCGTGGAACCCGCTTTGACGCTTCCATTGGGGGTGGGAAGCGTCTATTGGGAGATTGCGTCCCCCGAGAGCAGTCATGTGATTTGGGCGTCGCCTGCGCTCGGACGATCGATGGCGTGGCGCTATGATCGTTGGCGTTTGTACCGTGAACCCACCCGCGCACCGCAATGGTTAGCCGATTGGGTGGGCGAGAATCAATGGGTGGAGATTCCAGAAGGCAATCGCTACCTGTACCTAGGATCGGACGTGCGGTCTTTTCAGGCGGTGCTGGTGTCGCGTTCGGTTTTATGGGCCGCGACCGCATCGATCGTTTTGTTCCTCGCCGTTTTGTTGACGTTTTTTCCCCAATCTCGACATCCCTTGACGGTGGTCGTCGCCGCAGTCCTGTTCGTTGGCATGTTGCTCGTTGCCCCCGATGCTGCGGTGTTGGCTGGACAGATCGGTATGATCGCGTTAGCCCTCGTTGCGATCATGCTTGCGATACGCAGCTTAATCCAAACCGGTGACCAGCACAGCGCGCTGTCATCACGCCCGCGTGGGCGTCGCAGTGATTTTTCGAATCGTCCGAGCCAAGAAGGCCCCGCGTCGGCAAGCAAGTCGTTGTCGGCAACGCGCTCGATAGCTGGATCGTCTCGGGTCAACAAGGTGTCGCCGTGAGTCGAAGGGACCGGACGGTTCGAATCGCGGTGAACCCGATTGGCCGCAGGGTGTGCGCGATCGTCTTGCTGATGTTGACCACTGCGCTGGGTGGTTTGCCGAATCGGAGCGCCGTCGCTGCCACTCAAGAGGCCACGGCTACGGAAGAGGCCGCTGCGACTGAAGAGGCCGCTGCTACCGAACAGGCCGCTGCGACCGAACAGGCCAGTGCTACCGAAGAGGCGGAGCTCGCGTTACCGACCCGGTTGCCCGATGGTCGTCGTTTTCGGCCACTGGCTTTGTACCATTCACAGTTGGTCGAATTGGTCCCGCGAACGTTCCAGCCGATTTCGATCACACGATTGCGAGCCGCGTTGGAAATCGCTGGTAGCTTGATTCCGGATGAGAATGCCACTCGCGTTCGCAGTTCACTTTACGTCGTTCAGCTTGTTGACGATACGTTGATCAGCGAGCGGTCGAGGTTGGAGATCGAATCGGATGTCGAAGGTCCTGCACGGGTGAATCTCGGCCCCGTCAATATGGCAATCCGATCCGCGGTTGGAGCTGTGCGTCCCACGCTGTCGGAGTCGATTCCTCGCTTGCAGTCCGATGACGGGAATCTGGTCGCCGTGGTCGATGGTGACACGCAAATTCCGTTTGCCTGGAGTTTGAAGAGCCAAACACAAGGTTTGTCCAAGCAATTCGATTTGCGAATTCCGGTGTCGCCACAGACACGTTTTGTGCTGCAGGTGCCTGGGGCGGTCTATGTCGAATCACTGCATGGCGTGTTGAGGCGGTCACCGGGGCCGCCACCGGAAATTGAGAATCCAAGCCGGTCCAGCGATTTGGTGTACTACGTATTGGATGCAGGCGGGCTCGATCACGTGACGTTGAGGACGCGACGTCAAGACGACACGGATCGCCCGTTGCCGACGTTGGTTCGTAGCAGTTCCACGCGATACGACTTGTACACGACGCACTTGGCTTGGACCTACCAAGTCTCACTACAGTTACGTTCGTTTGAATCTTTGCCGACGATGTTGATTGGCGGAAGCACGGTCACCTCGATCAAGGTGAATTCCGAAGAGACCGCGTTTTCTTCTGTTCCTATCTCCGACGGGGTCGAACGGATTGAGGTGGACGCAGAACGCGACGTTTCACTGAGTGATCTTGCACTGACGACGATGACGATTTCGGGTCAATCGGTTTGGCAAGCTGAGAACGGATGGTGCAATCTTCCGAAGCCACAATTGTTGATCGACTCGATTGTGTCAACGGAAGTCACCAGCTCCGTGCAATTGACCTGTATCACACCGCTGCGGGTTTTGCAGTGGCAGTTGCCTGAGGGTTGGGCGGTGCAAAGTGAATACGCGACCAGTGAGCAGAGTCGCACGTTGAGCGCAACAGGGCCGCCGATGTTGTCGGTCGTGGATCGTCCGTCACCGCCGTTTGAGGAATCTCCATTGACGGGCCAGCCGAGAACTGGCGATGAGATGCGTTTGCCCGTTTGGTCGCGAGTTCGTGTGGCAGAGGAATCGCCGCTACGTGAAGCGACCACAACGTTGCGGATGACGCTAAACGATGCGGTGGTTTCGGCGACAGCCGATTTGCGAGTTCGCTTGGATCCCCAGCGTATCGAGCCGGTTCGATTGCAGATGCAAGAAGGTTGGTCGATTCGGTCGATTACGTTGCCCGTTTCTGGACGCACGATTGAAACGCCCTCCATTGATCCGGCCAGTGGTCAGTTTCTTGTGTGGCCGGAGGCGTCGGACGTGTCGGATTCCGAACTATGGATTCGTGCAAGCGGCCAACGTCGGACGCGACCACGGCTCGGTCAAAACGATGCGGATGTGACGATTCCTGCTGCCTGGTTTTTGCGATATGTCGATGTGGAAGCCGATTTTTTTGCCTCGTTTGTCCCCCCGAGCGATCTGGATTGGTCGAGTCAGGTCTCGTTATTACCTCAACGCATCCGTCGCCAGGACATCCCCCAACGCTATCTTGAATTTTTTGATTCGCCGGACGACAAAACTCTCTATCTACGTAGTGAAACGGGGCAAACGCCGGCGCTGACCCTGCAACCGCCGAGTGTCGCGTTCGATGTAGCGTTGACCTTGTCAATGCGTATCGAAGGAAGCGAAGTGGATGAACAGTTGGTGATCGAGACCTCATCGACCAATCAGTCGCCTCCTCGAATCTTGGTGCAAACGGGGCCTGCCCTTGGTCGACCGGCATTGCATTGGAGCCTTCACCCGATCGACGGCGACGTTGCGATCAGCGTGCCTCGATCTGATGTGCGTCTGGAGAATCCAACGCAGGAAGGGGTTTATGACCTTGATCTTTCAGACACCAATCTTCGCGGTTATCGATTGATTGGCCGACGACACTTTGACAGTGTCGATGAATTGCCGATTCGTTTGCCCTTTGTTTCGAATGCAACGTCGCAATCTGCTGAGGCTTTTATTGGTGAGGGATTGACGGTCAAGCGTTGCGACCCGTCCGTGCTGCGAGTTCCTGCGGACCCCAGTTTCCGTTTCGATGATCGCTCGGTTCCCACTCCGATTCCGATGGCGCCGGCTGAGTCGTTTCGTCCACCCTCGTCGGTGGAAATCGATTCGATGGAGGCTACGGTTGTTCGCCGCGATGATCTCGTCGATCCCGTGATGAAGACGTTGACACGGCTACGCTATGATGCCGTGGATCAACCTTCGGTGGTGATAGCCGAAGCAGCCGCGAATCCGAATGTCAACTTGGTTTGGCGGCAGTGGGTGTCGCTCGTTGCGTCGAATCACGGGATCGATCGCATCGAAACGCTGCTGGACGTTTCCACGGAAGAGCCAATTTTGGTCCGCGCGGAACCCGATATGCGGCTCGCCTCCGTTGAACGCAATGGGGTGAGAATCGAGACGGCGTCCCCCTTTCCTGGTCCGCTCAGCGTCGCGCCGAGTGGTCGAGGAACGGTGGATCGAATCCGAATCATATGGACGCGGCAAGACATTCACGATCGTTGGTGGCGTCATTGTACGATTCCTCGTGTCGACGTGAACGCGGTGGTGATGCGCTCGGACTATCGAGTCAGTGCATCGTCCGATTCGTTCCTACCTTTGACTCTTTGGCCTGATTTGAGCGCCACCGACGGCACGGTGCCGATCGTTCCTGGTGATCAAGTGTGGTTGGTGCGACGCAACAATGCACTTGCGTTGGGGTCACTCATCGCGATCGTGGTTTTCGCCGGTTCTTGGTGGATCGCTCGTTACTCCCTTGTCGCGGTATTGCTGCTTGTGGTTGGGATGTCGGTCTTCGTGCTGTTGTGGTGGTCTTGGAACTCGGTCATCATCGGTTGGCTGCTGATTCCCGCAGTGGTCGCAGGATTGCTTGTCAGCAGCCTCGATTGGAAACGGGTGTTGCGGCGTCGTTGGCAGGAACCCTCGGACAACGCGGACAGTCTGTCGTTAGCCAACGAGGATTCGATGAGTTACGGTGGTTCGACCGTCCTTCGCGGTTTGTTGATCCTGTCGGCGTTGTATGGCGGACGGTTCGCAACCGGTAACCGTGTGGCCATCGCGCAGGAAAACGCGGCAACGATGGCTCCCAGGTCTGTCACCGGATTGGAAACACCGAACCAGCGCAATGGCGGTGCCGCGACGGATCTCAATGAGAGCGACCGCCTAATCGATCTGCTGCTGCCGGTCGACAGCGATGGCAACCGGGTCGGAGATAAAGTTTACATACCGGGCGATTTGAAAACTCGTTTGCTTGCGAGCGAGTCGACAACCGAGCCAGCGGACGCGCGTTTTGAGTCGGCTCAGTATCAATTGCAAATCAATGCGAATGATGATACCTCGCGTCCCTATACGCCGCTGATCGAAGCGGAGTATGTCGTCTACACCGACCGCGAAACCGATCGCGTCCGTTTGCCGATTGCGCCCCAAGCGATCCGTCGAATCGAATGGGTTCAAGACGATCAAGATCGGATCGCTCAGCACGTCGCAGAGTCGCTGACCCATGTCGTTGTCAACACGCCCACCGCGAGACGATTCCGGTTCAGAATCACGATGATTCCCGTTTTTACGATCGTCGACAACAAGATGCGTTTTTCGATGGCGGTCCCACCCATTGCTTCGTCTCGATTGACGGTCGAGGGCAGCGGCAGCATCGACCAAGTTCGTGTCTTGCAATGTGCCGGTCAGTTGGTTGGCCAACGACAATTGCAGATCTGGTCCGCAGATCTTGGGCCGATCACCCAATTGAGCGTTGAGGTGGAAACCCACCATGCGGACACGGCGGTCAATGCACGACCACTTCGCAGACGGTATTGGATCCATGCTGGGACGCAAGCGACGACCGTGGAGTGTCAAGTGGAGCCGACGGACTCGGTTGCGATGGGCGATACCGTTTCGGTGACGATTCGTGATTCGGGGATGCCAACGGTTGTTTCACCCAGTTGGCAGATTGAACAGACCCTGTTGCTAAGTCCAACACGTCGTGAAGTGACGGTGGCAGCCTTGGTGGATAAACCTGGCCCGATTCAGCTGATTTGGACGTTGGCGTCGCGGTTGAGTGACCCCGATTTGGTTGAAGACGCGGTCGCGATGGTCATCCCCGACGTCGTTGAATCGAACACCACCGAGATCGAGCCCGCTTGGATCGCGATTGATCATGACAGCAGCATCCGTGTGTCGCCTGTGACACGCGAGCCTTTGGAAGCCTTGACCGATGATCAGTTTCTGGCTGCCTGGACAGGGTTTCGTGGTCAAAAGCCAAATCGTACGTTTGTGGCGATTGGCCAATTGCCATCGCTTCAATTGGTCCGTATTCCCATCCGAGCGGCGACGATTCGACAGGCCCATCAGGTTCATGTCGGCGCCGAGTTGATGGAGATTCGTTATCAAGCCGATATCACGCAACCGGCCCCATCAAGCGAGCGATGGATACTGTCGTTGCCGCAGGGCGTTTCGCTGCGGACGCTGCGTATCGACGATCAAATGGTTCAACCACGGCCGATTCAATCGGGGGACGTGACCGAAGTGTTGCTGAGCGATTTGTCGGACCTCAATGTCACACGCATTGAAGCGATCGCCGTGGCAAAGTTGCAATCTCAAGGTTCGTTTGGACTGCCGCGACTGCGTTTGACGCCCAACGCGGCCACGTTCGATCGATATGATTTAACGCGTGATCAGGGCGTCGATGTCACGATGATTGCGGAGTTGCCCGAAACGATTAACGAAATCGCGACGGATGAAAGCCTTGACCATCTCGCGCGTGGTTGGGTCCCCGTGATGGCTTGCGAATTTAATTCTGAATTGACGGATGCTGGTAATCAGGTTCCGGTGGTTGCTTTTCAAGTGGCGGAGCGTCCCATCCGATTTGCTGCGGATCAGTTGATCGCGCTGTCGTGGAGCGACGGTCGATGGAGCATGAAGACGGCCGTCCGTTTTGGTCCTGGCAAGCTACCCGATTACGTTGATTTGCAAGTACCGACACGTTGGTGCGAGCAATTGGAGGTCAGCCCAGCGGTACGATGGTCGCGTCAACCGGCTAGCGATCTATCGATGCAGCTGGTGCGCATTTCGTGCGACGAACATGTTCGTCAAAATCGGATGATTTCCCTGCGCGGCACGTTGTTGGCGTCCGATAAGACACGCGTCAGCGTACCCCCCGTGACGGTTTTGGGTGACGGCAGGCGAACGATCCACGTTTCGGTGCCCAGCCGATTAACGACCGATCCGATTCGTTGGCGATCCAATTCCGTCCGTGCAACCAAACTGCCCCAAGCGTGGAGATCCCAGATCGAGACGGCAAACCCGAGGGTTAGTTTTTCGGTCGCGCAACCGGGGTGGTCGATCGACCTTGCACCCTTGCAGCAGCAAAACGTCGTCGCCAAAGCACTGGCGGCGGATACCCGTGTCTTCCCCAATCGCGAGCAGGTGTTGGTGATGACACGTTGGGATCTGATCCCTGGGACGCTCGATTCGGTCAACATCGCCCTGCCTGGCGGAGCCCGATGCGTCGCGGCTTGGACGGCGAACCAAGCCGTGTTGCCCAGCTCGCTTTCCCCACAAGAGTCGGCCGAGGCCGCACTTCAACCCGCCAACGTGATCCGCTTACCCCTTTCGCTCAGTCGTTTGTCCCAAGCGGTTGAGATCTTGGTCGAAGTGCCGACGCAAACGGCGCAGCGTGGCGATTATCTTCCCAGGCTGTTGCAGATCCCGGTATCACAACGATGGCTGTCGATTTACACGTTGTCCGAGGAACCGAATGCTCGTCACACGCAGACGCTCACGGCGACATCCCAAGACAGCTCGCTTGCTCGCAAACTCGATCAGCGTAGCCTTCAACTTGCGAGGTCGGTGGCGGAAATGATCGACAGTTCTAGCGATATCTTGGCCGAGCGACCTACAGCGGAAGTCAGTGTGTGGCTGCGACCGATGGTGGCTCGCTTTGAAGACGTCGCGGTCGAAGCCGGGCATCGAGTGGATTGGAGCAATGTCTCCGCTTTGCAGACGGATGCGCTTGAGGACAAGGTACAAACAGAGGGAAGCACGGAGGCAGGAAGCACGGACGAGGTGTCGCAAGTCTCGCTGGCGGAAACAGACGACGCGAGTTGGACTCGGATGGAGCAAGCGATGTTGGTTCACGTCCGCCGCTACTGTTGCGAGCAACCGAGGCCAGCTTTCATTGTCTCGAGCACATCGAACCTCGAAGGCTACCAGCTTGATCGAATCGAACTGGTTTCCGACACCACAAAACCTGCGGCCGTTTTGTTGGCTGACCGCAGCGAATCGAAACTTCGTTCGATGATTCTCTACTCCATCACGCTGATGGGTGCAGCGGCGGTTATGTTGATTCTTTGGCCCTTCCGCCACATTTTTGACACGATTGCGGCGCACCCCGCATTTTGGCTTGTCTTGATCTCACTCGGCGGTTTCTTTGTCGCCCCGGTCTCGGTTGCCGCCAGTCTTTTGTTGGTCGCCATCTCCTTGCCTGTTTTCCCGAGAAAATAGGTCGATTAGCTGAACAGCGCCTTTCGGAAACGGACGCTCGGCGTGCTACAATCGGAGCATGTCAAAAGTCGGATCCCCCATCGATAAGCTGAAGACGCTTTCAAAACTGATTCCGAGTGACCGCTATGCGAGTAGCGTTGCCTTTCAAGCGGCGTTTGAGTCGGATGGATTGACCGCGTTCTCGCAGCGTCCCTTGGCGGTCGTGATACCTGAAACGATCGAAGAAGTGGTTGCGATCGTGCGTTGGTGCCGCGATCACGAGGTCCCGTTTGTCGCACGCGGTAGCGGCACGAGTTTGTCAGGTGGATCCCTGCCAATTGCTGATGGAATCGTGATCGCTCTGAACCGGATCAACCACATCCTCTCGCTTGATCCACAGCAACGTACGGCGGTGGTGGAGCCGGGGGTCATCAACATCAAGGTCAGCCAACGGTCCAGCCCGCACGGCCTGACTTTTGCCCCCGATCCATCGAGCCAAACGGTTTGTACGATCGGCGGGAATTTGGCTTTCAACGCTGGCGGTGCCCATTGTCTAAAATACGGTATGACCTCGAACCACGTCCTCGGTTTGAAGGCGGTGCTCGGCAATGGGGAAACGGTCGAATTTGGGTCGCAGAGTTGCGAATCGATTGAACCCGATTACAGCGGGCTGTTCTGTGGCAGCGAGGGAGTGTTTGGCATCGCCACGGAGATCACCCTGCGGTTGCAAGCCAAGCCCGAGTGCTTTCATACCGTGTTGGTCGGTTACCAGTCCTTGTCGGTGGCTGGGGATGCCGTTTCGGCTGTGATCGAATCGGGGCTGCTCCCCGGTGCGATGGAAATCATGGACGCTTTGTCGATCGAGGCAGTTGAGGCCGCGGTCGGTTGCGGATATCCCAAAGGCTGCGAAGCCGTCCTGATCGTCGAATTGGAGGGGCCGCGCGAACGCGTCGAATTTGAAAAGCATCAATTGGACGCCGTGCTGCGCAAAACGCAATCCTTCTCGATTCATGTCGCCGAGACCGAAGCAGAGCGGCTCCGGATTTGGAAAGGGCGAAAGGCGGCCTTTTCGGCGGCCGGCCGGATCAGTCCCGATTTTTTGGTCCAAGATGGGGTCGTTCCGCGCAAACGGCTCGGGGAAGCCTTGACTCGCATCCAACAGATTTCTCGTGAAAGTGGCATTCGGGTTGCAAATGTCTTTCATGCTGGCGATGGCAATCTGCATCCCATGATTCTGTATGACGGAAACCGTGAAGGCGAGCTGCATCGAGCCGAACAGGTTTGCAGCCGGATCATTCGTGTTTGCATCGAAATGGGCGGATCGGTGACGGGGGAACACGGAATTGGGATGGAGAAACGCGAGTACCTTCCTGAAATGTTTGATCCGCCGACGATGGCCTTGTTCCATCGCATCCGAGAGGCGTTTGATCCGCAACAGATTGCCAATCGAGGTAAAATGTTCCCCGATGCCGAGGCGCCGTCCTTGTCGATGCGCGGTTTGCATCCGCTTGAGAAACAAGGATTGATCTCACGTGAATGACTCTAACCTTGTCTATCCAAAATCGCTTGATGAATCTGTCGCGGCATTGCGAGAGTCCCCGAACGCTCGCGTGGTTGGCAATCAAACAAAACCACCTCTTTGCGGAAATCGGTACGCCGGCGCTGGCGGACCGAAAATCTCGTTATCCAAATTGACTGGGGTGACGCAGTACGAACCGTCGGAGTACACCTTTACGGCGTTGGCAGGGACAACGCTCGCAGAATTGGTGGACGTTCTCGGCGAGCAGCGACAGTATCTGCCCTTTGACCCTATGCTGGTTTCCGCCGGTGCGACCATCGGGGGAACGATTGCAGCGGGGATGGCCGGACCCGGCCGGTTTCGCTACGGAGGAATTCGTGACTTTCTGTTGGGCGTGACACTCATCCTCGGCAACGGGGACGTCGTCAAAGTGGGTGGCAAGGTCGTGAAAAATGCTGCCGGTTTTGACGTTCCAAAGTTTCTGATCAATAGTCTGGGACGCTTTGGAGCGATGGTTGACGTGACGTTCAAGGTCTTCCCGAAGCCCCTCTCGCTGCACACGTATGCGATCGAGTGCCAATCGAGTGCCGATGCATCGAACAAGATCGCCGTCGCGGCATCAAGTCGATGGGAATTGGATGCGATTGATTATCGTGCGGACGACAAACGTTTGTACCTGCGGCAGCAAGGTCCCGATGAGGTGAACGAAGCGATTGCGATTGACATGCAATCAAAACTCGGCAGCATGAGCCGTTTGGGTGCGGAACAAGCAACGGCATTCTGGTCGGGAATCACCGAGTTGAGTTGGCAATCGGTGGATTCGATCGTCGCGAAAGTACCGACGACGCCAAGGCAGCTTGAATGCTTGTGCGAAACGCTTCGACGGATCGATGGCGTGAGTGTCCATCTGAGTGTCGCGGGTTCGGTCGCTTGGGTTGCGGCGCAGGACGTATCCTTGCTCATGGCGATTCAATCGTCGCTGATCGCAACCGATCATTCCGGTTTGCTGGTCCGCGGAAACATCGAAGGCATGACGGCGGAACGATGCTACATGAATCGAAAACCGCAAGGGTCGATCGAGCAATCGTTGTTGGCGGCGTTTGGCATGTTGAAAGTAGGAAACGATGCAACATAGGATCCCCGCTGGAAAGCATGGCCCGATCAGCGACGAGATGACGGCAGCGGTCAGCACGTGTGTGCACTGCGGTTTTTGTCTGGCGGCTTGTCCGACGTACGAGCAATTGGGCCAAGAACCCGATTCGCCTCGTGGACGGATCGTTTTGATGAAAGAGGTGCTCGAAGGGGAGTTGTCGATTGCGGATGCTTCGGACCATCTTGATCGATGTCTCGGTTGTTTGGCTTGTGAACCAGCGTGTCCATCGGGAGTCCTGTACCGCAATTTGATCAGCCCCTTTCGTTCCTGTGTCGAGCCCGAGCGAAAGCGAACGTGGATCGAGCGATTGTCGCGTGCGATGACTCAAGCGACCTTGCCCTATCCGACGCGATTCCGAATCGCGGCCAACCTTGGGCGTCTTGCCCGGCCGCTGGCGCCCATGATGCCAACATCCATTGCGTCGATGTTGCGGCTGCTGCCCAAACGATTGCCGAAGCGACAGTCCTGGGCCGCCGTCACACCAGCGTTGGGGAAACGGACGGCTCGCGTTGCCTTGTTGACCGGTTGTGCGCAATCGGTCTTAGATCCCGACATCAACACGGCCACGATCGACGTGTTGACGCGTTCGGGGATCGAGGTGTGTATCCCGCACGGTCAAGGATGTTGTGGGGCGCTAAGTTGGCACGTCGGAAACGGCCCTCAGGCTCAAAGGTTTGCGAGGGTCAACCTGGAAGCGTTTCCTGAAGGAGTGGATGCGATCGTGACGAATGCAGCCGGTTGCGGTTCAGGAATGAAAGAGTATCCCTTAATCTTGAAGGGGACGCAGTACGAGGAACTTGCGCGCTCGTTTTCCGCCAAGGTGATGGACGTTTCGGTGGCGCTTACCAAACTCGGCCGGGTGCCGCCATTTCCGCAACAACGGTTGCCGGTTCGGATTGCGTACCACGACGCCTGCCACTTGTCCAATGCGCAGGGGGTGGTTGAAGAACCTCGCGAACTGCTGCGGAGGATTCCGGGCGTTGAAGTGTTGGAAATTCCCGAGGGACATTCTTGTTGTGGGTCGGCTGGAACGTACAATGTCGATCAGCCTGAAATCGCAGCAGCGCTGGGCGATCAAAAGGTGTCCCACGCGATGAGTGTCCATCCCGATTTGATTGCAACTGGCAACATTGGCTGCTTGACCCAATTGTCGAAGCATTTGGAACAGCGGGGCGGTTCGATTCCCGTCCGGCACACCATCCAGGTGTTAAGGGATGCCTATCTTGATCGTCCGTTACGCAGCCCTTGATGCGGGTCCGCGTCTTTCGCATACGAAGGACACGGTTCGCGCTGCTTCGGAGGTTCTGCTATATTTTGTCGTTGTCCTCAGCCCGTTCGTTGGCACTTCATCCTTGCTGTTCCTTGGTGGAAATCTCATGCGTCGACCTTTCGTTCTTTCCGCACAGCTTCTTGTCTGCTCCATCGTTGCTGGGATCACTCCATCGGGATTCGCCCAGGATTCGGCATCGAGTGGTTTGATTGCTCCCGGCGCAACACCCGTACGGCTTGCCGATGGATTTAAGTTCACCGAGGGGCCAGCCTGTGACGCAGAGGGTAATGTCTTTTTTACCGACCAGCCCAACGACCGCATTCTGAAATGGTCGATCGATGGCGAATTGACAACGTTTATGCAGCCATGTGGCCGATCAAACGGCTTGTGTTTTGATGGGAAAGGGAACCTGTGGGCGTGTGCGGATGCGAAGAATGAATTGTGGTGCATCGCTGCGGACCAAACCGTGGAAGTGATTGTCAAGGATTACCACGGTAAGCTGCTAAACGCCCCAAACGATCTTTGGATTCATCCCGCCGGCGGGATCTATTTTTCGGATCCGTTCTACAAGCGTGGCTATTGGAACCGCGGTCCTAGCGAACAAGACGTCGAAGCGGTTTACTATCTGGCACCGGATCATCAGAGCTTGGTACGCGTTGCAGAGGACCTCAAAAGGCCCAACGGGCTGATTGGGACGTCCGATGGAAAGACGTTGTATGTGGCAGACATCGGAGCGAAAAAAACGTACCGCTACACGATTGAAGAAGAAGGAACGTTAACGAACAAACAGCTGTTTTGCGAGCTTGGCTCGGATGGCATGACGATCGACAACCAAGGCAATGTTTATCTGACCGGGAAGGGAGTCACGGTTTTTGATCCGGATGGCAAGCAGATCGAGCATATCGATATCGATGAAGGTTGGACGGCAAACGTTTGCTTTGGAGGCAAGAATAGAAAGACGCTTTTCGTTACTGCAAGTGATTCGCTCTACGGTCTCGAAATGTCGGTCCAAGGTGTCGACAGCCAATAGCGACTTTTGGCGGTCACGACTCCGCTGGTGGACCATGCTGCTAGCGGTACTGCTCGTGGCAAGCATCACAGCTTTGTGTGACGGCACCGACTTCGTTTCCAAGCTCGTAGGATCCCCGGTCGATCGCCTCCGCGACGGCGACGGCGGCTCGAGTCATGTTGAGACTCAAGGCGGCGTAGTCGGGGTCATCGGCCTCATCGAGGCCTTCCCGTGTGAGGACTTTCCCGACCATTGCCAGTAACTGCGCGTTTCGGCGTATGTGTTCGGCGTTTTGCTCAGCCGATGCTACGTCGCGACTTGCCGATTTCAGTTTTTCGGCTAACTGTTCTGCGTACTGCATCAGCGGCGATCGATCGACGACCATGGACCAATCGGTTTCCGGATCCGAGGCTCGGCTAGCGAGACCGGAACCGGCAACAAGGTCTTGCAGGTCCGCTTTCCGCATCTTGGCCTCATTGTAGACTTGCGTCGAACCCGCTTTGCAATTGAAAGCGGTACGCGCGATCAAGTCGCGAGCCGTGGCGGCTTGATCTTTCCAGCGAACGTCACCCGAGTATTCATCAATGACGGCGAACAAAGTCGCCAGAATCGATAGATCCAATCGAGCGTCCTGGAAGCCGCCACCATTGAAGGCTCCGGGGGTCGTGACGACGGAGTCGAAGTGCAGTTTCAGCCGTTTCACTTCATCTTCAATCGATGCCGCCGAGAGGATCGTATTCCAACCGAATGCACCGTTGGGGTCATCGCTGGGTACGCTGTTGTTCGGCTGGACGGACGCTTCCGCCGCGTCCTGCGAGGATTGGCGAACACTCGACCATGTCGGCCGCTGTCCCCGCAAGGCTTCCTCCAGCGAAGGAAAGAAGACTCCCTGAGTATCGGTCGCATCAAAGGTTGGGGGTTTTGCTCGACGTTCCTGGGCACTTGTGGTTGCCATCAAAAGCAATGCCAGACAAATCGGAAGCAAACGCCATTGGTCGTCGATCCTCATGTGCAACCCGAATTCGCTCTGCCGTTGAGATAACCTATTTGATCGGACGAACTTTGATATTGCGATACTCAACCACGTTACCATGATCTTGTAGCGCGATGTGCCCCTTCGTCGGCTTACCAAAATTCGGCATCTTGCCGAATTTGCTGGCGGCGACTCGTTGGTTCCAATCGTCACTGCCTTTGACGAACTCGTAATACTTGACGCCATTCATGTAGGTTTCACTTTTCTCGGGAGTGATCACCACGCGAAGATGATTCCACTCTCCCACAGGCTTGGTGGCATCCCCATCCGACTTGTACAACTGGTACAGCCATCCGGCTTTCTGAGGATCATGGCCATCTTGGTTGTCTTGGACTTGGATTTCGGGACCCGTCATCCATGGTTTCGCTTCGGTTTCCGTGACATGGAACATCAAGCCACTATTTCCGCCTTTTGAAATGTTGTACTCGAGTGACAATTCAAATGCTTCATACTGTTCATGGGTGACAATGTCGCCAGCTCCTTTTTCCGCTCGAACCATGGCACCGTCCACGACCTTCCAGCCCTTGCCAACGGAATCCTCTTGATAGCCTTTCCAAGCTTCCATCGATTCGCCGTCAAACAGCAGCTGCCACCCGTCGGCCTGCTCTTGGGCGGTCAAGGTATTAGGTTGTGAATCCGCAGCGGTGCTGATGAAAACAAACGTCCCCTTTTTGTTGCCAACCATGACATCCGGGATTTGGTCGTTATTCAAGTCGGTGGCGGCAACTTGAGTTCCAACTCCTGAATCATCATCGATTTGGTGAGGCACAAACTTGGCGCCCCCGTCGTCATCGCGAACCAATTCGAACCAATAGACGACGGCGGGAGCATTGGCTTCCACATCGCCGGTTGGCCCATGAGCCCAGAAGCGTTTTCCGGTCAAGACATCATCAAGTCCGTCGCCGTTCATATCGATCAATTGCAAAGCATGCAATTGGCTGATACGAAGCTCATCACGGCTGGAGTCCGGATCGGGCGTCAAGATCGTTTGCTGTTGAAATTTAATTTCTCCATCCGCTTCGCGAGTCTGCTTGTACCACACCAAGCCATAGAGGTGGCAGTGCCATGAGGTCACGACGTCATTGAGCCCATCACCATCGACGTCGTAAGCCAGCATTTGAGCGGCGGCTTCCGCGAACGGAAACGGATGCCAAATCCAAGTGGTGCTGGAGCTGAAATCCGCCGGCTGTTGCCACCAACCGGCGGCTTCCAAGATGTCAGTGCGTCCATCGCCGTCGATATCACCGATTCCCACGCCATGGGTGTATCGTTGGTAGCCGCGATGATCACTGACGGGGTGAAAGACCCAAGCCTTGTCGGGTTTGTTGGGATCCCAAGTTCCGTAGCCCAGGAAACCATCGATATTGTAAACCAAGTCGGGTCGATGATCGCCATTGACATCCCCCCACACCTGGGACTCATTGCCAACGTTTTTGAGGGCGTCGTGAGTCTTCCAATGGCCTTCTTTTCCCTTAGGATTTTCGCACCACCATGCATCCTTGCCGGGCCAGGGAACATACAAAATATCGTCCCAACCATCACCATTGAAATCGCCGGTGTAGGTTAAGAAATTATCCGAGTAACCTTTGGGGTCAAACGTCTCGGGGGTTCGCACTTCATGACGTTTTTCAAACGAGGGTCCTTCATACCAGTAAGGCCCCGACACGACATCTTTAATGCCGTCTTGATTGAAGTCGCCATAGTAGGCCCCTTCACAATGAAACGCTTCGGTGAGAGTCAATTTTTTATAGGTCGTTTCCGCCGTGGCGACATTGCTAAGCAACATGACTCCGAAAGACACGAAAAATAGAAGTCGCATGGGTGAAGTACCTCGATTGAGTTTTGGATGGCTAGACAGACGTTGTGTCATTCAGGAAGGGGCAGCACGATGGCGGAGTTTTCCTGGAAGACCGCGTCACCTTCTTTGTCGTTGATCTTGTATTGTACCTGCAGCAGCTTTTTGAGTCCCGGAGCGGGATCACCGCCGAAGGCCTTGTTGTACGATTCCGAGGGCAAGGCGATCACCGTGAAATCGCCGGCCGCTTTTTGGAGGATCTTCGTGACGTCTTTTTGTTGGTCACCCGCTCCGTAAATGGCTTCGACGATTTGGACCTTCATCGGTTCTTTGCCAAGTTGTTTCAGCAGCGATACCACTTCGTCCGAGCCACCAAGCTTCCTGGCGACCATCATCGCCGTGTTAGCGGCTTTGTCCTTCAAGGAAGGTGTTTCACCGATTTGCACCGCCAACTGCAACATTTCGAGGTTCGGATACCGCTGCACCGCTTCCAAAACCAGCTCCTTCTCTGCATCACGGTCTGCGGCCTCGAAGGCTTCACGTGCCATCGCGACTCGCTGGCTGTCTTCCATCAAAAATTGACGCACCAACCGCAGATGGCCGCGAAGCGCTCGGATGCGATACGGATGATTGGGCTGTTTCGCCAACTCGATCAACACGGGGCCTGCGTCGATGGTCATCCACTCACCAAGCAAGCGAGTGGCGATATCTTGAAGCTGAGCGTTGTCGCTGTTAGCTGCATTGCCGACGAGGTCTAGTGCTTTGGTACCGCCCATCGCAGCCAGCACTTCAAGCAGCGATCCTTTTGTGTCAAGGGAAGCGTCGTTCATTGCCTCGCCAAGCTTTGCTGCGCAGGCTTCGCGGTCCCCCATCCGCACACAGGCCGCCCGAAGGGCGCTCTGTGCCGGTTCGGCGTCTGACGCATTCTTAGGATGGTTGACGCGGTCGATCAGTACCGAGAGATCATCCAGTTCGGCCACTTGGCCCAACGCGGTCAATGCCGCCTCACGAGTCGCTGCATCGGAGGCGTCGACTGCCTTCAAGAGTGCTGGGACGGCGGCAATCCGCCGCATGCCGACCAAGTCGATCAGGACGCGTCGCGCGGCTCCATCGGCTTGGTCCAATCGAACGACAATCTCGTCGTCGACGTCACGACCAGCCAGCTTTGCGAGGGCCGTTTTGGCAGCGGTCGCCACTTCGCTATCTTCATCCGTTGCCGACTGAAGCAAACCATTGACGCAGGTGACGTCGCCAATGCTTTGTAAGGCTCGAATTGCAGCGACACGCACATTGGCCTCACCTTCGGCTGCGACCTGAGTCATCGCAGGAAGCACGGAGGCATCGCCTCGATCGGCCATCGCCAAAATCAGCAGCTCTTTGCGATACGCATCGACTTGGTCGAGTGCTTCGACGAGCCCTGCGGTCACGCCTTCCCCCGACAATTCGCGAGCCGTTGTCAGGCCAATTCCGAGCATCACGCGATCATCGGATTGGAGTTGTTCGATCAGCAGTTCAAGCCCATCGGCGTGCCGGGCCAAAATCGCACCACGCGTGGCTTCAACAATCCGTGGCTTGGGAAGGTCGGCTTGACGGATGGCATCGTACAGTTCGATCGCATTTTCGGCGTCGCCGTCTGCGACGGCGGCTTCCGCACACAGAATCAATCCCTCGGCCGCAGCGGATCTTAGCGCGGCCGTGTTTTCGTCCTCGATCGTTTTGCGAAGCGTTGTGACCACCTGCTCACCACCGATCTTTCCGAGTGCGACCGCAGCGGAGGTTGCCACCCCTTCGTCATCGTTAGCGAGTTGCTGGGTTAATCCGTCCACCGCATCCGGACTCTTGCGTACGCCAATCGAATTGATCACTCCCACCAACGTTCGGCCCTCGGTGGTTTCGAGTGCATCGATAAGAGCGGCGTCGGCGCTCGTGTCCGTAATGGCTTCGAGTGCAATGCGTGCCCACGAAGTCAATTCGGGATCAGCAAGCAGTTTGGACAATTCGGGCACCGCGGCGCCCGATCCCCAGACCGCCAATTTCTTGCACGTGATTGCTTTTTCCGCCTTGGGGGCGTCGGAGGCGAGGATGTCGATCAACGGCTGTTCGGCTTCATCCGCATGCAAAGGCATGGGGGCGATCGAGAGTGAGGTTGCAAGCATCGCAAAACAAATCAATGCAAGTCGCATTCGAAACATCAGGGGTGATCCTTGGTTGGGTGGGATTTGGGCCGGACGGAGCGGTAGAGATCGGGTCAGGGTGAAGTGGTTTTTGGGGGGGGGAACTCCCAAACGACGCATCCGCGATGCGGATCAAATACGCCAAGGTTCTCGCAGTGCTTCGCTGCGCAACCGATTCGCTTCCGCATCGTCGGTGAATTCATTCGTGACCGGGTCAAAGTGGACGGTACGATTCAGAAACGCAGCGATGTTTGCGGCATGACACGTGATGTGCGAATAGCAGGCTGCTTCGGCGTTGGCCTTCGGCTGGCTGCGAGTTTTGACACAATCGAGGAAATCACGCACGTGGAAGGTCGCTGGATAGCCACCGATTTCTTCGACTTTGCGCCCGGCGAGCAACTCAGGGGAACTGAGCACAAACTTCCCGCTGTCGCCTGTTTCGATCCATCCCTCGTCACCTTCAAATCGCACGGGGCACGATCCGAGTGGCAACCAGCCATCGTTGCGAATGATCAACTTCACGTCATCGGCATAGGTCGCGACCAATTCGCCTTTGTCGTCCGGCGGGTCATATTGGATCGGCGCGGTGCTGTCCGCGTTGGCTGCCCATTGACACAAGTCGACACAATGCGATCCCCATTCGAGCACACCGCCTCCGACCATGCCGCCACCCTTTTCAAAGTTAAATCCATCAAGCAGCTTCTCGTTGTAAGGTCGCCAAGCCGCGGGGCCGAGGTACATGTCCCAATCGACGACATCCTTTGGCGGTTCGGCTTCGGCTGCCACCCACCCGCTCATCTGTGTCTTCATGCCCGCAGGATGGGCGTAGATGGTGCGAAGTTTTCCCAGCCGTCCGGTTCGGGCCAGCTCACAGGCAAATGCAAAGTGTGGCAAATTGCGTCGCTGGGTCCCCGCTTGGAAGACGCGACCGGTGCGCCGCATGGTGTCGGCAAGAAGCAAGCTTTGGGAAATGTTCTTGGTACACGGTTTCTCGCAGTACATGTCCTTGCCAGCACGGGCTGCATAGCTCGCCGCCGTGCAGTGCCAATTCGGCCCGGTCGCGATCAGCACCGCGTCGATGTCGTCGCGTGTCAGCAATTCGCGAAAATCGCGATAGGTGTCGCAATCCTTGTTGTCATACTTGATGTCTGCCAGATTCTTGATCGCGTTCCGTTGCTTCTCTTTGATGTCACAGACTGCGACAAATTGTACGTCCGCTTGCTCCAAGAAGCATCCAAGGTCATAGGTGCCGCGGCGACCGATCCCGATGCCGCCGACCACAACCCGGTCGCTCGGAACCACGGATTTGCCAAGACCCAGTGCCGTGGAGGAAACGATCGTCGGAATTGCCATTGCGGACGTGGCGGTGGCCGCGGTTTTCAAGAATTGCCGACGTTTCAGTGAAGTGGGCTTGGCAGACATGCGAATTTTCTCCATAGGAGTGTATGAACGGGTCGTGTCGTGATCGTCAGAAATGGGTCGGGAGGGGGGCAAAGCGGTTCGGCGTTGAAAAGCCGATCCACTTTGCGTTGCGTGGGGCATTCGTGCACCGCACGGGACGCTCCATTCTGCAGTCGATCATCATGACCGCGAGCGCTAAAAGGTGGGAGGTGGGACTTGAACACGCCCTATTGTGCTCGCCAACGCGAGAAAATGCAACCATCCAAGTGGCGTCAAAAGTGGGTACAATCAGCTCGTTGCGCCCCAAGATGCTAAAAGAAAACGGAAAAGCGAAATGTCCGAGATGACGAAACAAGCCACGCAACCTGCGGTTCAGCCAAAGCACCCGCTCGGATCGGATGCACGTGTGCTATTGACGAGTGTATTCGGGCCTTACGCCGTCGATGATGGTGCGGGCAGCCGCTTGATCAATCCGATGGAACTGTATCACAACCAAGTCACACGAGTGCAGCAAGCCTATTCGTTGCGCACGTTTCAGCGATCGTGGGGTTTGATGTTGATCCAGGTGAACTTGAAAGCACCTTGCACGCTGTTGGATTTTCCGTCGGAGAAACGGTTCCTTGAAGAGATCAAGAACAACCGTTATGACGTGGTCGGTATCAGTTCGATCCAAACCAATTTGATCAAAGTCCGCAAAATGTGTCGGTTGATCCGCAAGCATTTGCCCGACGCTCAAATCATCATCGGCGGCCACATCGCCAACTTTCCTGAGCTAAGAGATTTCTGCGATTTCGATCATGTCGTCCGAGGCGATGGCGTTTGTTGGATGCGAGATTATCTGTCGCAGGACACCACCGAGCCGCTCAAGCACCCGCAAGTGATCGCGAACATTGGCAGTCGGATCATGGGAGTCAACTTGAAAAATCACCCTGGCGATATCGCGGCGACGCTGATTCCGTCAGCCGGTTGTCCGATGGGCTGCAATTTCTGCTCCACTTCCGCGATGTTTGGTGGTAAGGGCAAATACGTTAAGTTTTTCGAATCCGGCGAGCAATTGTTTCAGATCATGTGCCAGCTGGAGAAGAATCTGAACACGTCCGCGTTCTTTGTGATGGACGAGAACTTCTTGGTCGATAAGAAACGCGCCCTCGGATTGCTCGAGTTGATGGAGCAGCACAACAAGCCATGGTCGTTATACCTGTTCAGTAGCGCGAATGTGTTGCAGCAGTACACGATGGAGCAGCTCGTTGCACTCGGGGTTTCCTGGGTATGGATGGGGCTCGAAGGCAAAGGTTCTCAATACACAAAATTGGCGGGCACCGACACCCTTTCATTGGTGCGTCAGTTGCAATCCCATGGCATCCGTGTGCTCGGTTCGAGCATCATTGGGCTCGAAGAGCATACGCCCGAGAACATCGGCGAAGCGATTGATCACGCCGTTCTTCACAACAGCGAGTTCCATCAATTCATGTTGTACACGCCGATTCCTGGAACGCCGCTGTTTGCGGAGCACGAGGCGGCGGGAACGCTGTTGGACCGTCGCGAGATCTCCATTCCCGACATTCACGGTCAATTGAGATTCAACTTTCATCACCCCCATATCAAGGATGGGCAAGAAACGGAATTCTTGTTGCAGGCGTTTCATCGTGATTTCGAAGTCAACGGCCCCAGTGTGATTCGAATTGTGCGGACGAATTTGCGGGCTTGGAAGCGGTATCGAGATCACGCAGACAAGCGGATTCGTGAGAGATTTGCCCATGAATCCAAGAGCTTGCCGATCGGCTATGCAGGGGTGTTATGGGCGACTCGGCGTGCTTATCAAGATGACCCGGTGTTGGCAGCCGAGTGTTCGAAGCTGCTCGGCGAAATGCACGAGATGTTCGGTTTGAAATCACGATTGGCTGCGCCGATCGCAGGCCGCTATTTGTATCGCAAGCTGCGACAAGAGCAGCAGCGGTTGGAAGACGGATGGACGTACGAGCCACCCGTGTTTTACGAAAAGAATTCGAAGGCTGGCCCGGACGATGCGCTACTTGTCGAAGGAGCGGCGGCAGCGGCGTCTTAGAGTAGTTGCTTGTGGACCGTCAAGGTTATAACTGCGAGTTGGGACGTAGTGGACTTCGCCAGAAGTCCCTAAGAACACTCGAGTTACGGATTTCTGGCGAAATCCACTACCCTAAAATTAAATGATGACGGTCCACTAGGCCGACGGCGATGGTTTTTTTCGCGGTTTGAAGATCTCGGTGGCGGTGCCAAAATAGACCTCGCCAGCGTTCATTAGCGTCTCGCTAAGCGTCGGGTGTGGATGGATGCTATCGGTGATGTCATGCATCTCACAGCCCATTTCGATCGCTAAAACCGCCTCGGCGATCAATTCGCCAGCACCGGTACCGACGATTCCGCATCCGATCACACGATGCGTTTCGGGGTCAACCAGCCATTTGGTCAAGCCGTCCGTGATTCCAAGCGCTTGCGCCCGACCGCTGGCGGCCCACGGGTATGCTTCCACTTGGTATTCGACCCCAGCCTTCTTGGCATCGGTTTCAGTCAACCCCGCCCATGCAATTTCAGGATCGGTGAAGACGACTGCCGGGATCGCGACCTTATCAAACGCAGAGGCTTTCCCTGCGATCACTTCGGCCGCCACGCGGCCTTCGTGGGTCGCTTTGTGGGCCAACATGGGGTCACCGGCGACATCGCCGATCGCAAAGATGTGCGGGTCGGCCGTTCGCTGCTGTGTATCGGTGACGACAAACCCCCGCTCGTTAATGATGCATTTGGTGTTTTCCAGTCCAAGCCCTCGCGTGACCGGACGACGTCCGATGCTGACCAGCACGCGGTCAAACTGCTCGTGCCCGAAGTGCTTGGGACCTTCGAATGTGACTTCGATGCGATCATCGACCTCCGTCAACGAACCGACTTTTGTGCCGACCAGCACGCGTCCTTCACAGAGTTTGTCAATCCGTTTCGCAAGTGGTTTGACAAGGTCCGCATCGGCGCCGGGCAACAACCGATCCGCCATCTCCACCACCGTGACCTTGGTGCCGAAGCTGGCGTACACATTCAGCATTTCCAAACCAATGTACCCACCGCCGACGATCAGCAGTTTTTCAGGGATGTCGGGCAGCGACAAGGCGCCCGTACTGTCCATCACCCGATCGCTGCCGATATCGAATGCGGGGGGAATGGCGGGAACGCTCCCCGTCGCGAGAATGCACTGGTCAAACGTCAGCGTCCCGCCTTCGGGAATCGATTCATGGTCCCCTTCGAGCCGTAGGGTGGTCGAATCGATAAACGAACCTCGAGCCTGGATGATCGTCACGTTTCGGCGTTTCGCCAATTGGCCAAGCCCACCGGTCAACGTTGCAATCACCTGGTCTTTGCGGGCCCGGACCTTGTCGATGCTGACATTGGGTCGTTCGCCGTAATCGACTCCCCAATCTTGCCGCAGTTCTTCCACATCGCTGATGATTTTCGCGACGTGCAGCAGTGCTTTACTGGGGATGCATCCTCGCAACAAGCAAGTGCCACCGAGTCGCGTTTCCGATTCGACGATCGTGACTTCAAGACCTTCATCGGCCGCCAAGAATGCGGCTGCGTACCCGCCTGGGCCGCCACCGAGA
The DNA here is from genome assembly GCF_007860135.1 of Novipirellula artificiosorum. Classification (NCBI taxonomy): domain Bacteria; kingdom Pseudomonadati; phylum Planctomycetota; class Planctomycetia; order Pirellulales; family Pirellulaceae; genus Novipirellula; species Novipirellula artificiosorum. The sequence continues at coordinate 42,070 of NZ_SJPV01000009.1, forward strand.
ACAACAAGTGGAGAGTGCATCAGGGAAGAACCGTAAATCGAGGGGCTGTTCGTTCCAAACAAAACGATTGGCCGCCAAGGCAGCCAATCGTGAACAAAACATCAAATTCAAGCGTTTAGCGAGACAAGAATTCGACGACCGCATTCGCATCAACCGGCAAGCTGATGTCGCTGGCGCCGGGCAATCCAAGCACGGTGGCTTTCAGGTTTTCGCTATCGAACGTCACCCAGTCAAGTGCGTCGGGCGATGCGTTCGAGATCACACCACGATAGAGGTTCTTCAAGTTCTCGCGGCCGCGGACTTCGACGATGTCGCCTGGGCGAAGCAAGTAGCTTGGCTTGGTGACCTTCACGCCATTGACCCGAAAGTGGCCGTGGGTGATGCCCTGGCGGGCTTGTGGCCGTGTCTTGGTGAATCCAACGCGGCGGACGACATTATCAAGGCGGCGCTCACACATCAACAGCAGCAACTCAGCCGTGTTGCCTTGTTTGCGGCCGACGGCGTCAAAGTAACGGCGTAATTGGCGCTCCCCCAAACCGTAATAGTGCTTGATCTTCTGTTTTTCCATCAACGCCATCCCGTAGTTACTTGGGCGGCGTCCTCGGACGTGCATCCCCGGCGGGGTGTTGCGACGGTCGAGTGCTCGGGCGGCACCGGCTGTTTCGTAAATCAGCGTGCCAAGTCGACGATTGATTCGTGCCTTCGGTCCAGTGTATCGGGCCATTTGAGAGTTCCTTTGAGTGCAGCGTTACGATCGAACGCCACGAGCCTTGTCGCGTGATCCGCTTTCGGACGGTTGCCTGAGGAGGCAAACATACGTCCACCGGTCTGGCTACAGAGCAGACCGGCCGTTCACGCATCGAATTTTGGAAGCCCGATAATGTCGCGATAATCTCGCGTGTTGGCAAGAGGTGCTAAGCCCGACTGTGGCGGTAAGGGTTGAAAAGCAGGTAATTCATATGCCGGTACAAATCACTGCTGTTCAGCAGCTCTGCGTGCTTACCTTCCCCCGCGATCCTCGATCCGTTCAGTAGCACGACGCGGTCAGCCATACGCAAGGTTTGCAGCCGCTTGGGCAACATCACGACCAAGGTTCCGTTTTCCGACAACTTTTTTAAACATGCTAAACAAGGGTCCTCGGGCAAATGCTCAGCCGGGGGGGCCGGTTCCATCGCGATCAGTACCGAGGGGCGGTGAAGCATTGCACGGGCAATTCCAATCGCATAGGTCGTTTCGGCTGGTAATTGCGTGTCACCAATCGTCATGTAGGTGTTCAGCCCCTCCGGCAACCGTTGCAATCGATCGTAAACATCGAGCCGTTCGAGCACGTTGACCAAGTCGGAATTGTTGATGCTGGCATCGCCGCCACGAATATTTTCTTCGATCGTGCCATCCCACAACGGCCCCGACGGCTCGACCCACATGACGTGCCTCGCCAATGCTTGTGGATGCACATCCACCAGCGGGATGCCATCGATCGAGACTTGGCCGTTCGTCGGCCGGCCAAATCCCATAATCAACTCGGTGAGCGCTCTCGTGGAAACCGATTCGGTCCCCAGCATCGCGACGAAGCTCTTCGGATGCAGCTTCAAGCTGAGGTTCTGCAAAATGGGCTTGCCGGTCGAGTCTTTCAGTGTCACATCGTCGATGCTGACCGAATCACGCAGCCCCGCCAAGCCAACTCGCTGCTCGCTGGGTGGGGCATCGTCGTTGCGGCGCAGGTACATGTAAATCGCATCGCTTGAGTCGCCGCTAAGTCTCAATTGTGTTGACAGTTTTGCCAGGCGGTCGGCGCTGGTCACCGCAGCGACAAGCGACAGCCCTAACACGAGCGCGGACGGAACACTTAGCCCGGTGTCACCGACCAGCAGATTTCCACCAAGGCCAAGAACCAAGACGGCGATGGCGACCGACGTGGCCAGGAACAGCAGCGGCCACAATCGGCCACGACGAGCTTCTTCAACCCCGAGTCGGCGGTACAGCGAATCGAGTTCGGTTTCAAAGGCACGATCCGCCAAGCCTTGGGTTTGTAGGCGCGCGAGCAGCGGAGCTTGGCCGACGATCTCTGCCATCCGGCGGCGAGAACGAGGCACTTCCCAATCGGAAACCTCTTTACCCTCCGCGTGTCGCAGCCAATGGTACAGCCACCAAAGCAAGACGCCGCTGATCACTGCCAGCAATGCCAACCAGACGTTTACGAGTAAAGCTAACACGACCGAACTGATCAGCATCAGGACGCTGCGTGGGATTGCCCGATACCACATCGACAGCCCCTTTTGGATCGATGGCAAATGGCTGCCAAGCAGTTGTTCGGCTCGAACATATTGGGCAGCGGCCCCTTCGATTTCCGCTCGCTTCAGACTTTGGCGAAGCACCTTACGGTGAAGCGCCTTGACGATATTGCGGGCACGAGAATCCGCATTACGGCGGAGCATCCAAATTGCCAGGGAAAACAGCGTTGCAATCAAAAACGTCACCGCCACCAATTCGGTCAATTGCAGTAGCGGTCGCTGAGCCACAAAACGCTCGGGTAGCAGTAGCGTCAAGTGCGATCCCAAGCGGACGCGGGTTTCATCGAGCCCACTTAAATTCAGCAACGTTGCGATCAATCCGACAAGCAGAATCAAGACCGGAACGATCAAGCCAGCCAACGCTGCCCACAGGTACGTTGTCCACACGCCACTCGCTTCAGGTTCGCTTCGGGGTGCGGCAAGTCGGCTCATCGGTCAAATCTCGTTGGCAAATCAGGGGGCAGAGGCGGCAAACAGGTTTCAGCTATCCGCTTTCCATTGCGTGCTGGCCAATCGCTAACCGTTTCCTATGCCAAATCGCGGTCTTCGAACAGCAGCATGGCAAGCATCCATATCGCGAAGGCGAAACATAAAAGATAGTTGAAAGCGCCGGCCAAGTAGATCGGTGGAATCGGATTTCCGGCATCTACGGCCGATTGGACGTTAAAAACGTTCAAATTGGGGATCACCACGGCGATTAATTTCCCCACAAACCCCACCAATTCGTTGTTGTCACGCGCCGACGCGACCAACGGGCTCGTCAAGTTGCCGATCACATAGATCATGAAGCAGGTGATGAAGTTCGCCAACAGCGGCAAGCGCGTCGCCAGAGCCACGGCGACCGCCCCGATCACCATGGTTTCCATGAAATACAAGCCGATCACCGGTAGCGTCGTCATGATCTCTTCGTGACCAATTTGCCAAGTGGTCGCTGCGGAAGCGTTTTCGCGAGCGTCGTAGATCGGCTTGTAGCTGATCACCACGGACAAGACAGCCGACAGGATCACAAACAGCACCAAAACCGCCAACATGATCCCGGCGTACTTACCCAGAATGAAGGCTCGGCGGCTGACCGGTTTGCTGAGCACCGTCAATGCGGTGCGGCCCTCGATTTCATCACTGACGCTTGTCCCTGCACTCCAAACCGCCAAGATCATTCCAAGCACCATGATCAACGTCACGCCGCTGTCCTTCAGCAGACGGATATCGTCACCGAGCGTGTTGAATGGGTAAATGCCAAACAGCAGCACGCCGAACAAACCGAGCGCCAGCAGCAACAGGTACAGCGGTTGTGCCATTTCATTCTTGGCTGTCGAAAGTGCAATGGCCCAAACTCGCGGCGCCGCTTGTCGAAACGCCATCATCGAAGTGATGAGCAGGAAGAACGCTGCGGCGACCCAAACGATCGAGCTGGCTTGCGGAACCAGCGGCTGATTCTTGAACGTAAAGACGACCGTTGCAGGGTCGATTTCGCGATTCTGGATGTGCAAACGCGTCGGATCGCTCGGAACCGGTGGAGCGTCGCGATCCTGATAGCGATACGTCAACGGTTCGCCTTCGTTGACGCGCACCGGATTGCGGCTAAAGCCCGCTGGCTCGGCGGCGTCACCGAGCACGATCGTGCGGTCGCTTTCAATGGTCAATTCCGAAACGTTGCGGAAATGGTAATCGATGTTTGCGGGGTGAAAGGGGGATTCGCTGCCAGGCATGTCGGGAGAGCTAGGCACCGGCACCTCGATCTTGCTGGTGCCGTCGCCGACGATGTTGACGGCGGCGATCGATTCCAAAATGCTGCGAGGGTCTTCGACAAGTGGTGTCGAAGCCAGTCCGATCAGCGCGAACAACCCGGCGGTCGATAATAAATAGGGGATCACGCCTTCGCTCAGCATGGCGAACCATTCGACTCGTGTCCGATGCCACATCCCGTAGATGATTCCGAACCCCAGAACCAATCCGATGCAGATCAGCGGGAGGAACATCACCCCGGAATACTCACCGGACAACGGGATGTACGTCGTGCAAAGCGCGGCGGCAATCAATCCGCCCACGACCAGTGACGCGGTGACGCCGGCGCGAGGATTGTCGGCCAGGTGTCCAAGCGGCTTGATCAGCGACAACGCGGCAAGCACGCCGAAGACCACCGCAGAGAGTATCAGGCCCAAGATCAAGCCGATCGATAGTACCCAAATCGGTGTCAACCATGTTGGCAACCAAGGCGCCATTTGGCCGACCGGAAGCGAAGTGAACATCATGCTGGACAAGGAAGGAGCAAGGCAAGAAGTCATGTCGAGCCGACCGTGGATGGAAAGACCAGTAAAATAGCGGAGATGCAAAAGACCGTTGAGCAACGATTGAGCCACGATGAGTGCGTACACTCACCGACAGCGGTTCTGTTGCTACGCTCGACTGCCAGAAAAGGTTTATCGATCGAGGTGTTTTGAGAGCAATTTTCGCACTGTCTCAGGAATCGGGGTCTTTTTGAGCACGCCACCGGTGTGCAGTTCGCAGCAGACGGTGGTTAGGGTGCCTCGGGCGACGGCGATTCGATCTTCAGGGCGGTCCGAAGATTGCCAGAACTGAAACCGGTACTGGACGCTGCTGCGGCCGAGGTTGAGGATCGCAACGTCGATTTCAAGCAGGTCCTCGAAGCGAGCCACCGATTGGTAATCGCACGTTGCTGCGACGCGCGGCCAGGTGAGGGTTTCCTCCGAAGGATCCGCTCCTCGGTCCGGCAAGACCGAAAGACCGAGCGATCGAATCAGGTCGTGCTCGGCGACTTCCATCATCGGAAAGAAAACCGAAAAGTGGACGATTCCGGCCGCGTCGGTGTCACGGAATTCAATGCGTCTTTGAGTGCGGAACATGCAGAGGGTTCGAATGGGGGCAAATGGGATTGAGCCTTCGCGGCGCTGCATCTTAGCCGGGATCGGCTGCGGTGGAACCGCGAACGTCGGTGAGGCCGCAACCAGAAGGAGGAACGCCCTCAGGCAGCCACGAAAAAAGGCAGCCACGAAAAAAGGCAGGCTCAAAGTGGAGCCTGCCCCGTGTCCTGGGTGAAATTCAAAGGAGGGTTCGTTCGGCTATTCGCCGACGTATGGCATCAGAGCCATGAAGCGAGCACGTTTGACGGCAGCCGAAACCGCGTGTTGGCTGGCAGCGGTGCAACCGCTCTTGCGGCGTCCTGCGATTCGACCTTGGCGATTGACCATCTTTTTCAGCAGTTCAATGTCCTTGTAATCGACGTACATCGGCCGCGGACGCTGGCCATCGACGAAAATCGGATCTTTTCTTTTCGTTCGGGTACGGACTCGTGAACGTTTGCGGGCACGGCTTCGCGTGCTCATGGGGCGTGGTGGCATTCGGTGCTCTGGTACTCAAAAAAGGGGCGAACGGTCTGCTCTGCTGTTTAGGGTTTGGCCTTACGGGTCAAAAACCCCCACAACGGCAAATGCGGTCGACGGCACTACACGCGGACGCCGACTCGCCTAGAATGGAAGCACAGCAGTATGGGGGCAAGAAAAGATGTCTGCAAGGGGATTTGTCGAGCTATTTGCCCTTTCGCTGCCGGCAAACGTTTGCCATATTTTCCAATCACTTCCTGCGACCCTTGCGAAGTAACCTGCGATTTTTGGCAACCATCGGCATCGTCCATGCCCGTTGGCACGCCTGAGTTGTTTGCAGGACCGACTCTTTGCAACCCCGCGGAACTGAGTCAACGTCATCACGTGAACCCACGAAGGCCGCGATCCCCTTTTCTCAGGTCCTGTCTGAACGTGACATGGTTTGTAGACCGTGTCCCTGAGAAAAAACTAGATTCGATATCGAAGGTTTCGACAACCTCATCGAGTTAAACCATCGCGTGCAATGCCTAGGTAGAAGATAAATGAAGCTGGAGAAACTGCGAAACATCGGAATCAGTGCCCATATCGACTCGGGGAAAACCACCCTCAGCGAGCGGATACTGTTTTACACCGGACGCATTCACAAGATTGAAGAGGTTCGCGGTGGTGGTGACGGCGCGACGATGGACCACATGGAGCTGGAGAAAGAGCGTGGGATCACGATCACCAGTGCCGCGACGAGCGTCGAGTGGAAAGGCCACCCCATCAACTTGATCGATACCCCTGGGCACGTCGACTTTACAGTGGAAGTGGAGCGATCGCTCCGCGTCCTCGACGGCGCCGTGTTGGTGCTCTGTAGCGTCGGGGGGGTTCAGAGTCAGTCGATTACGGTCGACCGGCAGATGAAACGCTACGCGATTCCCCGCGTCGCGTTTATCAACAAGATGGACCGTACCGGTGCGAACCCGTTTCGTGTGGTTCAGCAATTGCGTGAGAAATTGGGTGCCGAAGCCTTCTTGATGCAATACCCGATTGGCAAAGAAGACTACTTCAAAGGCGTCGTCGACTTGATCGAGATGAAGGCCTATCTGCATGGCGGAGAGGAGGGCGAAATCATCGTCGAGGCTCCCGTCCCCGAGGACATCCTGAGCGAAGTCGAAGCCGCTCGCGTCAACATGCTCGAAGCGTTGTCGATGTACAGCGACGAGATGATGGAGTTGCTGCTAAGCGAAGAGGCGGTGCCGAAGGAATTGATCTACAAGGTCACCCGCGAGGCGGTTTTGGGCGGAGCGACGCCGGTTTACGTTGGTTCGGCCTACAAGAACAAGGGCGTTCAGCCGCTCTTGGATGCCGTCATTCGTTATCTACCCAGCCCCTTGGATCGTGAGATTCGTGGACGCGACCCATCGGATGAGGAACGCAAAATCGATCTTCGTCCGGACTTCGCTCGTCCCTTTGTCGGCATGGCCTTCAAAATCGTTGACGATCCGTTTGGCCAACTCACCTTCATGCGAGTTTACCAAGGCCAGATCAAGAAGGGCGAGACTTACGTCAATCAACGAACCGGACGGTCGGAACGATTCAGTCGGATTGTGCGAATGCACAGCGACAAACGCGAGGAAATCGATGTCGCCAATGCTGGCGATATCATCGCCGTGATGGGAATCGATTCGGCCAGTGGTGATACGTACGCGACGGCTCGTGATTTCTGTACCCTCGAGTCGATGTTCATTCCGGAGCCGGTGATCAAGATTGCGGTTTCGCCAAAAACGCGAAGCGATGGCGACAAATTGGGCAAAGCCCTGCAACGATTCCGTAAGGAAGATCCGACGTTCCGAGTGGAAACCGACGAAGAAACCAACGAGATCTTGATCAGCGGGATGGGCGAGTTGCATCTGGATGTTTACGTCGAGCGGATTCGTCGCGAGTATGGCGTCGAGATCGAAGTCGGGGCGCCGAAGGTGAGTTACCGTGAAAGCCCGACGAAGTCCGTCGATTTCGATTACAAGCACAAGAAGCAAACGGGTGGTAGCGGTCAATACGCTCACATCAAGGGGACACTCAGCCCGATCGCCTCGGACAGCGAAGATAGTTTTGAGTTCGAAGACAAGGTGACCGGGGGGCGTATTCCAAAGCAATATATCCCTGCGGTTGAAAAGGGTTTCCGCGACAGCCTTACCAAAGGCCCTGTGGCGGAGTTTCCCGTGGTTGGAACCAAGATCGAATTGCTGGACGGAACCTTCCATGAAGTGGACTCTTCCGAAAAGGCGTTTTATACCGCCGCAACAGGCTGTTTCCGTGAGTACTTTAAGAAGGCCGATCCCAAGCTGCTCGAGCCGATCATGAATGTCGAAATCGAGTGCCCTGAATCCTTCCAGGGAACCGTTGTGGGTGATGTGATTCGTCGTCGTGGGATCATGACCAGCAACGACATTGTCGAGGGGAACAGCGTTATCAAAGCGGAAGTGCCACTTGCCGAAACCTTCGGCTACGCCACGGATCTGCGAAGCATGACGCAAGGCCAAGGGACGTTCACGATGGAGTTGGCTCTTTATCGCCAAACGCCGTCGAACATTCAAGAAGAAATCATCGAGAACAAAAAACGCCAGCAGCTCGTTGGTGCGAAGTAATCAATCGATTCCTTCGTTTGCTTGGCTATCGATGCGAAGCGGCAGCGTGCAAGACACGTCGCCGCGTCTGGTTTTCCCTTGTGGTATTTTCAGCGAGGTCGAGCCGCCGCAGGACTTGGGTCTTCCGGCGAGCTACCGACCCTCGTGGCGTGCTGAGGGCGTCTTCGAATCCCAAGCAAGACGGATTGGGGATTCCGAGCTTCTTTTCTTTGCTTCCTTGCTTCATCCGCGTGGGGCATCCGGCCGACGGATCGATGGAACTTGGCCCTTGCCCGCGACGTCAAATTGCGGACATCGGGCATTGCGGACATCGGGCTCCGACACCGCGTTGTCTTGGTGGAGGACGCGTTGTCTTGACGGAAAAAATGCGGCTAGCCGCAGCGAGCTGCTAGGTATTGTCGGTCCCGCGGCCCTTGGACGCACCCAAGGACGTTTCATTGAAAGAACGCCAGAAACTGTTAAGACATGACTATGACAGGACGGGGTGAATTCTTTATCATACGGGTTGGGTGCGCAATCGATTGGGTCTGCTGCTCAGTTACGAAGCGTTTAGATTTGACATCGGTGTCACACCATCCCTAAGCACTGACGGGATAACTGTCGGTGGGAGAGTCTCGATGAATCGGTCGACACAGACAACACAGAACGTAGCGATGGCTCGAAAACTGATCTGCATCGGTGACCCCATGACCATACCGTCCGATGTTTCGGAGGAGGACATCGTCGTTGTTGACGGATCGGCTGCGGTAGTGGACGAGTTGGAGGACCCGGCAGTTGAGGGAGTCTGGATTTCCCGCAATAAGCTGCCTGAATTGAGCGAGCTGCGGGGGATTTCGCAAAGCGGGGTCATGCTCCGCGATATGCCTGAGGGCGTTGCTTTGCTGGATTCGGACCTTCGGGTTCTGTGGGCAAACCGGAGGCTATTGCAGTGGGCGGGCAACCGCACCGAGTCGCCGGTGGGTCGGAATTTCTACGAAATTCTTTCGAACCCTGAGATCATGGGACCCGATTTCTGTCCGTTCCACACCGCCCTTGCAACGGGCGATGAAAGCAACAGCACGCTGCAAACGGCCGAGAACTGCTACTTCCAGGTCCATGTCGCTCCGTTGCAGCATCCCGACCATAGCCGCCAATTGGTCGTCACCGTCAACGATATCACCGACGAAATCTTACAGCAGCAAAAATTGGCTGCCATCCATCAAGCTGGTCGCGAATTGGCTGATCTGCGGCCTTCGGAAATCTTCATGATGGAAGTCGACGAGCGGATCGACTTGCTTAAAGAGAACATTCGGCACTACCTCAGTGACCTGCTGAACTTTGAGGTCATTGAAATTCGCCTGCTTGAACAAGCCACGGGCACGCTGATGCCGCTGTTGAGTGTCGGCATTGACCAAGATGCTGCGGACCGACAACTTTTTGCTCACCCCCAGGGAAACGGCGTCACGGGTTATGTGGCCGCCAGCGGGGTCAGCTACGTTTGCCACGATGTCGTCAACGATCCACTGTTCATTCCCGGTGTCGCCAATTCCCGTAGTTCGTTGACCGTTCCCTTGATGTTACATGATCAAGTGCTCGGGACGGTCAACATCGAAAGCCCCGAGGTGAATGCATTTGGTGACAGCGATTTGCAGTTCCTCGAGATCTTTGCTCGCGATATCGCTTTCGCGCTCAATACCTTGGAATTGTTGGTGGCACAAAAAGCGAATACGGCCCAGCAAAGCTGCGACGCGATTCATAGCGCTGTCGCACTTCCGGTCGATGAGATTTTGAACGATGCGGTCAACGTGATGGAGCAATACATCGGCCATAGCAGCGAAGTGACCGATCGTTTGCGGCGCGTCCTTCGCAACGCCCGGGACATCAAGCAGACGATCCAACAGATCGGGCAGCGGATGACTCCGCTTGAGGCAGTGCCGGTTGGAGCCCATTCGCCGCATCATGCGGCGCTCCGAGACAAGCGAGTCTTGGTGGTCGATGCTGACGAACAAGTTCGCGAAGACGCGCATGAACTGCTTGAGCGGTACGGTTGTATTGTCGAAACCGCTCACAAGGGCGACGAAGCATTGCTGATGGTACGCGGTAGCGACGATCCGGCCCATTACGATGTCATCATCAGCGACATCAAGTTGCCCGATTACAGCGGGTACCAATTGATGCTGCGGTTGGGCGAATTGATGAACCACGTGCCAATGGTGTTGATGACTGGATTTGGTTACGACCCAGGCCATTCGATTGTGAAGGCGCGACAAAACGGATTGCATCCCAAAGGTGTCCTGTTTAAACCGTTCCGCTTGGACCAACTCGTCGATGTTGTCAAAACCATCTTGGACGACAGCGATGATAAGCGAAAGAATCCACCGCCGTCGAGGGAATCGACATCGGATGGTGAGGAAATCATGGGGGCGTAGTCGGTCTCGCTAAGATTGGCTGACGTTTTTCCGCCGCGGTCGTGGCTTAGGAAGGCTTGGCTTGCTTGGCGAGGTCTTGTTCGAGGGTCGCCAAATGGTTTCGGTAGTGCTCAAGCGTTAATTCGATGCCTAATCGCTCGGCGGTATCGCACAACAAACGCAGGGCAGCCACTCGGATCGGCAAGGGTGCGACGACGGCGCGGCGAAGTCCAGCCGCGCGGAGTGACACCATCGCTTCGGCATCACGTCCGAGTTGCAACAGACAGCGGCCCTTCAACAACGACGCTTGGGACGAAAACTCGTCAAGCTTCAGCAATTCATCGAGTTCCACGATCGCCTCATCATGCTGCTCGCAGTCCATCTGGGCTTCTGCCAGCACCAACCGCAAATGCTTGTGCGACGGATCTCTTGCTAACCGCGCCTTGCAAATCTCGATGCGGCGGTACGCCCAATCATCTCGACTCCGTTTCAATTCGCGATCGACCTCCGGTGTCTTCAACCTCGCCGCCAAGTCGCTCACTTCACGGTACTGTTGTAGCGACCGTGCCAAGCGAGCTTCTTCGAGCTCCCAAAGCAAAGTCGGGTCATCCGGGAACAGTCGACCCGCTTCGGTCAGCACGCGTGCTGCTTCCTGAGGCCGTTCATCTTTGCGGTAGATCGCAGCCAATTCACGATAGGCCTCGATATCGGTGGGACACGAACGGACGTGATGTTCGAGCTCTTGGCGACGTTGACGGCGAACCTTAATGACCGGCTCCGCCGACCCGTCCATGTCAACCGATGGCGGGTTCTTTCGCAACAATTCCTCGGGGCGGACCGGACGCCAGCGACCGCCCTCCATTGGATTGGCCGAATCCTGTGGCGCCACGGGTTGGGCATCAACGGAGGCGTCAGCGTCGGCCGATCGAGGCGTTTCAGCCTCCGATGAATCGTTCGTGTTGGGCATTCGAACCGGTCCTCGATCCACGGCAGTATTTTTAAACTATTATCGAGCGGAAACTAAGTGTCGCCTTTTCGCTCAGCCAAAGTAGCGTTGATGCACTCGTTCGCGGAGTGAAAGACGACCATGAAAGGCCGCAGCATCCTAAGTCTGGCTTTCCAGCCCGGCGGAGCAGGATTTCCATTGTGGCCCATCTGGCCGTCAACGGCAACCTTGACGTTGCCGGGGCGTTGGGCTGGGAGGATCAAAATGCGGTGGACCTGTTCAAGCAGCAAACCGAAATAGATCTGGCTCCCTTCTGCCACGATTTTTGGGGGAGATGGGCACGCTATGTGGTTTGAGCTGCAATCATGTTCTGCATGCTTTCGGTCACCAATCGCTCGACGCCCGGTGCATAGTCAAACACCTCGACGCTCACCCAACCCTCGTAACCGACCTGATCGAGTGCGGCAAAGATCGGTCCAAACTCAACGTCCCCCATCCCTGGTCCCAACAGATTGGGGTCGTTCGCATGAAAATGAATCATCCAATCTGCGTTGTCGCGAATCACTTGGTCGATCGGCACTTGCTCGGTGCTCATCGCTTTGACATCCAAATGCAACCCAATGAGTGGGCTCGCGATCATCGACTGCAAGCGTCGTGCCTCGGCGGCGGTGTTCAAGAAGTTGCCTTCGGCGGGGCCGAGCGGTTCGAGCGCAATGCGAACGCCATACTGATGCAGCACTGGCACAACGGCCGCCAAGACCTCCGCGGCATTTTGCATTGCCTGGTCCATCGATTGGCCTTCGGTCAAATTCCGTTGCCCGGGTGAACCGAGTACCATCACGTCGCCACCGAGGTCGCTGCACCATTCAGCCAATTCGGCGAAATAGTCACTCGTTCGCCGGCGAACGTTCTCGTCGAGCGTTGTCAAGTGGAAGCCTTCGGTCTTGGCCAACAACCAGTGTAACCCGACGAGTTCCAAACCTGCCGATACCACGGTGTCACGGTAGTCGTCTCGCTGCGACTTTGAGAATTGGCGGGGACCGCTGGCCAGCATGAAGGGAGCGACTTCCCAACCGGTGTAACCCGCAGCCTTCGCATACGCAGTTGCCCGATCGAGCGTCCAGTCTTGAAACGTTTCATTGCAGATCGCATAGCGACGTGGCATTAGACCATTCCTTTGCTAATGAGTTTGATGGCAATGGTATCCGTTGAGGAAGCAAAGACCCCCGGACACGCTAGGCACCGGTGTCTCTGTGGCACGGTCTCTGCGGCGCAGCTTAGGCAAGGGGGCCCAAACTGCACCTCACGTCAACCCATCCTGCTCAGCCCCATAATCCAACGACGTCGTCGGCAAGCAGCGTGATCAGATCATCCTCATCGGAATCGGCGCTAGTGGTTGCTTCGAACTGCGGCATTGCCAACGATCCGCTGGCGGGTGCATCGCCGACCGAAACGACCTTGACTTCACCGCTGGACAACTCGGCGAAGACCGAATCCGAAGGCTCGACGTCACTGGACCCACTGTCGGCACTGGCCGATGGAAGGGCAAACGCAACTTGCTCGCTTTCACTTGATGCCGTTGGGATCGACTTATGAGCCGTCAAGTAATTGATCACTTGCAATGCGTCGATCGGAGACAACTTTTGATCACCGTTGACGTCATAGAAGTACTTGCTGGCTAAGATCGATTCGCCTTCTGCACCGCCGGTTGCAGCGTTTGCCATTGCGTTGATCACGATCAATGCGTCAATCGGCGAAACAATGTTGTCGCCATTCACGTCGGGTGCGAGCGCGGGATTCTGAATGAATTCGCCTTGCGCGACATTAGGAACCGTAGCCGTCAGTGCGTCGTAACGAATCTTCGAGACCGGGACCGGATCATCTTCTTGGAACAACAGGGTGTCTTGATACGGGAACGAATCCGCCGGCGATCCAAGGATCGAAATCGGGCCTGGTGCGACGACATCAAAGAACAGGGTCGCCAGAGTGTTTTCGGGTTCCGAATTCAAATCATCGTAGTCGCCGGGTTGAGCGTTGCCGCGATCCGAGAAAGTTCCAAATTCATCGATAATGCCTGCGCGGAGTGCCGTCCCGACGGCTCCCGATCGATTGTATTCGTCGCCGATGATGACGTCGAAATCAAAGTCGTCTACCAAGAAGGTGTCCGCGGGTCGAATCGTGTTGGCGGTGTACAACACATCCAAGAAGCCGGCGAATACAAACGTGCTGCTCGCACGCAAATCTTCCAGGTTCACCTGCACGCCAAATCGATCCCCGACACGGAGTGAGTCACCGCTAATCGGGTTTCCATTTTCATCAACAAACGACATGTCGATGTTGACTTCGTCGTCCAGATTGGCGTTGCCGTACGCGAGCGTCACCTGTGCGGTGCTGCGGAATCCGTCATCGGTGACGATCAGGTAGGTGAATTGATCAAAACCACTTGCCGCCGCATTCGTGTTGGGACGATACTCAAAGTAATCGTCGTTCAGATCGCTTGGCGTGCCGTTGGTGTTAACCGTCAATGTGCCTTGGGCAGGTTCGATCACCTGTTTGAATTCTTGGAGCGTCGCACCGACGAAGACATCATTCTGGAGGACTCGCAACACGGCCGGTGAACTCGATCCCTGCGAAATCACGTTGCCGTCCGAATCGACGCCGACCATGAATGCATCATCAATGGCGCTGACGTAGTTTCCATCACCTGCGAAGATCGTGAATTCGGCATTGCCGTATCCGATCACATTGCCGGTCACCGAATCGAGGATGGGCTGACCAAAACGGAGTTGGTTATCGGTCAACGCGACGTCTTCGCCGATCAGAACGGTTTCGCTTTGGGCGTCGTCCGCTGGGTCCGCCGAGAAGACGGCGACGCCGGGCGATAACGCTTCAAACGTGATGGTGAACAATTCCGCTGGGCCGGTGTGTGAGATGGGGTTCACCAAATTTTGTTGAACGCCGCCCACATCATCAATCAAACCTGGGGTTTGAGAATTGCCTTGTTGGAAGGTTCTGCCTTCGAAAAGGGGGCCAAAATCGATGTCGAAGGGGAACAGAGGATTGTTGTCGGTCGAAACCGTGGAAACCAATTCGTCGGTGAAAAGCAGGTCCAAGAATGCGGAGGCGACACCTTCCGGGTTGCCCGTATTGATCGTTCCCAGATCATCGACCGAGACGCGAACTTTGAAGCGGTTCAGCGCCGGATTGGTTGAATCGAGTCGCAGGTTCGAAATCGGCGTGCCATTGATGGGATCAAGGAACTCGATCGAATAAGCGACGACATCATCGTTAAGTGAGAGGGGCAACACATTGACGGTCACCTCGGCACTCGCTGTGTTTCCAGCTCCATCAATGACGCTGTAGACAAATTGATCGGTGCCGTTGTATCCGCTGGTGGGAGGTGTGTAGTAGATCGATTGACCACCGCTGATGATCTCAACCGTGCTTCCGTTGCCGCTTGGAACGACACTGGCAATCGAAAGTCCTCCTGACAAACTGGATAGGTCATTGTCAAGGACGTTCAACGCGCGTTTGGTCGAACCCTCTGGGATATGGAAAATATCATCGACCGCGATGGGAACGTTTGACTGATAAGTGACGTCGACTTCGACTCCGGCTGAGTTGAGGTTGCCGAATTGGTCGCGAACCGTGTAGCCGAATACATCACGCCCGATGAAGTTGGTCTTCGGGGTATAGAAGACCGATCGTCCGTCATCCGACACCCGCACGGTTCCTTGCGTGCCGTTGTTATTGAGCGACACGATGGTCAGTGGGTTCAGGCTTGTTTCAAAATCATTCGCGAGCGGGAAAAGCTGATTGCCGACACTGTTGCGCGAGACCGTTGCCATATCGTCGTTTGCAACGTTCGAACTTGGCAGAATCGAAACGCGATAGTCTTCCACTTCCCCCGTATCAACAAAACCAGCCGCGCCGATGCCGGACGATTGGCTGATTCGGAATCGAGCATAGGTGTCACCAACGACGGCGCCCGCGGGGACGGGGACGTTGACGATGATCGGCGAGTTGGTCAACCCGGTGCTGACGACTCGGTCCACGGCAAAATGTTCCCCCGGTCCGTTGAAGGTGCCGTCACCGTCGAAGTCCATGAAGCCTTGCAGGTATGCCTGTGCTCCGGTCGTGTTGGTCACGCTGACCTCGAATTGACCTGTCGAACCGAGGCCGAATGGCGATACTTGGCGGACACCGTCTTCGTCATCGATCACGATCCCGCCGCCTCCGACGGCACCGGTGATGTCGTCTCCGTCTGCTCCGACGCTTGGTGCACCGTCGGCTTCGCGGTCAACCGTCGCGCCCAACAGCAATCCCGCCAAGATACCGTGGCTGGCACCGCCGACCGAATCGGAGGTCAAGTAGGTGTTGGGAGCGTCACCGTAGTCTTGGGACGGTTGATTGCCAAAGTCAAAGTTATCGCCCAATGCGATACCGTTGTAGGTCACGGTGTATTCGTAATCCGAGGCTTGTCCGGGCAAGGTTTGCACATAACCGGGCTGAACCACTTCACGAATGGTGTAGGTCCCGCTTCCGGGGAAGTTGATTGAATAGGATCCGTCGGCCTTCGTCCGCGAGCTCGGTTCGCCGATATCGGGTCGGTTATCGCCGTCGAGGTCCAAGTAGATGTAGACCCCTTCAATCCCCTGTTCGCCAGCGTCCTTGATGCCATCGCCGTCGGTGTCAAGGAATTTCGTACCGGTGATATCCGATACGACTTGCGTGAAGCCGAAGTTCAACGGCCCACTGGTTCCATTGCTGACCGGAATCGAAGTCGGCGTGCTGGCGACGTATTGTGTGGGTGTGATCGCAACAATCGCGTCGGTGCCGATCACCATCGGCAACGTGAACGATCCATCGGCCGCGGACACGGTGCGGGACTCGCCTGCATCAAGCAGCCCATTGGAATTGAGATCGGTGAAAACGGTCACGCCCGCAAGTCCGACATCGCCTGTGCCATTACCGTCGCGATTGACGTCGCGGAAAACGCGTCCTGAAGCCGAACCGCCCACTTTGCCCGTCGAAAGCACATGTGAAATCTCTTGGGCGAAACGGGAATTGCCGAGCAACCCTTCATTAGCCGAGAAGCGGTCGTTCAAGAAGCGAGCTTCGGTATCATCAACCGTTCCGTAAATTCCGTCGGCCCCAACGCCCAAGATGTACGCGGCACTGACCAGCGAGCCACCTTCGTCAACCAGTGTTCCCTGGGCGTTGTCACCATTGGTATGCCGCATCCCGAGTAAGTGGCCCATCTCGTGAGCCGAAACCGCCGCCAATGACCGAGCGACTCCGTCCAAAATGCTCTTGCTCGGGTCAATGGGAAACGCCGTCGCCAAGTCGAAAACGTTTTCGTTTTCGAAAATGGCAATGCCGGTTAAATCAAAGTTGCCGATGTCGATGTTGCTGGCGATACCGACCGTCCCGATCCCAAACAGGGCCTCGGAACCTCCGATCAAAATCCGGCTGACGAGCGGATTGCTGCCTGGATCGGGGTGATCTTCGCTGTTCAAAATCGTCACACCGAATTCACCGGGAACCCCCGACGTCGCGAAATCGCCGTTGTTTCCGGTTTGAGCGATGCTGGCGAAGATCTCTTCGGTCTGGACGATGACCGATCGGACCAACTCTTGATATGCCGCTTCATTGGCAACTTGGACCCCGTAATCGGTCAAGGTGTCTCGCAAGCTCGGAACGAAAAACCGACCGCCGACCGGAATCCCACCACCACCGATGGAAGCATTGAAAATGTCTGCCGGCAACGAGTGACCATCAAAGTCCAAGAACACGACCTGATTCGCCCCAACCGGTAACTGTTCGGTAACGGGCCGATACGTTCTCAGCCCGATGGTGTACGATTGCAACGCATTGCTGGCGATCACTTCCATGTAGTAACGCCCGTCCTCGGGGATCACCTGTGCGAAGGCAGCATTCCCTTCGGTTTGCAAGGGCGAATCGAGCGGATACAAGGTCTGCAAATCATCCACGCCGTACCAAGCTTGGCCGTTTCCGTAAAAGAGCGTGTACGATTGAGCGGCGCCTTGGGTCGCGATGTCGAGGATGTCACCGGCCTTCAAATCGAAGGCGAACACGTCGACATCACTGCGGAAAGCGCCACCGGTTGTCACCTGCCCGAACGTCAACGTGCCCGTCAAATCGATCGTGTCGTGCTGGCCTGACTGATTGCCGAGCGGCACGTAGTTGGCGGTGGAGTAGGAGTCGTTCGCGCCGAACGTATTGGACGTTTCGGTTTCCGCAAACGGAAAGGACTGAACCGAACCAATATTCCGAGGCCCGTCGTAGGTGGGAATCTGGTTGGGTGACAACAGCGGCAAGTCACCCGCGAGCAATTGACGTTGCTCGAGCCCTTCAAGCATCAAGCGTCGCTTTTGCTTCCTGCGTGGCTTTCGGTTGCGAATGGACTTGGGAAAGTGGGTCGGTTCACTTCGTTTGATCATCGAGGGTCTCTTACCAAACGTCTGCCTGGGGGGCTGCAATCGCAATTCCGGATACTGCTTTTGCTAACCCCAGGGCGTCATTTGTATGACGCGGAGAGGGAAAGGAATACGTCGTTTTGTCGTGTCTTCGTTGCGATCACCATTGTAACGCCCCCCATTGCTTACGACTGCAAGGCTGGGCTCATTCTTGGTGTAGCATCGGTTCGAAGGATTGGGTGCCGTTTGTCAATTAGCCGACGCCTGCCTATTCCGAAACATAGATACAAAAGGAAAGATGGATCGAATAGGTAGAACGCATGGGAAAAGGGCGTGATGCGATTCTAGTTGCACCCTTTAGCGTGTCAACGAAAGGCTCCAGATGGGACGTCAAGATAGGGCGGAAGTTCCCAATCGGCCCCGAAAATCGATCGGATCGTCGCGATTAGCTCTTTTTTTTGTGCGGGCACCCCCCCCACAAAGGGTGAGGAAGCCTCAGCTTGAATCGCTTGGATCGAGTCTGATTTTGCGGATTGTGCCCGTTTTGACTTTTGCCACCCCCACGAATTGGACGATCTCAGCAGAAACGTCGTAAGCCAAATACGGCGGATGGTTGCGTTTCAGCCCTGGGCTGCCGCAGCTTGAATCCGCTTGCTGTGGCAATCGAAAGGTTGAACTTCAACATTCCGTTCGCGCTCAGGTTGGAAATGTCCCAAATCGATCATCCTTTGACTGTTCCTTGTGACGCTGCCGTGAAATCTGCCCGGCAGAGCCGCCGCGATTTGCTGCTGCTCGGTTCGGCATTGCTGGCCGGTGGGATCGCGCCGATCGGTCTCACCTACGCCGAAGAGTTGTCTCCGCAGTCTCTTGCGGTCGATCCGAGCCGAGTCTTATTCCGCGTTCGGATCGAGATCGACGGCGAGGGGAACGTCAACGTCCCCACCAATCCGTTGGTATCTCGCAAAAGTGACCGATCGCTTCCGCTGAAAAGCGATGTGGTGTTTGACTATGAAGAACGTCTGCGCCGAGCGGATGCTACGGACGTGGATTCCGTTCCGATCGCCGCGGAACGCTTCTTTCACGAGGCGAACAGCGACAGTGAAGTCAATCGATCGAAGATCCAGGCTGCACTTCGCCCATCGGTTTGCCAGTCGATCGTCCGTCGCGATACGTTGCCCGAAATCACCTATTCGAGCGAGAGCTATTTCACGCACGAAGAATTGGATCTCTTGCGGATGCCGGTCTCGAGCATCGCGGTCGATCGGTTGTTGCCGACCGATCCGGTTGTCAAAGGGGATCAATATGTTGTCGAATCGGAAAGCTTGAGAGCGTTGTTTGGCTTGTCGGCGGTCGATGCCTCGGAAGTCAAAGGCGAGATCGTTGCCTTGTCGACCAAGGAAGCTCGGGTGCAGCTTCGTGGTAACTTGGATGGCAGCGTGGATGGCGTACCGACCAAGCTGCGGATCGTGGGAAAGTTGACCTTTGACCGGACAATGGGGGTCACCACATGGTTGGCGATGGCGATCCATGAGACGCGTGATATTAGCAAGGCGGAGCCTGGATTTGATGTCGCCTCGACCATCAAGATGATTCGAAAACCGCTCGACAAACCGTTTGGATTGCAGGCCCAACCCGAGCCTCTGGATATCCGATCGGGGATCCCCGAGGAACGGCTCTACGTCGAACTGCAAAGTGATACGATTGGAATGAGCACGCTGATGGATCGACGTTGGCGGATGATGAGCGACAAGGCTGGCTTGACGATGATGCGGATGATCGAGAACGATCGCAGTATTGCGCAGTGCGATTTTCGCCGTCTGTCTCGTCTTGCTGGGGACAAGCAATGGACCATGAATGCGTTCCAGCAAGACGTTCGAAAAACGCTGGGCGAGCAGTGGCGAGAATTTGTTGTGGCGAACGAACGGGTGACAGAAACCGGCCTCGTTGTGATGACTCTGGTTGCTCGCGGCGCGGTTGAAGAAGTGCCGATTGAGTGGGTGATTCAACATTATTCGGATGATTCCGGCCGCCGCGTGCTCGCTACGTTTACAATGGAAGGCGATGCTGCGGACTCGTTTGCGGGTTCGGATGATCAATTGGCGAGTACGCTGCGCATGATCCATCAGCCCTCCGCTGCACAAGAATTGCCTGATTTGGCCGAGCAGGAATCCAGCAAACCGGAGGACCGGTTGAGCGACGAATCGATTCAATCGGCCAGCGACAGGCGATAGGAAGACCCGATTTGGCGTTTCGAATTCGCTGCCTTGGCACGCGATGTTTATTGCAACTCTTTACCCGATGGTATGACGATGGTTTCAGGTCGATTCATTTTGTCAACAGCGATCTGCTCCGCAGTTCTCTTGTTCTGCTGTTGTGCCGATGCGACGTCACAAGATTCGGCGACGGAAGCTGCAGCGAAGCAGAGCAGCGCGGAGAATGACCCGACGACGGAGGAGCAGACTGAGTTTGCGCCCGGCGTCTTGACGGTTGTCCCGCCTGCACCGAAACCCGACGAAACGACCGACGGTCCGCTTGCACTTCAGACCTTCCTTGATGGACATCCCGAAATCATTTGGGGTGGCGAATCCCATCCCGATGGAATGCCGCATTTTGATCCTCGAAGTCGGATGCTTGCCGAAATGGCCGAAGAGGTTTTCTTGCGTCGTGAGATCTACTGCTTGGAGTTTTCCTTCAAACCGCTACGACAAATTTTGACGGACGTGCCACGACCCGATGGTCGGATGCAACGCAAACTGGTTTGGTACATGGTGTTCCGGATCCGCTATCGGGGCGGTGACCTGCGACCCGCTGCGGACGAGGTGGGCGGCAAGGACGTGTACGAACGGATCGAATCGGTCAGCTACCAGTCGAGGCGAGTGTTCCCGATGTTGGTCCTGAATAACCGCATCAGCGGCAACCGTTACACCGATCGCATCTTGCCGACCGTGAAGCAGAAGATCGCGATTCGGGAACAGATTACCGCACCGCTTTACAATACCGTCGAGATTTCTCGCGTTGAAATCCCTAAATCCTCCGACACGGCAGCGCCCGGCGTTTGGGGTGTGGCGACCTGGGAAGATGTGGATCCCGATTTGGATTTCTTTTCCGTCGACGTCTTTGGGCTGACCAATGCGTTCGAGCAAGACGGCGAAGGTGCCGATGCTCCCTACCGAAAAAAGGCCCTACAACTGAATTTCTTTCGTCCCGGCGACAAGATTCAACAAATCAAAGACACCATCCGATTTGGCGTCCCCGCATACGAGAACAAGAAAGAGCAGGATTACGTGCTTCAGCAATACGGAATCGAGAAGCGACTCGACTATCGTTGGATTTTCCGATAAGATTTGCAGGGGCGGAACGATCGTTCCCCTCTTGCCACGAACAGCATGACGGCTGGCCGGCGCACAAGCGTGGTCAGCCGTTTTTTTTGTTGAAGTCTGAACGTCCAGCGAATCCCACTTTACGTTTCCCCATCTTTGTAACTGACTATGTTTGTTGATCGCGTCCGCATTGAACTGCAAGCCGGCAAGGGGGGCGATGGCTGCATGAGTTTTCGTCGCGAAAAGTTCGTTCCCCGCGGCGGCCCCGATGGCGGCGATGGGGGCGACGGCGGCAGTTTAATCCTGCAGGCCGGGGATGGTGTCAATAGCTTGGCGGCTTTCGCGAACCGGAGATTCTACCGAGCGCCCAAAGGGACAGCGGGCCAGGGATCGATGCGTTTCGGCCGCGCCGGTAAAGACCAACGTTTGTATGTCCCCACCGGCACGACGGTGATTGATGCCGAAAACGGTTTTGTCATCAAGGATTTGACGACGCCTGGCGAAGAATTTGTCGTCGCTCGTGGAGGCAAAGGAGGCCGGGGCAACGCGTCCTTCAAGTCGTCGACGAACCGCGCTCCTCGCGAACGCACGATCGGAGCTCCGGGTGAGGTTCGTGACGTCATCTTGGAACTCAAATCGATCGCCGATGTTGGCTTGGTCGGATTGCCAAACGCCGGTAAGAGCACGTTGCTGAGCCGGATTTCTGCGGCTCGCCCTGAAATTGCCGATTACCCGTTCACGACCAAACATCCGAATCTGGGGATCGTCGAAGTCGGGATCGAACGGTCGTTCGTGTTGGCCGATATCCCCGGATTGATCGAAGGAGCGAGTGAGGGGATTGGACTTGGCCACGAATTTTTGCGACATGTCGAGCGCGCAGGCTTGTTGGTCCATTTGGTGGAACCGGCTCCCGTGGACCGGTCGGATCCGCTGCAGAATTACGAAGCCATCCGAACCGAACTGGTCCAATACGATGCCTCGCTCGGCGAGAGGGACGAGATCTTGGTGGTGACCAAGTGCGAGATGCAGGGGGCCGAGGACGTGTCTGCACAGATCGCCGAGCAAACCGGTAAAGAGGTTTTTCTGATCAGTGCCCAAACGGGCGAAGGTCTCGAGCCGTTGGTCCAAGAGATCATGGATCGCGTCGAGCAGCGCCGTGAGTTGGCGGAAGCGGGACCCCAGGAACCGAATGTTGCCGGTGACGCACCGAAACCGGAAACGAAACCGAAGCCCAAAAAGCTGCCGCCGCACCTAAGCGGGTTAACGGCACAGTTGTCGGATGAGAATCAAGCGAGCGACTTTGATCCTGATGCGGAGACCTCCAAATGAATCGGTCTCGCGCTACGGTCGCGGTCGATGTAGGAAACACGGCAGTCAAGTTGGCGGTTGAATTGTCGCCGCACACCGCAGGCGACCACGCCGCGTGTCGGCAGCGGAACTTCGAGTCGTTGCCCTCGCGATCGTTCTCGCTCGATCACAGGCAATGGCCCGATCGACTCGTTCAGTGGATCAAAACGGAGGTCCAAGTCGAAGACGCGATTTGGCGAATTTCGAGTGTCCAGCGGCAAGCGGTGGAAAGGCTCCGACAACAGGTCGCTCAGTCCTTCCCCGATGCACATGTCGACCAAATCACTCGTGACCATTTGCCGATGCCGATCGATGTTGATGTTCCCGAAACCGTCGGCATTGATCGATTGCTCGGTGCGTTTGCGGCGATCAATCGATTCGACGGTCCCGTGATCATTGTTGACGCGGGATCGGCTGTGACGGTGGACTATGTCGATGATCGAGGCCATTTCGCGGGTGGAGCGATTTTGCCGGGATTGAACCTGCAAACCCATGCCTTGGCAACGGGGACCGATGCGCTGCCACCGATCGATTGGACTCGCAATCCGCCGCTGCGCGTGCCTGCAAAAAACACGACCGAAGCGATCCAGTTAGGTGTGTTGACGAGTGTGACCTCGGCAATTGATCGGTTGATTGATTGGTACAATCGCCATCCGAATCGCGGTCAGAACGGCGAGGCAATCGTCGTGCTTTGTGGCGGGGACGCGGCAGCCATTTCGGCACGAGTCGAGCGTCAGCACGTTGTGCATCATGGCCTCGTTTGTCAAGGAATTTTTGACCTGTCCCTCCCCCCCCGCCGCGAGATGCTACGATAGAGAGAGTCGCTGGGCTGGCCCCGCCCCCCGGTCCAAGTAACGGCGGTCCAAGATCCGTGCAAACTCCCCAGCAGCGGAGTGAGCGGTTGAAATTGCGGTCGGTCGAATTGAAGACAGCTTCCTTTTCCTTGCTCGGCATTTCCCATGACGGCAAACTCCTCCACCGATCCGCTGGCAGGCTTGTTGCCAAACGCCGATCCGCTAGCCCCCTATCGGATGCCGGTCGCGAAATCACCCGAGTTCAAGACACCGGTTTCAGCTGAGATTCCCCGGGCGAAGGTCGATCCCTCAGAGCCCGTTCCGTTTCCCAAGCCAACGCCTCGTCCCCAAGTGGATCCGGTGCCTGCTCAGGTCCCTGTGATTGCTATTGACGCTCAGCCGATCTCGGCTGGACCGATTTCGCTCAAGGAACCGGTTGACATCCAACCCGTGCCGCGAGCGACGCGAAGTGGCCGCCGCAGGTCGAACCATGCCGTTCCGTTGTTTGCACTTGCGGTCATGGCGATGACAGGTCTGATCGTGGTGTTGGTTTGGATTTTGATTTGGGGACCAGGATCGATTGCAAATCAAACGGAAAAGGGGCTGACGATTGCCACCCGACCGTTGGCGTCCGAACCCATTGCTGCTTCCCGAAACGGCGCTACCCCAGTGGTTGTGGATCGGGCGATTGGAAGCATTCCTGCGGTGCCAAGGCCGACGCCCGGCGTCCCGGTTTCGCCCCGTGAGTCGCTTGCCTTTGATTTGCAAAACCGCACGCCGACGGAACCCGCGCCGTCGACGAGCGTCGCAGCGCCGCCCGAGGATCCAAACTTGGGCGAGGATCCAAACTTGGGCGAGGATCCAAACTTGGGCGAGGATCCAAACTTGGGCGAGGATCCAAACTTGGGCGAGGATCCAAACTTACCCGGGGATCCACCCTTGAGTGGGGATCAGGCGATGACACCCCAGCCGATACCTTCGGATGAGGAGATGGCAACGCCCGCATCACTTGCTGCACGCGAGCAGTTGATCCAAGCGGCTCGCGATGCGATTGCTTCAGCAAATTGGCGACAGATGAAGTCGCTCGCGACCGCTGCCATAGAGGCTGACGGGGCGGAGGAATCGCAATCGGAAGCGGAATCGCTCTATCAAATTGCCGATCTGGCAACTTTTTATCGTGGAGGGATCGAACGGGGCCTCGAGACGCTCAAGACCGGTAGTGAGTTCGAGTTGGTGGATTCGTTACGGGTGATTGTCGTCGAAGCGACGGCCAATCGGTTAGTGATCCGCTTCAATGCACGCACGATTCCCTATGACTTCGACGACCTTCCGCTCACGCTTGCTCACAAAATCGCTACGTTCGCAATGAGTGGGGATGATCCGCAGACGATCGCGGGCAAAGGGGCGTACCAGGCAATTTGGCCAAAATCAACACTCGAACACCGTCAGCAAGCGGTCCGCTGGCTGCAATCCCTACCCGATCAAGTCGAGGGGGCCGATCCCGAGCGCATGGCGGTCAGGCTCGCGGAGATCTTTGATCTTCCAAGCCCTTGAAGCAGGGGGCATGCTCAGCGAGCAGGCTCGTTTTCGCGTGTGGCCTATCGAGTACAGCCGAGCGATGTCGAAGGTCGCCACCGTGGATCGCCACCTTCGCGATGGCGCTCCGCGAGAGTAGATTAGATTGGGTGCTTCCAACGCTTTTTTTCGATGAGTCCTTTTCCTATCATGCGAATCGTACTTTGCTTTCCGGTCCTCGATAAACATCTCCAACAAATCCAAGCGGCTGCGCCGGACGCAGAAATTGTCAACGCAGGCCAAGAACGTATCAACGAGCTGTTGCCGACGGCGGATATCTTCATCGGACATGCCAAGGTTCCGGTCGACTGGGATCGCGTGCTACGGGCGAACAAGCTGCGCTGGATCCAATCATCGGCCGCCGGATTGGATCATTGCTTGGTCCCCGGTGTGATCGAATCCGACATTCCGGTTTGCAGCGCCTCTGGGCTTTTTGCGCCGCAGGTGGCGGAGCAGACGTTCGCTTTGCTGTTTGGGCTCTTGCGACAGATCCCGTTGTTTATCCGGGCCGAAAGGACGCGTGATTTTTCACGTTTGCCGACCGATGATTTGCGTGGCAAGACCGTTGGGATCGTCGGTTTCGGGGGCAATGGGCGGATGATTTCACGGATGCTCTCCCCGTGGGAAATCCGTATGATCGCTACCGACTACTACCCGGTCGACAAGCCCGCTGAACTTGCCGAACTGTGGCCCGTCGATCGATTGGATGATCTACTCGGCCTCAGCGATATCGTGATTTTGACCTTGCCGCTGAATGCCGAAACCGTGGGCGTCTTTGACGCGCAGCGGATCGCCAAGATGCGATCTGGGGCGTACTTGATCAATGTGGCGCGCGGCGCGGTCATTGTCGAATCGGCATTGGTGGCTGCCTTGGCGAGTGGTCAGATCGCGGGTGCTGGCTTGGACGTCACCGAAGAAGAGCCGTTGGCAGCGACCAGTTTACTTTGGGACGACCCCAAAGTGATCATCACGCCGCATGTGGGGGCACAATCTTATTGCCGAGTGGATGACACGGTCGATCTGGCTTGCGTGAACTTGCGGAGGTTTCTCGCAGGCAAAGAACCCTACAACATCGTCAACAAGCATCTCGGGTTCCCCCACCCCTCGGTCGTGTATCGCGGCGAGTCCACAGCCAACAACGACGACCGTTAAAATGGCTCGTATGGTTTTCTGAAAGGGAGTGAGCAGGAATGAGCAGCAGTCATCGAAACGTGGGCCAATGTGCTGCCGTGATCAAAAAGGATGCAACGGCGAGAGGCGCCGTCGTCTTGCCTGAGTCGGAGCCCGAGTCCTTCATCTGCGAATTCAATCGTACCTACGCTTCGATTGGATGGAGAATCGAGTCGCTCGAGCCCACCAAGTTGATTCGCAAAGATCGGCCAAGAGAATAAGGGGCGATCGTCGTGGACCACCGGCTAATGGCTTTTACCACTTCGTATTCCGCCGCAGCTCAATTTTCGGGAAGGGCCGTTTCCTACCGGCCACACTCTCAAGTGATTTGGCCCGTGGGAACCGGCCCTACTCCGAACGCCTACTCGCAATCCAAGCTGAGTCGGAATACTAGGGCTGATTCGTTAATCCGGGATCGTCGCCATAGCCGAGTCCTGGGCCATCCAGCAGCCGGGTGGGTACCTCGCCGCCGCGCACCTCGAAGAAATCACGGAACTTGCCAAGCCATCGCTGGTTGGCTGCTGGCGCATACTGCCGACCATTGCTTTCGATTGCCGTCACCCCTGGGATGTGGGCGGCGAGCGATGCCGAATGCAACAGCGAGGCGCCGACGCACGTCAGGTCTTGCACGCATAAGAACAGCTTTTCGTGGCGAGCGACCGCACCAAGCAACAGCGCTTCGGCATGTCCCTTGCAAGCCTTTAATGCGATACCACTGTAGCCCTGTGAAATGGCGGTCCGCAGACTGCGCAAGTTCACCAACGATTCATCAATCACCACCGGCAAGCGTTCGCGAACGCGATGCATCGTGATCGTTGGCAACCGATCCAAGTCGCGATGGGTGGGTTGCTCAATGTAGGCGATCGCTTGTAGCGAATCAGGTTGCACACGCGTGATTTTGTCGAGTACCGCTAAGACGTAATCCTCGTCCTCACATTTTTCGTTAAAATCGAGTGAAAACGCCCATGATCCAGGGCGAGCCTCGGTGGCCACGCGATACGTTTCGGCAATCCGGTTTGTATCCCAGTCCGAGTCATCCCCGTTGAGCTTGATTTTCAGATGGGTCAAGCCATCGCGAGTGATCCAATCGGTCAGCGTTTCCGGCAGACCATCGCCAACCGGCGTGTGGACATCCGCATTCGTCAAGGGATCGAGCGCACCGACCAAGTGATAAAGCGGCATCGAGTCAACTGGTTGGGAAGCGATCAGGTCGCCAAGGTAAATGTCCTTGTACGAGGCTTCACCTAAGTAGTGTGACAGATCGTGCTTCAAGTGATCCCGCGTCAATAAGGCGTAACTGCTGCAACCCGCCGCCTTGCCATGCGCGTCGAAGAGCGCCGCCTCAATGGGGGAAGCAGCCAATAGCAGCACCAAATCGGGGATCGGTTCCGTCAGCCCGCGTTCCGCAGCCAACTCCGCGGCCAAACGTGTCCGCGTCGCCGTCATTGCGTGACAAAGGTCCAAAGGATGTCCCGACATCTCGCTGTCGTTAAACGCTCGGGCCAATCGGTGGCAAAGTTCGACCACGATTTCCAATTTGGCAGTGTTGGAAATGTCGGGACTTGGCCAAGCCCACGCAACGCCCATGGTCATGGAACCAAGGCCGCGAGCGTTCGCAACGCGGCTGGCTGCGTCGCAATCGACCGAAAGAACGGTGACATCGGTAACCACACGACCACCGAACTTCATTGGAGTTCGATAGTCGTACGTCTCGCTTCGCACCTGCAGTTCGAAGCGGATCAAATCAGTGCTGAATGTGTTTGCCATGGCGAAGATTGTAGCAACAATTCTCGCCGGTGGAAAACGCCGTCGTTCGTCCGAACGGTATCAGACCAAGTTTTTGCGAACGGCCCAAACAGCGGCTTGCGTGCGATCGCTTACACCGATTTTGCGAAGGATGTGCTGGACGTGTTCCTTGACCGTCTCGTAGCTGATCCCCAACATCTTAGCGATTTCTTTGTTGGTCAAACCGAGAGCCATCTGGCGAAGAACTTCGCTTTCTCGCTGCGTCAGCGGCACTTCAATGTCGGTGCTCAGCCGTGGGGTGGCAAGTGCACCGGTTACTCGTCGTAGTTCCTCGCGAGTCCAGGCCGATTCACCAGCGAACGCCAGTTGAAGCGCATCGATCAATCGTTCGCGAGGCGCCGACTTCAGTACGAACCCGGCAGCGCCCAAGGCTACGGCTCGAGCAATGTAGGTCGGATTGTCGTAGGCTGAGTAAAGAACGATCGGGAGCTCGGCATGGTCGAGCTTAATGCGGCCGAGTGCGTTGAGCCCATCGCCCCCTTCCATACGAATGTCCATCAAAATGGCGTCGGGTGAAAGCTTCTCAACTTGGCTCAACGCTTCCGCCGTGCTGGCCGCTTCCCCCACGATCTTCATGTCGGTGTCTTCAAGCATCATCCGAAGCCCAATGCGAATGACTTCGTGATCGTCGACAATCAAGAGATTCTTAGTCATTTCTATTTTCCTGTAAGAGTGAGAGGATGGAAGTGGATTTCCGCGACGCTGACGCCCCTCTGTGGGATGTCATTTTAGTAGCCCGTCTAGTGGATGCGAATCCAAAAAGTGAAGGGTGCGTCGAATCGCCCTCCCCAGACAAATGTTCAAATCCGCTTCTGGCATACCGACCCATTGTAGTCGCGTTCGCTAAAAAGTGTATTCATTTCGACTGCGCTTTTCTGCGGAGGGGTCTGGGAACACCAGGTCCCTTGAACAATGGTCATTGTGACTACCAAGTGAGGGGGAGGAAAGTGGGCGGTTCCCGCCAATGGGGTTGAAAGGGGGTAAATAGGGCCCTTCTGCTTCAATATGCCGCAGGGGAAAAGCGGTCTCGTCGTGAGTTTGGCCTTCGGGTCGCTGTTTCAGACGGGCTCATTTCTTATTTGGGGGGGATCGAATACCTTCGTCCGAAGCCAAGCAGTGCCGCTCTCAAGGCATGCCTCGCTTTGGGGGAGGAAGGGCTAAGCTGCGGCGGAATCTCCTCTACCCACCACGGGGATCGTTTTGTTAAACCCGGCGAGCGGACTTTCCCACATTTTCCCAGTGTTTTTTTGAGCCAAATGCTGCTGCCCACCCGCCTGACCCGATACGTCCTGTTCGAAATCCTCAAGATTTTCATCGTTGCGGTGATCGCGATGACGATGTTCATTTTGATGATTGGGGTGGGTCGGGAGTTGCTTCGCCGCAATCTCGGGATTGTCTCGGTGGTTCAACTGCTTCCCTACGTCTTACCGATCGCGCTGCAGTTTTCGTTTCCCGCGACGGCGTTGTTTTCGGTTTGCTGTGTGTACGGGCGGATGGCAGCCGATGGTGAGGTTTCGACCGTCAAAGCCTCCGGGATTTCGCCGCTGAAGGTGCTTCAGCCGGCATTGATTTTTGCAGCCCTGCTGAGTCCCCTGTCCGTTTACGTGTCGGATCTTGCTGTTTCGTGGGGCAGGCCAGGTATCAATCGAGTGGTTCTGATGTCGGTCGAAGACATTGCCTATCGAGTGCTGCGAAGCCAGCATTCGTACACGTCGGACCATGGTTTTTCGATTCATGTCCGTGACGTCCAGGGTCACAAGCTGATTCAACCGACCGTTACGGTCCACAACACGGGATCTGCCGGGCCGATGAAATTGACCGCTTTTAGCGGGGAGCTGAGTCTTGATCCAGAAACCTATCATCTTGTTTTGAAAGTGGTGGATAGCCAGATCGAGACGGGACAAGGCATCCAGGGAATTGTCCCCGGTGAGCAGGAGTACAAGATTCCGCTGGCCGAAGCGATGATGGATCGGTCGCCGGAACACCGTAGCCCCAGTTCGTTGCCCTTGAGGCTGATTCGAACCGAGCGTCTGCATCAAGATGCGCGGGCTCACGCGGCGGCGGGTGAGTTGGCAGCTCACGTTGGGTTCTCGATTCTGAGTTCGAGAAGTGAAGAGATCGCCGGGGGGGCTGGCCAAGCGATCGAGCATACGTTGCGGACGAGCCGCAAACGGTTGACGCGATTGCACACTGAGCCGTGGCGCCGATGGGCCGAAGGATTTAGCTGTTTCTTCTTTGTGGTGGTCGGAGCGCCGCTGGCGATGATCGCCCGAACCAGTGATTATTGGACGACCTTTGGGATCTGCTTCTTGCCGATCCTGATCACCTACTACCCGCTGTTTATCTTCGGGCTTGAACAAGCGAAGGACGCAACGATTCCGCCGTATGGCGTCTGGCTCGGCAACATCGTGTTGGCCGTGATCGGTACCGCGTTGATCGTCCGAGTCAGACGGTATTGAAATCCGAATGGGGTAACGTCTCCTGCGCCCGTTCGAGTTGGCGTGCGGAGGCGAAACAGGGATGCGTTGCCAACAGCAAGGGAAGCATCGGGGGAGTGGAATCCGCCAATTCCCCTAGTTTCGCGTCGTCGATTTCGCGACCACTTCGAGCCTGCAAAATCGCTTGGTTCAATTGGACGCCGAATGGCCCGTAGGGATATTGCTGTATATCCAATTCCGCACGTCGGCTGAAGTAGCGATCGGCATTCAGCGCGTTGCCAAAATCGACACCTTCATGTTCCGCTGCTGCCATGGCAAATTGACGTTGGGACTCATACAAGTCAATCAGCAACCCTTTCGCAAACAAGCTCTCGCCGTGACGAGATCGAATACGTTGCGCATCGGTCAGCGCTCGGCGAATACTGCCAGAGTGCCAATACGCCCGCGCCTGGTCGACTTTCGCGATCACCGACAGCGGATTCAGTTGTGTCGCTTCGCGCAGAAATTGGAGCGCCGGGTTTGTCCGACCCTTGGTGAGTTCGAGCAGTCCGAGTTGGTGGCGAATTTGCCAATGATTTGGGGCATCGACCAGCAGCGTCCGCAAGATCTCCGTGGCCTCATCGTACCGAAACTGCGTTTGCCATTTCAACATGGCGTTGGCCAATCGGGCATCGACATTTTGAGGTTCCAACGCCACCGCTTCGCTCACCGCCTGGCGAGCTTGTCGGATCAATTCGATCGATTCATCCGGTGTGGTTTGTGCCGCGAGCATGATCGATGTCAAGCCAAGTCCCGCCAAGGGCGCGGCGAATAATTCGTCCTGGCTGTGGGCAGAATGAAAACACTTCAGCGCCTGACGCAAGCCTTCGGGGCTGTCTGGATCGGACCGCGCCGAACCATCGACGAGGCATTTAAACGCGCTCACGCTTGGGCGCTGCGCCCCTTGGTCGGTCGATGTCAACGATCGTTCAAGCGCCGTTGCGATTTCCGAAGCAAACCGCGCCTGCTTCAGCAGGCTTTCACCGGTTTCCGAATAGAAACTGTCGCCCCACAGTTGCCAGCCGGTCCGCGAGGAGACAATTTGCAGGCTGATTTCATCGTACGTCTTGGTTCCCCGAACGATTTGCTGGAACGTCCCGGTAACCAAGGCATCGACGCCAAGTTCGTCACCGACTTGCATGTACTGTTCACGCGTGTTGGCAACGAGAGGGCGGAAGGGGGTCACGCTGACATCGGACATGCGGCTCAGCTCATCCACAAGCAGAGCGGCCAGTTGATCGCCACGAAAGATGGCCCGATCACCGACCGGTTGCCCTTGCGTTCCCTGGGCCAGCGTCGCCGAAGGATCTTTCTTGTCGGTAAACGATAACACGGCTAACGAGCCGATCGAGCGAAGGGAATCGCCTCGATTGGCGTCAATGACGGCGGCCGCCAATGCCCCAAGCAATCCACCGCCGACCCATTCGACAAACCTGCGACGTGTGTATCCCTTAAACGCATCCTGTTTATTTGCTTCCGATGCGATCGCTGTTGGCGGCTGCCGAAGTCGCTGCACCACCTCTGCGGCCGAGCTGGGGCGATCGGCCGGGTCCTTTTGCAAACACTGTTCAATCAATCGTGCCAGCGGCACATCCTGACAACGCCGAGTAGGGTCCGGTTGAGGTGTGCTTTCCAGCGTCGACGCAAAACGGGCGGTTGCCGTTTCGCCTTCAAACGCGCGCTGCCCATAAAACGCTTCGTGAAGCAAACAGCCCAGCGAAAACAAGTCGGCAGCAGGTCCTGCTTGCTCGCCTCTCGCTTGCTCGGGTGCCATGTAGCCGGGGGTTCCCATGACCACGCCCTCGCGAGTTTGCTCGCCCGTTGTCTTGCCGAAAAGATGGCCCTCGGCGCGGGAAAGCCCAAAGTCAAACAGCTTCACTCGAGGGCCAAGTAACGAGGCGGAGCTCGTCGAATCCGAGCCGCCGCTGACCGACTCACTCGCTCGCCCCAGCACCATAATGTTGTTGGGTTTTAGATCCCGATGCACGACCCCGCTCGCATGTGCTGCGGTCAGAGCGTCTGCGATTTGAATCCCAATCGAGCGAACCTCTTCGATCGTCAGACGCGACCGGCTGAGGAATCGGTCGAGCGTTTCACCCTGCAGAAACTCCATCACGGCGTAGGGCGAGGAACCCA
Organism: Novipirellula artificiosorum; assembly: GCF_007860135.1. NCBI lineage: Bacteria > Pseudomonadati > Planctomycetota > Planctomycetia > Pirellulales > Pirellulaceae > Novipirellula > Novipirellula artificiosorum. Next base: position 74,730 of record NZ_SJPV01000009.1, read on the forward strand.
CGATGCCGACGTCAAACAACTCGACGATATTGGGGTGACTAATCGCCGCAACCGCGCGGGCTTCACGCTGAAATCGTTCACCGAGCTTTTGGTGTTCTTCACCCTCGATCGCCATCATCTTGATCGCAACCTTTCGATGCAGTCGCGTGTCCGTCGCGGAATAGACGACTCCCATCCCACCACGCTCGATCATCGACGCGACCACATACGGGCCGATTTGGGTCCCTGAGGTCGGCAACGCCCGATCCGAGACCGTAGCTCCGTCGGCGATCGTTCGGTCGGATCGGTGCGAGTGACTTTCCTCAATCTCCTGTTTCACCGCTTCGAGCTCCTCACGCAACAACCCGGCATGGATCTCGCGATGGGCGCTGACGACCTCATCGATCGAGAGCGCATTGCCGCTGCGGAGAGACGATTCAAAGTCGAGACAAATCGCATCGAGTTTCGTCAATTCGCTAGCCGACAAATTGCGAAGTTCCATAACCTAGGTCCGCGATACGTAAGAAACGGCCTCCAACTGCGTGAACGCAGCACTCCATCGATGCTTCAATTGGAACCTTTTCGCCGAACGATGTCCAGTGAAGGGGCCGACCCCGTCATTCCAGGGAATCTTCGGCTTCCTTGGCCTCCGACCAGATACGGCGAATCAGCTGCAAACGCCGCTCAACCGCACGTTTGCTCAAGTCCAACCGTTCGGCAATCTCGTCGACTAAAAAACCATCCATCCGCATGATGGCGATCTGTTTGATCTGTTCGTCCCCCAATTGGTCGAGCAGTGTTTGGCACGCTTCGGCGAGTTCTGCACTCAACTCGGGCGAGGGTTCGCCCCCTGCAACGCTGCCGATTCCCAATTGCCGATCATCGGAATGCGCATCAACGAACACCGATTCACCACGGATGTTGCCGCCACCCCGCTTTTGGCGAGTGTGATGGCGAAGGTGTGCGTTGACTTTGCGGGACGTCAACGTGATCAACAATCCCCACAAATTCTCAGGTGCCTTCAAGTCGGGGAACTGGTCACGTCGGACACCCGCAATGAAACTCTGAAACGCGGCGATCGCAATGTCTTCTTCGTCTGCGGTGCGTCTTAAGTTGGTGGGCATGCGTTTGGCTGCCAATTGCACCAGTGATTGGTAGTAGTCATGCCACAACGTGGCGATCGCGTCGTCATCGCCATGGCGAACACGCTCGATCAACTCAAGGAACTGTTGGCGCGGCTGGTCCATCGTTATTTCAGCACCGTTGCGACAAAGGTGGTTTGAGTGCTCTCGTCGATGCCCGATGCGATCGCCCCAGGATCGAAGTGAGTGCGACGCGCAAAGCCCAAGGCACACGATTCTCCGCCGCCAGTGCTTGCAACACTTGTCAGGCGGCCGACGGTCTTTCCATCACTCTGCAGCGTGGTGGAGGGTGCTGGGGATGCTCCTTCGATAGACCAGCGAACCAACTTGCGTTGAACTTGACCCATCGCGTCAAGCCGAGCCACGGTTTCCTGACCAAGGTAACAGCCTTTGGTGAACGATAGGGTTTCTCGATCCCGATTGATTTCCTGTGGCAAATTGCTTTCGTCAATGTCGATGCCATACCACGGAAACCCGCGCTGAGTCCGTAACCGATGGAAGCAGGCTTCCTCGTGCATCTCAAACCCCAGCTTTTGCAACTCATCCGAGGCGACGGCCGCGTCGCCAGCGGCAACAAGCATCAAGCGACTGTCGTCCGCGAGCCAACGAACGTCAACAAGCTGCGCATCGATACCGCCAATCGATACCGTTGTTGCGTCCAAGGGGTCGTTAGGCGAGTTCGAGCCGTCGGCCGTTGTCCGTCCTTCGGACCCGCTGGCTCCCCCCGGTCCGACGTCAAGCGACTTTGCTTCCATCGCTTTGAGAACCGCCGCCGATGACAACAAAAAATACTTGAAGTCTTCGTCGCGAATCTTGGGGATTGCATCTTCGCGGATCGTGTAGCGGTCGACATGGGCGGCGATGCGCTGCGATTGTCCCACTGCTCCGATCATGCGAAAGGCGTTTTCTTGACGAAACACATGCACATGGCCAACGGTTTTCCCGCGGACGTCCGTGATGAAACTCTCGTGTCCTTGCCCCTGGTTCAGCGACAGAACCTCTTGGGTCGTTAAGTTGTTGACAATCGCCGGCGCATCGGCACCAACCACGTCGATGACGGAAACGGCGGGCAGGACATAATATTCGGGTGTACTCATGAGGCCAGCATAACAGCGGCAACCGACTCGCAAAAGCGAGGCAAATGAATACGAAAGATTCGTCTCAATGCCTTAACGGTTGCCGATACCAAAACGATCGCCAATACGCTTGGTCGGTCGCATAGACATCGACTTGATCCGATCCGGGAATCAACTGCGGTTCGATCTCAAAACGCCGCATTTCTCGAAGGTAATGCTCATTTGGCTGAAAGCCGGGCATGTCAAATCGCTTGCGAATTCGCAGTTGGTCGGCCGCTTGGTCAATCGTGCGAAGCAGTTCTTGATAGTCGACGTCATCGGTGTTTGTGAAAACCGGGCGACCACACAGCTGCAAGCCACCGGCCGATTTCGCCAAGGGAGCTCGCAACAAAATCGACAACTCGGGGTTCGTTAAGTTGCATCGCGATTGTGGAACCATTGGGTGTTGCCACGGCGCGTTGGCCAAGTAGGGTGGCAGCTTGTTGTCTTTGGGGCCAAAATGGGTGTGGAAATCAACGTAGTGTTGATGGGGCCGTTGAATCGGCGCAACATGATGACACTCGCCGCAGCGCCGCGACAGCATTTCGTACGGCAACTCCACGGCAACCGCACCGCTGCCCAACGCCGCATAGGTCCCTGGGTAGGGCGCGCTGGTGTCGATCCACAAACGAATCAATTTGCGTTGCGGATCGGTCAGTTTTGCGTCGTGATGGGACCCATCGATCAATTGCATCAACCGGCTCGCTGAACTTCCAATGGTTCGAGGTGCTTGCAGCGAATAGGGGTTGTTGCGACCGTCGGCGACAAGCCCCAGTTTGGTGAGGGTCCAATAACTCACGGAGAACACGGGAGTGTGATCGCCACTGAGATCGATTTGCCCTTCAAAGGCTTTCGCATTGTGGCAGGTGGCACAGTGCTGGTCGAGAATCGGTTGAACATCGCGAACGAAATCGATCACGTCAGGCACATCGTCGATCGGCTGGATTTTCTGTGCAGGCTTCGCCAGGGCAGCTAACCGGCGATCGGGCGGTGAGGTTTCGGAGCGATGCTCGTGGCAGCCGACACAGCCAACGGTTTCGCCTGGTTGAAGCGTCATGAAGCTTTGCATTCGGCGAACGGAAAGGTCGTTTTCATCGAGTGCGACGAAGAACAGCGACCGCAAGGCCGGTAGCTCGATCGACGCGGACCCGTCCGGTTCGACGGGGACCGTGCCCAAAATGCGAGCCAACGTAAAGGTCCCACCGATGCTGATGGGATCCTGGCCACCCGAGAAATTGACCGGTTTGGGCAATTGCTCGAGCACGAGCAGTTTCTTGATCTGCCCCACGGCCAACTCACCCATGGATCGTCCGTGGTAGATGTCGGCGAGCACGACATGGGCGGTCGGTTCGTCCAGATCCACCTGCGGCGCGATGACCGGTTCACGAGGTCTTGCCAGAATCGGGCGAGGTTCGTGGCATTGCATCGAACCGTCCGATTCCGAGACGCGGTAGATCGCTTCGGTGTTTCCATCACGATCCATCACGTGGATTCCTTTGGCGTCGGCCACCAAAAAACAGTTCTCGTCCATTCCGTAAGGGTCACGGAAGAGCTGATTGCCTTGACTCACTTGGCGTACCATCGAGGACACATCGGGGCCTCCCCGAAGGTCAACGACCGCGACCGACCCCATGTGTTCAGGGCGTCCATGGCCCGGCGAAAAGGAAGCAACGATTTTGTCGCTCGAGCGAATCGGTTTCGCATCGAGCATCGCAACCCCGCCTTGCTGATTTCCAAAGCTGACCATCTGTCCGGTTCCATCAGGATTGGTCGTCCAAAGATGGTGGAAGTGGACTTGGCTTCGGTCCACATACTCCCAACGCATGTACAACACGCGACCGTCCGGGAGCGTCCAAGGTGTGTTGTCATGATCGTTGTTGCTCGACAGCATGCGGATGTTGCTGCCGTCGGCATCGCAACGATAAAGGGTGGTCACACGCGTGATCCAACAATTCACCATCCGTCGACAGCGACTCGAACCAAACACAATCCCGCCATCAGGAAGGTAAGTGGGTTCGATGTCATCGTCTGGCCCAAACGTCAATTGTCTCAGCCCGCTACCGTCGGTCTGGATCTCGTAAAGATGGTAAGTCGGGGTGCCCCCTTTTCGATAGGAGAACAGGATTTTATCACCATCGTAGTGCAATTGCGGATCACGCACGCCACCGAGTGGATCGTCAAGCAGCACATTGAGTTTCCCACTTCGCAGGTTGAGCCGACAAAGTCGCCCACCCTCGCCAAACCCCATCTTCTCGGGTTCATTGCAGTAGTAACCAAAGTTGACGTACCAATGATCGTTGCACGCAATGCGCATTGCGAAGACGATCTCGTCGACTTCGCTGAGTGGGCCGTCAAGCATCGATTGCAGCAGCGGGCCGGGTTGAAACGAATCCGGTTGTGGGGCGAGCCAAGTGGATTCCGCGCCATAGGAAGCTGCCAACGTGAAACCAAGGAACAAGGCGAGGCAGCAAGCGGTGCTTGATCGCATCATGACGTTTTCTCTCTCGGCGTGGCCCGCGGCAAGACGTCGCATTGCTTGGCGATGCAGATCGCGAGGTCAGCCGGACGTTGCTGGGAAAAAGGCGGGAGGGGAGCACGGAAGGGGCACCCGCATTGTATCGTCGTGCGACACCCGATCGCAAGGTAATTCGAAGGAATCGCAGCGCGAATCGGATCGTTACGCTTTCGCACGCTGGGTCGACGTGATAAGAACTCTATGCCAGAGAAAGCCTGCGCTTTTTCTAAAACAGCCCCCCCTCCCCCCCTCCTGAGGAAATGGTGAGTCATGAGAAGCCTTTGTCTTTTTCGTTCTAGCCTTATCGGGGCGACGGTTTTGTTGTTGTCGTTCGTCGTCAACGCACAGGAAGTCCGTCACGAGATCCATTTTCCTGATTTGCCTGGCTACCAGACGTTGAAGTGCGACTTTCACATGCATACCGTTTTTTCGGATGGGAATGTTTGGCCAACGGTGCGAGTGGAAGAAGCGTGGCGCCAAGGCCTTGATGCGATTGCAATTACGGATCATCTCGAGTACCAACCCAAATCGAGCGACCTTCCCACCAATCACAACCGGCCCTACGAGTTAGCCAAACCAGCAGCCGATGCCTGCAGTCTGATTTTGATCCGCGGCAGCGAGATCACTCGAGACACGCCCCCGGGGCACTTCAACGGGATCTTCTTGAGCGATTCTCGGCCGCTCGATACGCCCGAGTTCTTCGATGCGGTGAAAGCGGCCAACGATCAAAATGCTTTTGTGTTTTGGAATCATCAAGGATGGAAAGGAGAGGAAAAAGGACGTTGGATGGAGGTACATACCACTCTGTTTGAAGCGAGCATGTTTCAAGGTATGGAGGTCGATAACAACAACAGCTACTTTCCCACGGCCCATCGCTGGTGTTTAGAAAAAGGACTGACCCTGCTTGGGAATTCGGATATCCACTCCCCCGACCTGATCGTCGAAAATCGATCGGACCACCACCGAACGATGACCTTGGTGTTCGCGGCCGAGCGAACCGCAGAGTCGATTCATGAGGCGCTGCGCGATCGCCGAACGGTCGTGTGGGGTCAAGGGCATTTGATCGGACGGCAAGAGCACCTCGAACCACTGTTTGACGCAGCGGTGAGCGTGACCCAGCCCATCGTGCGAATGGGGAAGCAGGTCACGTTGCAGATTCGTAATCAATGCGAAGCGGAAATCGTACTCGATCGCAGTGCCGGAAACGGTCCCCAGTCGATCAAGCTCTCGCCATGCGCGACCACACTTGTCACGTTCCGAACTCCTGACTCCGAGACCCCCCTTGAGCTCCACTACACGGCAAGCAACTTATTGATTGCACCCGAAACGGGGTTGCCGGTGACGCTGACGACCGAAGCATCATCGACCGATTTGTAGTGAGACGGATCCGCACACTCCAAGGATCGGCCAATCAAGAAGTCGCACACTGAGGTCGTGGGTTGATTCCAGATCTCGGTGCTGGGCGTTATTCAACAAATCGATTGCATTCGTGGTTGATTGAGCATTCCTTCGTGAAACCCGCTAGGTCGAATGGGATTGCGGTCGACGATTCAAGAGGTTTCGCAGGCTCGAAAGGAATGCGGCATGATTTTTGCCCCGGTTGTCTGCTGTTAAACAATCAAGAAACTTGCCGCGACTCCTCGATGAAGTCGCGGTTTCCATGCTGACATAAGGTTGAACAGAGTGAGCTTGCATCTATTGCTCGTGGATACCGACACGGATTTGTTGGCAACGCTTCAGCGGTACCTCGAGCGAGCGGGGTATCGGGTTTCGACGGCCGAGAGTGGTCCGCAGTGCGAAGAACAGATACGCGAGTGCCGTCCTGATGTCTTAGTCCTTGAACCGGCGTTACCCGATGATTGGGGCATCAAATTGCTGAAGCGATACAGTGACGCGAATGCATGGATCTCGGTTCCGGTCGTCGTGCTTTCGCGAAGGAGTCCCAAACATTTTTCGATCCAGATCGAGCCCTATCATGTCAAGCCGATCTCCATGAGTGTCTTGATCGAAAGCATTGAGAAAATGGCACACGGTTCCTTCTTGATGTGATTGTCCTGAACCCCGTATGATTTTCGCCTCGTATGATTTTCGAGCGTCGCCTTCCGCTCGATGCTAAGAACCTATCCGAAAACGGGTCTGACCCTATGTCGACCAACGTTTCGATTACTCAAAAACTCGTTGTTTTCCAATGGATTCGCTACCAAGAAGTTCAGACCAAGAGAGGGTCAGACCCCTTATCGGATAGGTTCTAAGTCACCTCTGCCATGGAATCGACCGGTTGCGTGCTGCTGGCTGATGGACGGCTGGCTCGTGATTGGCGTCGCGACCGAATCATTCGTTGGGTTCGATAAGTTGAAACCCGAATTCGCGGCGACCATCGGTCGGGGTCCAGACCTGCCTTCAAGCGTAAATGCCGAAAAAACTCGACCGGATCCTGCAGCGTCTCCCAAACATCTGGCAAAAACGTGGCAACATGGCCACCTAATCTCAGCACCACCCCATCGACACCGGGCTGGATGTACGCGATCACGTCGCCGAAGGATCGTGTAATCAAATGCCGCAGTGGACTCAAGACGGTGATCTGGATGATCAAGTCGTCGAATTCCGCTTGGTTCAAGGAAGGAAACCGGCCGTTGTTGAACGCCGCGCGCGACGCGTTGCAACTGACGTCTGAAATCAGAGGTACGGTTGCTTCGATGGATCCCGCCGATCCGCGTAGCTGCTCCTGAAGCCGAAGTGTCACGAACGAAGATTGCACGTGGCGAAGATCCTCGCTGTACGAGGCCACCTCGGGTTCCATGATCCGCCGTGTCTCCAAACCAATTTCGATGCTTTGTTCGGCAACATCCAGCAACGTTTGTTGGTCAGCATCCGTCAACAGGATCGATTCGGGGGAGCTTAACATTTCAAATTCTTCCCAACAATAATTCCGGTCCTAGGATCGAGGCGTTCGATCGCTAGCGATTTGGCTGTGGTACGACACCGCACATTCAGCGAGCAAAAATGGCACACAGCTGTATCGAAGTTCATTGTACAAAAACTGTCCGTTAAAAATACGGCAACTTGATGAATTAACGGTTTGCGTGATCCACGCAGCGGCGCACCAGCCGACTTGGATCGCAGTCGCGGCCGGAGATATCGAATGCAGCAAATGGCGTACCTTCAATCCGCCGTCGGACGAATGCCTCGTCCTTTGGCAGCTTTTTGATCCTGCCCCATCCACTGGATCTTTGGGTCATCGAATGCAGGCTGGCTCTGCTGCGGGGGACGTTCGATAAGCAACTTTCGGATTTCACCCTGCCGCGAGGAGGTCGTGCAGTTTTAAGCTCTAACGACTGGAGTGTTTAGGTATCCAACCCCCCCTGCCCACGCGGAGGTCGTCCGGTTTTTAAGTTGTGACGAACACAGTGTTTCGGTATCCAACTACCCCTGCCCGCGCAGCGCTCGTTGTACCGCGCATCTCGGGTGGTGTCTAATACATCTGCGGGGTAGCTGACGAGATTTCGCTCTGGTCTTTCGACAAACCGCTGCGAATGATTGTTGCCTTGCGGTCCGCGCTGGTGCTGCGAACATGGGGAAGCCTGTTGCACGGAGGTGCGGTTCATGGGTGCGGTGGCTCTCGGACTCCTCGGTCAAAAAACCGGCTCATCCGACCGAAGCGCGCGGAACCCAGACTCAAGGTTTTTTGGAGGTATGGCTCCGGTGTCCAATGATCTCTGTCCAATGATCTCTTAGAAAAGAGTCCCCGACGGTCGGTCGTCCGCCGGGAACCGGTAGCACCCTTGGCGCACCGTCGACCGGGATATCCCTTGTCAAGTTGCACCTCTGCAGAGCTCGACTCCGTCAGCAAGGATCGGTCCAACGATCTGAGTGATCCTGACCAGCCGCCCAAACCCAAAAACCGACGTGGGCAACAACCCGGTCGTCCCGCTCCCAATCGACGAGACTACTCTCACTTGCCCGAGCGTGAGCAACTCATTGAATTGCCCGAGGACGCAAAAGTCTGTGCATGCTGCGGCGAGCCACTGGTAGGTCTCGGGCAAAGTGATCCCTGCGAGCAGATTGAAATCGAGACGATCCTTTACCGTCGAGTGGTTCGCCGTGGACGTTATCGCCGAACGTGTCAGTGCCATGCCCAGCCTCGAACGGTGACAGCCCCGTTGCCGCCAAAGCTGCTTCCCAAAAGCATTTTCGGCACGAGCCTATGGATTCATTTGCTGTTGGAGAAATTTCATTTACAGCGACCGACTCATCGCACGATTGAACAACTTGGGCTTCTTGGAGTCGACCTTGCAGCGGGAACCATTGCGGGTGGATTGAAGCGAATCGAGCCTCTGTTGACGCCTATCTATGACGCGATTTGCGATCGCCAGACGAAGTCAAACTACTTTCAGGCAGACGAGACGCGATGGAAAGTATTCGTTGAAAAGGCTGGGAAAACTGGGCATCTTTGGTGGCTATGGCTGTTCGCCGGTGAAGATTCGATCGCCTATGTGCTTGATCCAAGCCGCAGTCACGATGTTCCCCAGTCGCACTTGTCCGACGACGTGCAAGGCGTGCTGATGGTTGATCGCTACAGTGCTTACAAAGCGATCGAACAAGTCAAAGAGGGTCAGCTTGCGTTGGCGTTTTGTTGGGCGCATGTGCGTCGGGACTTTGTGAAAGTCGGCAAAGGCTATCCTGAGTTGGTGCCATGGGCTCTGCAGTGGCTCGGTCGTATCGCGGAGCTCTATCGACTCAATCGCGAGCGAGTGAAACACCCGATTGACAGCGAGCCATTCAGGGAAGCCGACGCAGCTTTGCGTCAGCACCTTGATTCGATGTGGGCTCAGCGGGACGTCGAACTATCGACTGAAAAGCTTCGCGATCCCTGCTGCAAAGTGATCACGAGCTTGCGAAAACACTGGGGTGGCTTGACGTTGTTCGTCGACGATCCACGGATTCCGCTGGACAACAACTACGGCGAACGTTTGATTCGCAATCCAGCATTGGGTCGTAAGAATTACTATGGCAGTGGAGCGGAGTGGTCAGGTCGCTTGGCAGTGATGATGTTCTCGATCTTCGCGACGCTTGCACTTTGGAAAATCAATCCCTACAAGTGGCTGAGTTGGTACTTCGAAGCGTGTGCAGAAAACGACGGCAAGATCCCCAGCGATCCGTCCTCCTTCTTGCCCTGGAATCTATCAACCGAACGCTTGTCCGAACAGCGAAGTTCGCCTGCAACCGCCTTGACGAGCGATACTTCGTAAATCATCCCGTCAACTCGGCGCCAAGTTGGCTCGATCGAGTCTCACCGCCCCCATCTCGACCAAAAGTGAACCGCTGGCCGTTGACGCTGCGCACAGCCTCCACACCTTCCGCGAATGTTTACACACCGAGCGACATAAGTCGTTGAAGGGAAAGAAGATAGGAGAAGTCGGGGCGACAAGATTTGAACTTGCGACCTCTGCGTCCCGAAGGTACGAGTGAGCAAACGCAAACACCGGAAAACGCCGAACAAAACGACGCACCAGCGAACCGTTACCACGACGGTTACACTCGGAAACAAACTTTGAGTGAACTTATCGAGGACTTACGAGAACAATTGACAGACGGAGAAATAGAAATACTTGCCCATGCATTGGCCGCTTCGCTCGGTTCTGACGCTCTCGGACGACTTGCCGACGCATTGAGCGAACAAGCCTAGGCCGAACGAATACGACGCGACACAGACGCTGCAACGGAACGCTGAAGGGAAATCATTGTTGTAGAAGGCTTCGCAACATGGCGGACGCAACGAACGCCGGTTTCATTGGACCGGGGGACTGTCGATTCTGGTGATGGTATGGCGGCATGGACCCCATGCCCCCTTCACATAAAAAAATGGTCGATTTAAGAACTCTGAAGCGACGATGCGTTTGCTCATGGACTAAGTAGGTACTACTTTGAGCCAAAGGTTGGGTTACTCCAAAGTGAACAGGCACGAAAACAACTATTGACCCCCATCCAATGCCGCGGCAGGTACTACAAAAACTGAGTAGCCGGGGGAGGGTGGCATGATGCGGGGCAGGTATCAACAGCTAGACCGCATGCCCACTTGCTTTTCTGTCGACAATAGTGAGGGGATTGCATCAATTGATGGAACTCGAAGGAATTGGGCAACAAGGGAACGCACCTGAGATCGCCGCATTATTGGCCGCCATGCCGAACGTTACAGGTCAAAGGTGTGCAACAGGACGCACCGACATGGATAACCAGCGGGGGATGTATCAACTGCCAGCGGACAGACCACTGGCAGCAAACCTGGGCTTGCCTTACTCGACAGGACCACCACCCGTGTGGAGCGGATTGGGTTTAGTTGGAAAGCCAACTTAGACGTACGTAGACGCGATACGAACGGCTCGCAGAACGAGCCAAGCCTTCCAATCCGGCATTGCCACGGTAGTGGTTTACCACCTATCACCGACCCCACCAAAGAGGACGGGCGACCCGAAGGACGCCCGTGATGAGAATCGATAGTTGCGCTAGTGCTACGCCGTCTGCTTTTGCCTTCGTCGGCGGATGCCACTAGCGACTAGGCCAAACGCACCGAATCCGAAAATGGCGAGCGAGGTGGGTTCTGGGACGCTGGCGTTCACGGCCTGGAGGGCGTATCCGTTAAAGTACCCCCCCCCGGCGATGGAAGTGAATCCGGTGCCGGTAGGGGCGTTGCTCACCAGACCGGAGCCATCGTATCCCCAGGCGGTGATAGAACCGTCGGCCTGGAGGGCGAATCCGGTGTAGTCCCCCGCAGCAATGGAGGTGAATCCGGTGCCGGTAGGGGCGTTGCTCACCAGACCGTAGCCATCGTATCCCCAGGCGGTGATAGAACCGTCGGCCTGGAGGGCGAATCCGTTGTAGTACCCCCCCCCGGCGATGGAAGTGAATCCGGTGCCGGTGGGGGCATTGCTCACCAGGCCGTAGCCATCGTATCCCCAGGCGGTGATAGAACCGTCGGCCTGGAGGGCGAATCCGTTGTAGTTCCCCCCAGCAATGGAGGTGAATCCGGTGCTGGTGGGGGCGTTGCTCACCACGCCGTTGCCATCGGATCCCCAGGCGGTGATCATCCCTGCCTTCACCTGCTCCGCCGAAGCGACTAGCATCGCCAAGCACGCAACCCCAAGTCTTATTTTAAGTGTCATTATTTTGCTCCAACACTAACACTAAATGTGTTCCGAAAATTGATTGTCGTGTCAAAAATTAGAATTCAACTAGACAACTTCAATCGGAACCTTCAGCAAGCAGATCGGTATTGGGCTGGGAATGAGCAGATTGCAATAGCTGACAAGCCATTGACAAAATTCGTCTTGAACGGACGGGTAGTCAAGGATACCGACAAAAACTGGGGGCGTGTTATCAACGCCAGCACTAGACTGACGACTCATGCCGAATGTCTGCTGCAAAGCACGAACAAGCTCCGGATCTTCTTCAGGATTTGTTATTGGCAACCTGCTCGCATCGACATTTGCGAACGAGTCCACTTCAAGCGGAGAAGTCATAATCCCCGCTGACGCGCTGCCTGCACCAGCGACCAGCGTCGCTAAGCAGACTATCACGATTGATGTGGACCTCTTCATTTCATGAGTCGGTGTGTTGTTAGGCTACAAAAACCACATATGCGAACCCGCTGCAATCCGTATTCCCAACCCCCGCTATCAGAATGTCGCTGCGACAATAGGTCACTCCTTGGACGGCAGTTTTACGGTAGTTTCTATGATTCCATTCACTGGATTAGTTTTCGATTCGCCTGGTCGGTGAAGATCGATTTGTGTTCTGTGCCGTTTGAACACATCGCAGCGTGCGAATGAGTGCGGGTGCACACACGGGCAAAGGCATATTTTGTCTTCGGCCGACAAGGGCAAGGAAATGGACAAATGGCCGGCGTCGTTTCCCTATCCGTGCCCATCACCCCGGGATTGTTCGAGCTGATGGAGGCTTGCAATCATTGAACGAAAGGGGATGGCCGGACTTGCTGCCCGTGGAGAGAGGATGGCCAATCAATGATGGCAATCTCATGCCCACTATGATCGTGGGAGTGTCTATTTCTAGACATGGGTGCAAAAGCGAGATCGCATGCCCGGTTACTTTTCTGTCCGTAAAATTGAGAGACGGTCTCCCCACGCACCGGGTTGGGTCCCTCTGACGTTTTGGTTTGCCCAGCGGTGAAGATAAGCCCACAATGAAGCAAACACAGTCCGTCGGCGTGATGGCGGGGGCCCGTGCGTGAAACCTTGAATTTTGCCAAAGTTAATGCAAGCTTGGGTAAGCGGCAATTGAAAGGTGATTGCCTGAGTTTTTGGCTACCCCCGGGCACTACCATGAAAACGCCAAGGTACTTTCGGGGACCTATTACAACCGAGCGGTGGAATTAGCCCCGATTGTTTGCAAGAAAGTTAGTTTGGATCGACGCTGCGGGGGTTGGGGGCGGTGTGTTCCTGCCCTACCGCCCCCCGGGGCGATAGGTACTTGGTTTCGATCACAACCGAGGGTTTCCCACCACGTTCTGACCTACTTTCGCATAGGCAACGGTTAAACTACCACCACCACCTTTGCTTGGGTCCTCCTAAGGGGGTGGGCGGTCATCGCGGGAAAGGTCTCCGAGGGTGTCTCGCTGAAATGGTGCTGTTTTGCGAGACACCACCACCTTTTACTAGAAGCCCGTGTTTTCGCCGTTTCGTGCTGACGGCAAGTAAGATAACACGACCCACCACAGCCCAGTACAGAACCAAAGATGGCGGGCCAGCGACGTGACCGTCGCATGAGTGCTACGTAGTGTGCTTTCGCTTTCGAATGCGAATACTGCTGGCGGCTAAGCCAATGGCTCCGAAGCCGAAGATGGTGAGGGAGGCGGGTTCTGGAACGGGAGAAACCACCGTATCGGCCTGTAGGGCGTAGCCGTTGTTGCAGCCCGCAGCGATGGCTGTGAAGCCGGTGCCGGTGGGTGCGTTGCTCACCTGGCCGTAGTGATCCCATCCCCAGGCGGTGATGGAACCATCGGCCTGGAGGGCGTAGCCGTTGCGGAAGGCCGCAGCGATGGCTGTGAATCCGTTGCCGGTGGGGGCGTTGCTCACCTGGTCGCTGTAGTCATCTCCCCAAGCGGCGATGGACCCATCGGCATGGAGGGCGTAGCCGTTGTAGAGGCCCCCACCGATGGCTGTGAAGCCGGCGTCCTTGGGGGCGTTCATCGCGCCGTTGATATTGGATCCCCAGGTGGTAATGGACCCGTCGCCCTGGAGGGCGTAGCCACTGGATCGCGACCCAGCGAGGGCTATGAATCCGGTTCCGGTGGGGGCGTCACTTACCAGGCCGCCGCCACTGTATCCCCAGATAGTAATGGAACCGTCGGCCTTGAGGGCGTAGCCGTTGAAGTCCGCCGCAGCGATGGCTGTGAAGCCGGTGCCGGTGGGGGCGTCGGTCACCTGGCCGTATTCATCGTTTCCCCAGGCGTTGATGGACCCGTCGGCCTTGAGGGCGTAGCCGTTGTCATTCGCCGCAGCGATGGCTGTAAAGCCGTTGCCGGTGGGGGCGTTGCTCACCTGGCCGTAGCGATCGCCTCCCCAGGCGGTGATGGACCCATCGGCATGGAGGGCGTAGCCGTTGTAGCAGCCCGCAGCGATGGCTGTGTATCCGTTGCCGGTGGGTGCATTGCTCACCACACCGTAGCCATTGGCTCCCCAGGCGGAAATCATCCCCGCCTGCACCTGTCCCGTCGTAGCGACCATCGTCGTTAAGCAAACAAAACCGAATCTTAAGAAGTTCATCATTGCGTTTGTTCCCATATCGATAAATCGAGTCTTGAACAACTTTGTGTTCCTTGAAAACGTCTCCGCATAGCAATTTACTTCCCCTCCGCTCGCTGCGAGTACCCTGCGACAATGTACCGCTCTCTTGCGGATGCGTTTACAGCAATTCTAACGGTTGAAGTCATTTCCCCTCGCAATCTCGACTGGATAGACGCAGCCTAAACTACTACCACCACTACTACCCTCCTCCCATGCAACGGGTCCTTTTCACCGTAGTCGCAAGGCTGTTTCCCACCCTGCCTCCGATGTCAATAGAGACAGTCCGTCCGTCCCGAAATCGGTATGGGTCCTTCCGAGGGGAGGGGTGGGGCGTTTGCTGCGGGTCTGTTTCCGAGGGAAACTCGCTGAAACGGGGTGCGGGACGAACACCCCACCACCAGTCGACCCGGGGGTGGGTAAATTCTGAACTACCTTTGTCGCCACGATATGAGTGCCCGTTTCTGTCTATTCGTGCGGCAAAATGAGATTTGTGATAGAGATGGGGGCAATGCGTTCTGATTCTGTTTGCCGGTAGGGACCGCCCTGTAATCCTACGCCCGCAAAAACCACGATGCGGGAGTTCTCTGTAGCATTCAATGTCGATGGTTGTCATCTGAGCTAGCATTTGCACAATAGATCGACGTGGGCCAGTCACCCACAATTCAAGCACTGTCGGTTGACCCCGACGGTTTCGAGGGTAGGCGTCCGACGGGATGCCGCACGATTCACCGGCCGCTTGCGTGTCCTTCTCGCTTCGGCCGTTGAATCGTCCCCGCAAAAAGGAGGATGGTTTTGAAAACCGGTTTTGAACCGCTTGTCGACACTTGGTTACCCAAGGCGGAGCGGTGGCTCGAACAAGAACGAGATAAACCTATTGAGTGTTTGCTCGTTTGGTATATGCGTGGCGACTCCGAAACAGACCGGAAACATGGTTGGGATGACCTGCCCAAGTACTACCGAAGCCACTTCGCGGACGGAATAAAATCTTGGCACTGCATAAAGAAAGAGCAGGAGTTCTTGCAAATTGCATATCGCGGCAGTTTGACGGGCTGGCGAGAAGTGTTTGGAAACTTCGACCTTTACTGCCGAGACTTTGTTCGCATTGAGCCTAGCGACTATCTGGATGGTTGGTGCTCGCTTGACCGATGGACCATTACTCTATTCTTTCTCTTGCAGAACGGTTTAATAAGCGAAGCGGTTGGTGGGCGGCGGATGAACCTTGACCCTCGCTTTAAAGTTGCCTCCGAGAGTTGGACGCCGACGGATACTCGGTTCGCTGTTGATAAACCAATGTTGGGACCGCTAAAGGAACTCAGTGATAGTTTAAAAGATTCGGCTGACCAGTACGGTTTCTACGCTCACATCACTGACCTACGAATCGCAAGTGTCGACGCGATTCGGTCGCTGCAAAAACGGAGAGAAGAACACGTACCACAAACGCCCGGCCACGCAAACGTTGAGAATCATCACGACACATCCCCCCCCGAAGTTGATCGCCCCCAAAAAAAGTCAACCAGAGGACGAAAACCGAAGAAAACTCTTAGTAAGCAAGAAAAGAGGGTTCGAGAGGCCTGGAATACAAAGGGTTATGAAACGTACGCGGACCTTGACCGTGAACTAGGAGAACCCGAAGGAACAACGAAAACGATTCTTGACCGCTTGCGAAACTGGGAAAAGATCCGAAAACAAAACGATTGCTAATTTATTCCGACGCACTAGGCAGGAAAAACTTTTGTTGCCTGCTACTGTCATTCGTGGGCGATTCTTGACGCCCCAACGGAATAAAATCGGAATCAAATATTTTGTTCCGATACGGGTGCTTTATTAATGCCGTGGGCTTGAAGCTGTTTCAAGCCAATTTAGACACGACATTAAGGAAACACGATGTCTACTCAGACGAAAGCACTAGAGCGAGTCACCGACGGTCGGGGCCGCTCGATGTTCTCGGTCGATGCCCTAGCGGAACGCTGGAATTGTTCGGCAAGGCACGTTTACAGAATGGCCGATTCTGGCAGGATGCCGCGACCGATTAAACTCGGTTCGCTTGTCCGTTGGCCCATTGCCGTAATTGAGCAATGGGAACAAGACGGCTGCCCCAATGTCCGCAACGCGAACAAAAGGGACCAACGATGATTCAGCAAACATTGTTTGACGCTGGCCTAACGGTCTATTCGGTGTTCATCGGAAATCCCGTCGAACTGCGAAGTATGGGCGACCGGAGCCGAGCCGCACAACTAGCTTTGCTAACCGTTCTGCAAAAGAGCCGAAGCGGCAAAGCATCGACCGACGACATCGTTCGTGATTCGTCGAAGGCCTACGGCGACGGCGGCAAGTGGCTTGGCCCAGCGGTTCGGGAACTTGTAAACAATGGCGTGATTCGACAATGCGGGGCAGACCGTAGCAAACGAACCGCACGGCATGGCGGTTTGTTGACCGTTTGGGAAATCGCTGACCGAGCGTTGGCAAGACAAAAAGCGGCTCGGCTTAGACGGTCCCTCTCTTTTTACAAAAAAACCGGCTCGATGGCTGCAACCGTCGAGCCGGCAAAGGATTCTAGCACTAACCCAAAAAGTAAGGAAAGCAACAATGGGCAAGCTCACTGACATTCTACGCGACCAAGGCAAACTTGACACTATCGAATCGGCTTGGGGAACGACCGACGCCGCCGCTGATTTTGACACGTTGCCAAAGGGTGAATACATCGCGGACATCGTTAAGGGTGACGCGATGGAAAGCCGCTCGAAAGGGACGCCGGGATACCGGCTGACATTTGAAATCGTTGACGGGGACCATGCGGGCGGCCGATTCTGGCACGAAGTATGGTTTACCGAAAACGCAATGTCGCGGACCAAACGCGATTTGCTCAAACTTGGTATCAAAGAATTGCGGCAACTGGAAAAGCCGCTTCCCGCTGTGTTCCGATGCCGAGTCAAGTTGGTCATTCGACGCGATGACGACGGCAATGAAGGCAACCGAGTACGCCGATTTGATGTCATCGAAGTTATCAAACCGGAACCGGACGCTTTCGCACCCGACGCCGCACCTGAACCGCAAACCGCCACCAGTGGCGACGACGGCAAGGATGACGACGACAAGGCGACCGCCGTCGATGCGTTTGACGATGGCGACACCGCCGCGGGAGATTTGTTTCAGTGAATAACGACGCGATGCCGCTAGGGTATCGCATTGTTGGACCGTGTGACCGTGAACGCCGGTTGGTCGATTACGACCGGGCGTTTGCGGCCTACGCGGCTTGCGATTCACTGGCACATACTGACCAACAAGGGTTCTTGTCACCCTTCCAATACGACGACGCGATTCGTGAACGGATCGTGAAGTCTGATTTGACGCTGAATGTCCGCGACTACAACGGCCGTTGCTGGTCGCGGTTCGTTTGGTTCGACATCGACGACGACGGCAACATTGACGGGGCCGCCGCTTCGGCGAGGGTATTGTGTTCCTTAATTCTGGACCGATACCGGCTCGATGAAACCGAGTTGCTTATTTTCTTCTCGGGGTCAAAAGGGTTTCACGTTGGCTTGCCGTTGTCACTCTTTGCACCGGAACCATCGACCGAGTTTCACCGAATCACCCGACGACTTGCTGAAGGGTTGGCCGCTAAAGCTGGCGTGAAGATTGACACGTCGGTCTATAGCATCGTTCAACCGCTTCGGGCTCCGAATAGCCGACACGGCAAGACCGGACGTTACAAGCGATTCTTTACGCTCGATGAACTGCTGAAGCTACGGCCGTCGGCAATGGTGGACCGAGCCGCCGAACCATTGCCGTTTGAATTACCAGAGGATCCATCGCTTGACGACCAAGCGGTTCTCGATTGGAACGCCGCGACGGAACGGGTGAAAAAACAAGCCGAAGCGCTAAAGGAACGGGGCACCGACCGAACGGACCTTATGCGAGTCGTTTTCGATGTCATCGAAGGCGACATTGAAAGCCCAAGACGAACGGCGGTTTATTCAGCCGCCGCAAACTTGGCGGAACTTGGCGTTCCGGCCGTAGCGGTTCACGCTCTGCTGACGCCGGGGGCGTTGGATAGTGGTTTGCCACCGTCGGACGTACGACGGGCAATTGATAACGGACTATCGAAAGGAGCAAGAACGGAATGAGCAACGCAAACTATATCCGCTGTGACCGATTGTTTGACGACTGGCAGGATGACGTGTTACACGGTGAACCGCCGCGACGGTACGACATCGGTGAAGGACTTGACCATATCCGGCTCGGTCCTGGTTCGGTGTCCCTGCTTGGCGGGGCACCTGGCATGGGCAAGACCGCTTTCGCTATGCAATGCGTCGTCTCTGCAATGGCCGCTGATGCTTCGCTTCGGTGTTGCGTGGCGAATGTCGAGATGCCTCCGGAACGGCTGCTAGAACGCCAATTGAGTCGTCTATCGGGCGTTTCGCTCGATGACATCCAAGATCGTCGGCTAGTCGATAAGCAACGCGACAAACTCGATGATGCGTTTGACCTGATTGACGACATCGCTGAACGGTTGGTTTTCGTGAAAGCACCCTTCACATTGGAAAACGTGGCCGCCGCCGCTGACGACATCGACGCGGAATTGATTGTTCTCGATTACGTCCAACGTATCCGACCCGTCGGCAAGCACGACGACAAACGCGGCTCGGTTGATGCGACGATGGATTCAATACGCCGGTTTTCGGCTGCGGGTTGCTGCGTTATCGCACTATCGGCCGTGGGGCGCTCGAAAGACGCCAAGGGACGCACCAGCTACGCGGGCGATGGTCTAAGCCTTGCCTCTTTTCGGGAGTCGTCAGAACTCGAATACGGGGCGGACGATGCCTATTTGTTGGTCCCGTCGGCTGAGTCAGACGCGGACGATGACGACGCGGTTATTGATGTCACCTTGAAGCAACTAAAAAGCCGCTACGGGAAGCCGACGGATTGTGAATTGTCGTTTGACCGTTCACGTCAATCGTTTGAACCAGCCGAGCCGGTTATGTCAGACGCTTCGCGGCACCTGCGGGATACGCTTGCCGACTTGTGGGGTGACACATGACGCGGACGACGACCAAGCCGAAGCGAAAGACCGCTGATCGGTTCGCGGTCCTGAATGCGTTTGTCGATTTTACGTTACGCGGATTGACGCGGCCGGACGTGGCGGTGTGGTTGGTTTTGTACCGGGATACCCGCGACGGTATCGCCAAGACATCACAAGCGGACATCGGCAAACGATGCGGCATGTCAGACCGAAACGTCAGACGGATTATCAAGCGGCTCGAATCGCTCGGGCTGCTGATCGTGGTTCAAGTTGGCGGAATCCAAAAGGGACCATCGAGCTACCGAGTATTGCCAATGTCGAAACAGCAATTCGACAAACTGTGAACACATCGTCACCGGACAGAGCTATGTCCGGTTATCTGCGGACATCTAGGTGTCCGGTTAATGCGGACAAAACGGCTCATTCCCTGCGGACACCAAGGTGTCCTACATCCCATAAGGGACCATAAGAGAGTCTGTCTCTCTTTATGGTCTACGACCAAGAGACAGACTCATAGAAAAGGCAATCACGATGCCGGCACCGACCGCCGCCGAACTACAAGCACTCTGGACGCTGGCACCGATCACGCCACCGCCGGAGCGATCACCAGCGACACCACCCGAAACGGCTCGATGTTGTCACAGCGACCGCCGACGGTGGATCGACCGACCGGACAAACGCCGCTCGGGATGGATTCGGACGACTTGCGGTTTGTGCGGTGGGTTTGTGGGATACCGGCCGCCGGATCACCAGCGAACTAAGCAAACGAACGACGACATTTGATTTGTACCGACGCTTCGGTCTATGATGACCACACCGAAGCTAGGCTTAGCGGCCGAAAACCGAGCAAAACCTACTCGGCTGCTTCGGCTTTCTTCACTTAGGTTGTGATAGGGGTTATCACGCAATGGCAATTTTCAAACAGCGAGTAACGCGACCCATTCCCGCGAATGCGACAATCTTCACTCGGAATGGAAAACCGTTTGCAAAGTGGAAAGACCGCAAAGGAAAGCAACGAACCGCCGAAGTTGCCAAGAACGGCAACCGCATTCTGACCGAGGCGGCAACGTGGACGGTCCGATACCGCGACGGTAACGGCCTTGTGCAAACGGTCGCAACGGGTTGCCGTGATAAGACGGCAGCAATGACGAAGTTGACCGAACTGGAATCTATCGCCGACAAGGTTCGAGCGGGTTCACTTACAAACGCAGATTTGGAAATTGGCGAACATAGCAAACGACCGCTGACCGATCACATCGCCGACTACATCGCTGATCTGAAAGGGCGTGGTGTGAACTCCCAGCGAATCAAAACGAGCGAGACACGTTTCGCGGCGGCCTGTGACGGTTGCGGTTTTCGCTGGCTTCGAGATTTGAACGCCGAGTCACTTCGGAAGTGGTTGCGGGATCAGTCCGAGATGTCGGCGGCCACCTACAATTGGCATTCCGGCTTGTGGGTTGCGTTCGGCTGGTGGCTTACCGGACGACGCTTGGAAGGCAAGCGACAATCCCAAACGGGTGAACGACGGTTGTCATTCAATCCGTTTGACGGTTTCGGCAAGCGAAACGAGAAGGACGACCGAAAACGAATTGCTAGAGCGTTGACGCTTGGCGAAATGCGGCGGCTACTCGATTTTGCCAAGTGTAGGCCGCTTGAAGATGCATTGACGGTGCGACGGGGAAAAAACAAGGGACAGCAAGTCGCGAAGGTATCGGACGGACGGAGGGCCAAACTAGAACGGTTAGGATTCGAGCGGGCGTTGATCTACAAAACGCTGATCTTGACCGGGCTTCGGTCTAATGAGTTGCGGACGCTTCGGGTCGGCGACCTTTCTTTTGGCGATATTCCGTTTTTGATTTTGCGTTCGAGCAATGAAAAAAACCGGAAAGGGTCCACAGTACCGCTGAAAAGCGATCTTGCCGCCGAACTTCGTAAGTGGACGAAGGACAAAAAGTCGAACGAATTGGTTTTCTATGTTCCATCGGGGTTACTTCGGATCCTGAACCGCGACCTAGAAGCGGCCGGAATCGACAAGATTGACGAAAACAAGGGTAGGGTTCACTTACACGCCATGCGTCATTCGACCGGCACCCACCTTTCGGCGGCGGGCGTGGCACCTCGCACCGCCCAAGCAGTGATGCGACATAGTGACATCACGCTGACGATGAACACCTACACCGATGAACGGCTGCTCGAAACTTCCGGGGCGGTCGAACTGCTGCCGGAACTGCCGATCATGGCTGACGGACCGCGAACGGTTACCACGACGGTTACACTCGACACTGACAAAACGAGTGTAACGGAGTCAATTACTGGCAAGATGGGTAAAGTTTCTGGTTCACCTCAGAAACGTGAAAACCCCACAAAACGACGTGTTTTGCGGGGTTTTCCGAAGTCGGGGCGACAAGATTTGAACTTGCGACCTCTGCGTCCCGAACGCAGCGCTCTACCAGGCTGAGCCACACCCCGATCTGGTTCTCTATCGTCGGATTCGATGGTCGGTTCGTCAACGGGGGAGGAGGGGACTTACCAGAACTTCCACCACGGGCGGGGTTTCGCGGGCGGGGTCGCGCGAATTGCCAAGACGCCTACTTCTTCTTGCCCTCCGCTCCGAACCGATGCCATCTTGAGCATCGACTTCTCCGCCAACTGGTTCAGCAGCGACATCGTCCTGTCGGTCTTGGAAACATGCAGTTTGCACTTAAACTGCTTGGTCGCCGCCAACATCGCAGACACCGCGACTCGCGTGGTTGCCTTCGCTCCAAAGTCCTCAATGACGAACGTGTCGGCCCCTTTCTTGTGGCCGTAAACCTCTGCAAACTTCCATGTTCCCTTTTCTTCGTCTTCAACGTCCCAGCCGTGATACTCCTCGTGCATTTCGGAAACCCTCGACATACGCGATCGATCAATGCAGAATGTGGAAATCCACCCCGCTATCATACCTGGGTGCGGCGGAGCAAGCCACTACCTATCGCTTGATTTCGTATTCGGTGATCTTCCGATAGGCCGTTGCTCGACTGATCCCCAACAACCGGGCCGCTTCCGGGACGCTGCCACTGGTACGTTCGACCGCTTTTCGAATCAGCCGCTTCTCCCATTCATCAAGCCGCAGCGTATCGAGCCGGCTGAGTCCGGCATCCCGCAGCCCCAGGTCGCTTCCTTCGATCGCTGGGTCGTCCGCCATGACAACGGCGCTATCGATCACATTGCGAAGTTGGCGGACGTTACCGGGCCAAGGATACTCGAGCAGTCGGCATTGCGCTTCGTCGCTGAGGCCCAGCAAGGGGCGGCCATGTTGGCGACGAAAGTGCTCGAGAAAATGATTCATCAACAATTCGATGTCTCTGCCTCGATCACGAAGCGGGGGCACCGCAAGCTCAAAGACACTTAACCGATAGAACAAATCCTCGCGAAAACGTTTCTCTCGTACAAACTCAGCGAGATCGCGGTTGGTCGCTGCGATCACACGAACATCCACCAACACTTCTTCGGTCGCCCCGACGGGCAAGAACGGATGACCTTCCAGGATCCGTAACAACTTGGCTTGGCCTTCAAGCGTCAATTCGCCAATCTCATCGAGAAACAGAGTTCCCGTGTGAGCTTGTTGAAACCATCCGATATGGTCACTGTCGGCACCCGTGAAGGAACCTTTGCGATGGCCGAACAACTGGCTTTCAATCAAGTCATGGGGGATCGCGGCACAATTGACCGTCAACATGGGACGCTTCGATCGACGGCTTGCGCGGTGCACGGCACGCGCAACGAGTTCTTTTCCGGAACCACTCTCCCCTCGAATCAAAACCGACCCGGTCGCGGAGCCGACCCGGACAATCCGCTCCTTTAACTTGACCATGATCGGACTCGATCCAATCAACTCATCGGAATCCGCATTGCGATCGGCAATCCGATTCCTTTCGGCTTTCAACGAGTCTCGCTCAAACGCTTGGCTCAACCCAATCGCCAACAAGCGTGCCGCCGCGACCGCTAACTCGAATTGCGATTGTGTGAACTTGGGTTTGCGGCGATACAAATGCAAGACACCCAAGTTGGTGCCCTCGCAAATCAGTGGCGCATAAATGATGTCGGCCCATGGCGGTGCTTGCGACGGCGACCTCGATGATGTCGCTGAACTCTGTACCAGATCATTGATCCAAATCGCCTCGCCCTCGCGAACAATCCTTCGCACCAGAGATTTTTCAATGACCACCTCGTCCTGCGCCTCAGGAGGCTCCACGCGCCGTGGTTTGAGTTGCCCGTCACCCGAATCAAATGTCAATCCGACCACATCCGCTTGCGTTCGATCTCGAAGCAATTTCACCAACGTATCGATCACCTCGTCCGAATCGTTGCAGCGCAACAGACTGAGGCTGAGTGAGTACAAGTCAATCAAATAGCCGGTGGCGGCAACATGGGCCAACGGGTCCTCATCGCCGGCAAGCCAACTTCGCTCGGTCTTGAAGTCATCGTGCGAAAAGGTTTCGGTCAGCGACGTCTCCTCACTCGATTCCGTTTCCAGTTCAATCATCTGCAACTCGGTCGCACCGATCGTGACGGTGTTGTGATGAACCAAACGGGCGTGGTCCGTCTTTTGGCCGTTGACGAGCGTGCCATTCCGGCTGCTGGTGTCACGAAGATGCCAGCCACCTTCCTCATGAAAAATCACCGCATGGAAGCGACTGCTGATGGGATCGGTCAGCATGATCTCACAGTTCTTTCCTCGTCCGATATGCATCGGGCGATCCGGATCGAGCGTGAACTGGCGTCCTTTCTCGGGACCACTCTGAACACGTAAGTAGGCAATCGTCGTGTCGTTCTTCACTTCAAGTGACATGGGCTTACGCGAAAAGGGCTTGCGGCAAATCGGGGCGTACGGGCAACGCCGAAGAGCGAGCGGATAGAAGAAGCCACTCGCCCCTCCCCCGAGAGTCTCATTTTAAGACATCGGCAAGTGGTTGTGGAGCTTGAGCGGGAAAAAATATCCGGTTTATGGCTATTAAAAGCCCCGTGCGTGCCGCTTCGGCCTATTCGCCGCCCCGCTCGAGTGCCTGGAGCAACGTCTTGAGGGCAACAGGCAGCGGAAGGGGATGCGACTGAAAATCGTTCCACCAGCGTGAGACAATGTCACCGGCCATTGGCCCCTTTGACAACCGCCACCGCTCGATCGCTTCGGCGATCGGTAAATTCTCAGCAGGGATCATGTCGAGTTCCGCTGCGGCGTGGAGGGTCAACGGAACGGAGGCAAACGCCCACGCTGGCAGCAATCGAATCGGGCGAATACCGGAGGCCGTTCGGGAATCGGGAGTCGCCGCCGGCACGTCGGTCGATTTTTCCGCCACGTGCTTCTCGATGGCTCCACGGGTGATCAACCAGGCCACCCGCAACACCTCGGGGACCCTGGGATCGACATCGGTCAACAACGCTTCGATCCAAAAAGCGATGCCCTGAGGACCAAATCCGCCATCACCCCCTCGAACAGGCTGAACCAACCGTGCGTCCAATCGTGGTGACCACCACGTTTTGGGAGTCGCATCCTTCCAGATCTGTTTGGCAATGGCGTTGAGCAAGCCGGGGCCGACACTTTCCCAACGATCCTTGATGGGATTGGCCCGCAATTCCAATTGATCACCGAGCCGCGGAAATCGCTGGGTCAGCGCCAATCGGCACTCGTCGAGTTGTCGAACAATTCCACGACTGGTTTGGTCGGCCTGCAATTCGCTGCATCCCGAGGCGACCAACGACGTTTCACACGCTCGGTCCACGCTGTCGAATCGGAGAACATCGCTGACCAATTGGTTCCAAAACAGACGAATGTCGATCGAGGAAGTCAACAACCGGCCGTTGATCTCGGTCACGAAGGGAACCAGCGCGCGTTCCAGTTTTTCGTCGTTGCAGGGGGCTCCAACCGCAACGACGCGAGCGGCGTGGATGGCGCTGAGAGGGACGTCCGCCTTCCATCGAATTCGTGTCGCAGCAGCCACCGGCTATTCCTCTCGCAAATGATCTTGAATCCACTGTTCCAGCTCTGCGAAATCCACAGGCGGGTACTCAGCCAGATCGGGACGCAGCCGTTTTGCGTCGTGCAGGTAGACGTGGTGGATCGCCGTTTGAGGTCGGTCCGTGTTCCACATCAACATCACTCGAATACAACGCGGCAACGATCCTTCGACAGCAATTTCGTAGCCACAGATCATCGGAACTTCCAACCATCCCAATTGCCGGGCGGCCAAAGCGGGAAATTCGGCTTTGAGGTCTGCCGTGACCGTGAACTGAGCGCTTGCAATGTCCGCGGAATCAATCTCGTTTTGGCGGATCATCAATGCGAGCAATTGACGCGTCGCGTTGAGGATTTGGTGACGATCATCGCTTTCCACAGTCGTCGCGCCTCGGACTCCACGGCAAACAGTCATTGTTAGCAGGCTTTCAGATAAAACGTTGATTGGGGGATGCGGGAGAGGATTTTGGGACCGCTCATCCTGCTATAGAATACGCACCGGTCAGCCGATAATCGAGGGAGGGCATCCGGATCGAGCCAAATTCCTATTCGAAAAGAGCAAACATGGCAGAACACAGTCGCCACCAAGAAAAAATCATTAAGAATTATTACCAGAACCGCGATGCGATTGGGCTGCAAAAAGCCCAGGAAGCCGTCACGGAGCTGTACCTGAGCGAGGGGAAAAAACGGACTCAAGTCTGGAAACGGCTGGCCAGCCACCTGGGAAAAATCGGCATCCCTGAGAAGCAGATCAAGCAGATGCAGGAAGAAGACGACGCCGCAAAGGTGGCCAAATTGCTCGAAAAGTATGTTTAGGCAGCGGACAGATGACAGATGACAGATGACAGCAAATGCTCACTGCTCACTGACATCTGCTCACTGCTACCTGTCCACCATCCAGGTCCAGGAGGCATCGCCGGTTTGACCTTGGACGATCCAACGTCGCCGCGGGCTCTCGTCGGAGCGGTCGCCGGTTTCCGGGACGAAGCAACCGAGGCTCAGCGTTCGGTGCGCCCGATCACTGGCGAGCCAGCCGTCGTAATCCGCATCGGCTGGCGTCAAACAAATGTCATCACCACGAAACGCACCCAGTTCCGAGTTGTCATCGATGACCTGATTGAAGTCATCATCGAGGCCCGCTCGCCCCGGCAGCCCATCGGCCCCGGACGTAATCATCACCGCCGCGGCAGGATCAAAGACCAGATTGACGAGCGTAGTGGTCTCACCGAGCAGGTCCTCCCGTTCCGTGAAGTCATGCGGTCGTTCGGCCGGTCGATTCGCCAGCGAAGCCACGACATGAACGACACGCAACGTGACCATCAACAAAAACGCCGCAGCAAACAGCGCGATCGCAATCCTCTGAAATCGTTCGAAACCGAATGGGTTCTCATCCATGCATCAAATCCACTACTGACCCGAATGCGTTACCGAGGTCTGGCGGATCTGTCGAGTCTCTGGCGTTTCTAAACGAATGGTGACACGAATCGCTTCGGGTTTCTCGACAAAGGGGGCACACACTTCTTTCTCGCCAACGTCATCCACGCCAAAGCGTCCGTCGTCATCAAGACCGTTCGCCCCCGCATCCACACTCGGGCTGGTTGCGGGCGTCGTCGTGCTCCAACGGGCCCCTCGACCATTCCAATTCCCCTCCATGAACCCATCGTGTTCGTAAACACTCGAAAAGGTGTCGAAGGTGGGTTGGAACAGACGAATCGAATGTCCCCCCGTGCCTGAGGTCGTCGTGACCAGTTTTCCTGAGGAATAGAGACAATCCGTATACGCGGTGTTGGGAAGGGCTCCCGCGGTCTGATACCTCACGCCAGAAAACGGCGTCACCAGAAAATCAGAATCGAAGTAACGGGTGTCCCAGGCTACGGCAATATCGGCCGACGTGCTACGTCGATCGACAGGTCTCGCTTGCCACCCTCGTAGCGATCCTCCGGCTAAAACGGGATAACACAGGTCGACAAAATCGCCTTGCACTCGAGTCACAACGGCATCCACGGATGTAAGACCGCTTGGCGATTGAGCCTGTAAACTCAACACTGCTTCCTGCATGGCTTCGCGATAACCGGCATCGTTGGGGCCAAGCACCAATCCGTTCGTTGTTGTAAATAGCGACACTTGTGGATCATAGATTTTCAGATCAAAACCAAGCGTGTTGTTGGTCAACACATCCTCACCCAGGCGCTGGAGCCCCCACTTGTCATTGAGACTATCGCGATGCGAGAGGTCATATCCGAGAACGAATTCCGGACGAAGAAAACCCGAAAGCGCAGTGGGCGTCACGACCGAAGCTCCCGCCACCGCGAGCGGTGGCGCGATGCGATCACCGTTGGCGGCCAACATGTTTAAAACCGTCGGCGGCGTGCCGAGCGCCAAAACCGGCATCGATGTCGGCGAGCTTCCACCCGATCCGTGAATCAATGCCGACGGAACTCGAATGTGACCAAACCGGTTGTGCGGATAGGCAAGATCTTGAATCGAATTGGCTGCGACCACCTGAGTCGGCAAACCGTCGCTGTCGAGCACGCGCCGCAGCGACAAGTCACATTGCTGGTGGACCGCCGCCATCCCGT
This sequence comes from Novipirellula artificiosorum, assembly GCF_007860135.1. Lineage (NCBI taxonomy): Bacteria > Pseudomonadati > Planctomycetota > Planctomycetia > Pirellulales > Pirellulaceae > Novipirellula > Novipirellula artificiosorum. The sequence continues at coordinate 102,872 of NZ_SJPV01000009.1, forward strand.
ACATCCATGCATCGGCCGCAACGGCACTGCTCGTGATCGTCGCCGAACTGGCGGTGGGCCAAGCATCGGCGAGCATGTAAGCCAAATTCCCATCTCCCGGATTGAACGATCGAGATTGGATCGTGCCGTTCGACATGTTGAGGTCGGGGCGGATCAACAGCACCCGGCGATGCAATTTGACTCGATCCGGATATCCATTCTCCGATGCCGAACCGCTTCCCAAGTCGGTATCGCCGTCGACATCAATGTAGACGGGCGATGCGGGCAGGCTGACGGGTGCGTATTCCGGACTGGCGTAGTAGACGATCTCCGCATACTTCGAACGAATCACGACGGGATCCCACGCGCTGCCGGGGAAATTCGCGGGATTGTAGAGGATGTTGTTGCTGGTGTCGGAGTCGTTGTTGACCGGCAGCAGTTCGACCGTTTTCTGATCCAAGACAAAACGCGGCACCTTTCCCGAAAACCAGGTCCCTGGTTTCGCTACCGCCGTGAAGGCCAGCACATCGTCAAGGTCACCGTACTTTGCATCGTTTAGTACCGTGTCGCCGGCTGCATCCGTGAAGACGCGAAACAGCGATGAGGTTGCGTCCGTGAGCGGGCCTTCGTAATACATGAAGTAGCCCAACGGATCGGTGCCGCCACGGGCCGGTTCCATCGTCACGGTACATTGTTCCAGTTCGTCCTTCAAACGCGTCGTGATATCACGCAGCTCGTTGGTCATTTCAACATCCGCACGACTATCACGCACGCGTTCGCCAACGAATGCAAAGGCACGGGCCAGCGCAGCCATCATCAACAAGGTCACGGCCATCGAGACCAACATCTCGACCAACGTGAATCCGCGTTGAGGTTTTTGATTGTTGAGTTGTTTCATGGGATTCACCGGGGTCATTGTGCGTAGCTCTCGAAGAGGACGGTGTCGCGAGCATTCAAATCGACGCCGGGAACAAAGCCGACTTCTCGAGAACGGTCGATAATGAACAATGCCTTGTAACGTTGATTTTGTCCTGTTTCTTCATTGTATTCGCGTCCCAAACTCTCGGTTCCCGAATCGACTTCGAACAGACCAAGTGTCAATCGCAGAACAAAAACCTGAGAGTTATCCGAAACCAGATTCGGCATTCGCATCAACGTTTGGTAGCGAAGGAATGGGTTGCGTTTGCGGTCGAGGTGGAGGTCACCGGTTGGATTGATACCGACCGGAAGATCCAAGTTCTGAGTTGGCAGTTGCCCTTGGGCACGAACAAACATCGGGGTGACATTGGCTGCCCCCGTTTCGTCGGGGTCATTCGTCGCAACCGTTCCAAGGCCTCGCAACAGAGTCCCGTTGACACCTCGACGACGCAGCAGCCCGGTTGCGGCGGGATCACGCAGTTCCGGTGCATGTTTGGCATTGATGTTGTTGGTAAACAGTCCCGCAAACTGAGTCGGGAACCGCTCATCCAGCAAATTGGGGGCGTAGTTAAATGGCCCCGCGGCGGTCACACGTGCTGCGGTCCCCGTACCCGGTGTGTAGCCACGTCGGCTCTCTAGAAACTTGGCAAATGCCAGTTGATTGGCAGTGGCCGTTCCACTGACACTGGAAAACTCATCCGTGTTGAGATGTCCCTGCATCAAGCCAGCCCAGACGGGAAACTCTGCCAACGTGTTGAGGTTGATTGTTCCCTCGCGCAGATCGTCAAAGGTCAAATTGAAAGGGGGAAGCAACAACGATCGGAGTTCATTGAGTTGAGCGTTTTTGACCGGATCGCTGGCGAACAATCGGTCGCGATTGATGTACTCGACTTCGCCACGGAATCGTGGCAAGGTGTGGACAAAATCAAACAGCCTGGCAAAGTGAGCCGCATCACCCGCCGTTTCGCTGTCATGAAAGAAGTTTAGCAAATGCCGGAACGGCGCATTGAAAAGATCCGCATCGGCCGATGTCGCCGAGGTGGGATAGACATCGGGATCCGTAGCGCCCGTGGGATCAAAACTAAACTCCTCGAACAACCGGCCTTGAGAACATCCCGGCACCATCATCAATTCCAAGTGGGAAGCGAAGGGCCGATTGAGCCACGGGTGAATCGCAAAAGGAACTCGTGGCAAGCCGCGATCATGGCCGACGACGTTGTTCGCGATCGCACCAGGCAGGCTACCGATCGTCGGCGCAAAACCAACGAATCCAGCATTGATGTCACTGGCCGGAATCATCAGCGCCGTATCGGTATTCAAGAAGCTGAAGGAAGATTGCAGATGAGCCGCATTGGGTGCAACCGAGAACGAGAAGTAGTCCGGCGCGGCAGCGTCCAGCGGTACGGACGGGTTCGCAAAGTCCGTCTCATAGGAGTAGAGGGAATGACCTTGCACGGGCACTCCGCTGGTTCGTTTCACAAAGCCATTGCGTTGCCGCGTTCGACGTGTGTAATTCGCGGCGCCCGAGATGTTGTTTTCTCGATCCTCACCACTAAAAATGGTCAAATCGATCGGAATCCAATCGACCGTTCGGTAGGGATTGGTCACCGGATCATGCGGCAGCGTGGGATCCGCAAGACGCTGCAAGAAAGCGGAACAGTATTCCGGCAAGGTGCCGAGTAATGGCTCCGGCCCGGTCGCCGCTCCATTGTCAGGAATGCGTCCAATACCGACATCCAACGGGGTATCACGTGCGGAGTCGAGCAAAGCCTCGAAATCGATATAGGCATCCGTCAGCGGGTAGTCCATCCCACCGGCCCCGTCCAGATCCTCCATTCCGTTGTAAGAGAACAGAGGTTCCGGATAGTAACTGCCACCGTTCGGTAGTGGTTCGGATACATTCAAGCCGACGATATCGTCGGCGAAGACATTGGCTGCGGGTCCCCAGCCGGTGATGGCCGGGATGGGTCTTGGCGCACCGATGATGAGCGGCAATGCCGGTGAAATGGGTCCGGTCCCGGCGACCATCGCTGGCGTCAACGGCAATCCATCTTGTCGTTTTTGCATCAATCCCTGGCCATCGACGACGTAGAGCCGCTGCTCGCTGGGGATTCCGGGGAAGGTGCCGACGGTCGGGTACTCTTTCGACCCCAAGGCTGTGGTGGCGCGTGGAGCGAGGCAAAGGTACTGTCCCGGTTCCAACGTTCTATCGGAATTGAAACCCCCGACGAGGTTGGGCGCAAAGAAGACCTGATTGGCATTCATATCCGCAATCACGTTGTCGGTGATCACATTATCCACCAGCGTCATCGATGCAGACGGATTGGCAACCGGATCCCCAAAATTGTTGAACCAAATAAAGCGATCGTAGGTCAAGTCGGACGCCGTTGGATCGAGTTCATCCTGGGCATCGATTTGGAAAGACGCAGTGTCCGGTAAAGTCGTGCGGAGCGTTTCGGGATTCGCGTTCGTCTTTGCGGCTGCTGCGGGGGGTAGCAACGCGTCGTGACGCTCGGAGATGGCGATGCGCCAGACCGGTGCTCCGGGGCTGCCGACAATGCGAGGTGGAGCCGTTCGGGTCAGATCAAGCTGATAGGCTCCGGTCATCGCATTGACCGAATAAAACTCTTGTGGCACTCCCGCATGGGTGGTCTCGTCGCCGAGCGCGGACGTGGTCGACAGCGTGTTGACGGTCGGACGAGGGCAATAAAGTTCTAACAACAGCGAGCCCTGGGGCATCCGAACTTGGTCCGAATCTTCATCCGGGGGCGTATCGCTCTTGTCCTTACCTGAACTATCTCGATTGGTGTCACGGAGCCGTACATCGTGAAACGCCATCGACTCGCTAAACAGCAACTCGGGTGACTCAACGCCCCAGACAACCGATGTCGAAGGAGGATTCCAGCCTGAGGCATCAAACGGATTCGGGTCATAGACAAACCGGGTCATGATCGCATCGGGATCACGGTAGTCCACGACATTCACGGCCCACTGTGCAATCCGACGAGCACGATAAAGATCCGGATCGAAACTCGTTGGTGGCGTACTTGATACCGATGGGAACGAATACCCGTCATCGGTGAGAGCCATCATCAAGGTGTAAAGGTGCCGCGCGAGTAGCGTTCGGCTATTCACCACTGGGGGAAATGGCGGTGGCGGGACCGAGGTTTCGTCATACAGATACTCTGGAACGAGCGTTCGAAAATCACTCGGGACCGTTTGTCCCGACGAGGGGGACGCGGCAAACGTTTCGGTTTCATTGGCGACTTCGTAGGGTTCGTCGATAACGCCGTTGCGTTCGTCCGGCTCGTCGGTGCTGCCATCACCATCGTCATTGACCCGCAACGTTCCCAAGTCATCGATGCCATTGCCAAACGGACGATTCACATCCAATTTCCTGCCCAATCGAAACTCAGGTGCAACCAGACGCTTCACCTGATTCGCATTGAGCGCCGACGTCGGGTCCATCAACTTGACCAACGTCACAAAAGCACTCTCTTCCGAGGCACTCGCCCCCGGCAATGCATCGCTCGATCGGCTGTGGGTTGTCAACGCTCGCGAAAACTCTCGATAGTTGGCCAATAGAGCCAACGTTCGGGTCCGCAATCGCTGTGGCAGCATATCGGAGTCAAAGTCAGACGATCGCAAAATCGCTTCCAAATCGGCCAAGGAAAAGGCTTGGTCGCCGTTCAGTTCTCCACTTGGATCCATTTCGTAGGGATCATTGACCGCCTCGTTGATCGTTGCTTCCACCGTGGCGGTCATCGTATCATCGGCACGGATCAGCGTTCCGGAATCCGCGGCAACTAGGTGGCCACTGCGGCCGATCCCGATGCCTCCCCGACCAAACGGATCGATGGAGTAACCATAGCCATTCGCGTTGTACTGCGACCTTGGACGTGGCCCGGTGCGCAACACGTCAAGGGGATCGGCATTCCATTGACCTGGAACCGAGAAGGTGTGGCCCATTTCACCGGCATAACGTGCTGCACGAATTGCATTCAATTCGGTTCGGATCGCTGCATTGGTGATCAAGCCACTGCTTGAAGTCATCGGAATCGTGATTTCCGCCGGCCCATAGCCAACGCCGCGAAAAGCAGGTTCGCTATTTGCCGCGTTGTTTATCGGTTCGCGGGTGCCAGCCCATTCGGCTGCGTCCGACGACATCGCCGCGGCTTGGAATTGCAACTGTGTATTGCCGTGAGCGTTGACGTTTAAACGGCCACTCAAATCTTCGATCATCGCAGCGACCATGGGACGCAGCAGTTTGCCTTCGCGTGAAGTCACCAACGGCAAACCCAGATCGACCCAAATGCTGTCGGGAATCCCATCTCCATCATTGTCCACGTCATATTGTCCGTTGATCAAAGCACGGACCAACTGGTCAAGTCGGTTTGCCGCATTCGGCAACAGGTTGCCGTCATCGCGGAGCAAACGAACCGGAGTTCGCAATGCAAATTCCGCGTTGCCACCGGTGAACCCCGCGTCGATCGCCCTGCTTTGCGTGGCAACGGTTCCTCCATTGAGTAGTTGTTTCTCGGCGATCGGGATCGGGCGAAACGTCCCCCGTGCCAAGCTCACCAAGACATTTCGGTAATCCACGGCCGTGGCATCAAGCTCAGGAGAAACCGAGGGTGTCCCCCACGCGCCTCGCTGGTTCAAAATGTAATTCAAAACCGACGGTCGGTGAAACGACGGAATCACATTCCCCGCCGAATCGCGGTAACTCAAGAACCAATTGTTAAAGTCCGGTGCATCATAGCCTTCATCAAAGTCTCCCTTGATCGTCGATTTATTGACGGTCCGCCGTAGATGGTTCGGTTGCAGTGCGGCTGGCAAATCGGAAAAACCGATGTTCGTTCCGGCAGGAATGTTGGCAACCGTATCGGCGATCGTCGGCATCACCACCGTTGCATCCACTTCGGTTGTATCGAAACCAATCCCTTTCGAATTGCGTGGTACGCCGTTGATGTGGATCCGGTATCCCGAAGCCGTTGTCGAAGTGGGGTTGGGATAGAACAACTCGCGTACCTGAGCCACGGTCGGCGTGGTCGTCGCAAACCAATCTTCTTTCAACTCAATGAAGACATCGTCGTAAGCCGGTTGCGGTGGAACCCCAGTCGTCGGCGGGCGATAGACCGAACGCAGGATGCGATAGGTTCGGTTGCGCAGCGGTCCGGCAAGGAACGTGATCAATCGTCCGGTCAAGACATCATCGTAAGGTTCGTCAATCGGGCGAACGTTGGTGGTGGTTTCAATCGGCAAACGGATGAAACTGCCACCCGAATCGCCAAGCAATATCGGACCGGTCGGCGGCGTTGCCGCCGAATCGCCCTCTTTCACTCGGCAATCATGCGCATCGCCGCGACCATAATAATCGCTCAGCAAGTCCTCGCCGTAAAAGGGATTCTGCGGATCATCCGTGCCACGTACCAACATCATCAATGCTTCATCAAGCAAGGCATTCGGATCGGGCCCGCGCGTATTTCGACTGGCCATCGCGAATGACGACTGACGCGAGTTGTTGCTGAACACCAAATAGGTCGCAATCAACACACTGAAAAACGTCAAGGCGACAAGGACCACCAACAGAATAATGCCAGAGCGCCGTTTGCGTTGAAAACGTTTCATGGTAGTAGCCTCACAGGCTAGCGAATTCGATGGAAGATGAGATGAACAAGAGGAAGGGTGGATCATGATTCGTCACTGCCTCATAGATCGCTCAACAGCATCACGCGTTCGGTGACGCTGACCACGTTCGGAACGATCGTGGCAAAGGTGTTGTCGACCACCGCTCCGTCGGCGGAACCGGTAAAGCCGAAGGTAAAATCAGGCCCGTCGAGCACGACTCGTCGGAGCCACACCTCGCTGTTTCGGTTTGCAGGGGAGGGGTCGGGCAACGGCACCGTTCCGTTCAGACTCGTGTTGCTGGTCGGAACCGCTTCCTCCGCATCGATATCCGCCGACGCGACGCGATACCAACGATGCTGGGACACCAAGTTTGGCGCCGGTGATCGTCGCGACAGCAGGACCCAATCGTCGGTTCTCAAACGCGAAATCGTATTGCCCGCACCCACAAGGTGCACGGTGCCACCCGAACCTCCACTAAATCCTTGTGCATAGCTGACGTAGGCCAACCGCTCGCTTTCCGCATTTTCGCGAGGGGTCGCTGCAACGGTCGTTGGGACTTCAAACGTCCGCTCACGGTCGCGGATCACGACGATTGAAACCGTGGCGTAGACATTACCCGGCAACGGGTTCACCGTTGCGATCCAACTGAAGTCACCCGTCGGCACTCGTTTTCCATAGTCCAATCCGCTCGACACCGACTCCATCGACTGGTACGTGGAATTCAAGGAACGATCCTTGGGCCGAAAAACGGGCAGGTCGTCTTGATTCTCTGTCAACATCAATGCCTCTTCGATGTTCAGCATGGCATTGAATAACTTCAAGCGGGTGACGCCGACGCGTAGCATTCGCGGCTGAGGAAACGGCCAGACGGTTGAGTTGGATGACGAGGGATCCAGCAGTGGATCATGATTGACTTTGTAAAACGGAAACAGCGTCGGGTCGTAGCCGTTGGTCGAAAGCGTTCGGGAGTTTGCATCGGCATCAAAGGATGCAAACATCGGATCGATACAGAAAGGTAGCATCGTCGGCGTTGTCATCGTCGGAACGGTTAGCTTTGTGAGCGCGGCGATTGGGCGAATCGATGGAACTTGTCCCAATTGGCCGTTGTTGAGATACCGTCGAGATTGCAGATCCGTCAGCACCGATTCGCTCAGCGCCGATCCCATACTGAGGCTAATCGAATCCTGTGCCCGTCGGCCCGCCAATGGCATCACCGACAACAGTCCCAACAAGCCAATCAGCACAACACCGATGGCAAACATCACCTCAACAAGGGTGATCGCACTACGAAATTGTTTGGTCAAAGAGAATCGCATTAGTTCGCTTCCTTTGTGTCAGACAGGAGCGCCAAAGAGCGAGCTTGGGCGAGCGCAACATCGAGCGAGACATCGGTGGGGTCGGTCACAACCCCCGTGGGCAACGACGACACCGTCGCAAAGGGAGAAACCGAAACGCTGCCTGTATTGGGATTGATCACAATCCAACTCGAATCGAGATTCAGTAAATTTGCAGTGGCGCGATTCTCCGTCGAAAACAAATCGTCGCGGCGGATACCATCGGTCTCGCCCAAACAAAGAAAAATCAAACCCGTCGGTGAACGAACCAATCCATCCGAACCGTTGACGTATTCAACCTTGCCATCAATTCCAAAGATCAAGTCGATCGGACTGTAAGCACTGGTCCCCGCTGCAAACTGATTGCCATCGACACCGATTCCCGAATAGTTCAGATCCACCGCGATCCCCTTCGGCAAGTCAAACGGCGCCGTAGAGGAAACAGCGGGACTGCGATGAATCAAATACCGAATCGATTCCCCCACGCCATAGGAGCGTGTCGACGAAGGAAACTCAAAGGTCGATGCCGAGGTCGCCACATCGATCGCATTCCGCAGATTGAACGTCAAGAAAACCGTGCTCGTCGGATCGGTCATCGGCGGCGATACCGAAATGCCAGTAATCGGAACCGTCCGTCCACCGGGCAATTCCAGCAAATCACCGATTTGAACCGGAGGATTGGCTTCACCGCTACCAATCATGGTCGCGCTCAGCGCTAACAGCTGATTATCGCGTGAGGAAAGCTCGATGCTATCGACCCCCGGAATTGTGGTGTCGATATCGCGTAAAACTCCGTGGGCGTCAGCCGATTCGCCTGAATAGGGTGGCACACCGGAAATTTGTCGAATCCGAATCGATGCCGAGCTTCCGTAATCATCGTAACCATCAACCACGGGAACGATTCGCTCGATTCGGATTCCCATATGCCGACCTTCGGAAATCGCTCGACTGCGAACCGTGTCGATATACGATGCGAACCCGCTGGCCGCACGAGTCCCCTTGCCATCGGAAATCAAAGCCCGAACTCTCGGCAAAGCCACCGCCGCAAGCAACAAGAAGATGAACATCACCACCAAGACTTCGACGAGCGTGTAGCCGCAGCGGAAGGTTGCTTTAGCAAAGCGGGGCAAAGCCCCCTCCGTTTTTCGTGTTACCGATGCCGACGGCATCCAAGCAGGTAGCCCACGATCGCTGACTGCGTCGCGATCATTTCGATGCCACAAGTGATTCGCTATTGACCAACTCATTGTGACGCCTGCAATTGGTAGTTTGAAACGTTGTCCGCGCGATTCTCTTGCTCCGTTGCTCCGTCGAGATTTTGGCCCGGCAGCTTACCGGTGAAGATCCCTGAATCCAAGTTATTCGCGATGAACTGACGCAAGTAGGGATCAGGGTAAGCGATCGACGCGCTTCGGCCGCCCACTTCAATCCCCATGTGATCGGTGTCAGCGGGCCAGTTCCATGCGGGAGCAACATAACTGTAGCCGGTCTGCTCGACGCTACCGTTGCTGACGGCTGTAACCGGGTTGAAGGTGATTCCGAATTCCCCGTCCGCACCAGCGGAAACGACCAAGGGCCGGATGGACCAAGGTTTCCAGCGTGCTTGCGGAATGGAATTAACATACATGGCTTCCACGCTCGTCGGCGTCGCACCCACCGCGTAGGAAAAATCAGTGCGAAACAGATCGAAGTCATCGGGGTTGGTGATGTCAACGGATGCTTCCGTATCGACAATTCCAACGGGCCAACGAACGAACCCGAGTGGTTGGCCCCAGCCGTCGAGGATCTCGAGCATCCCGTCACCGTCGGTGTCTCCGATGTTCGAGCTTGGAATCGCGTCGATCGCCGGGGTTCCGCCAACGAAGGAACTCGCCATGATCAGGTACAGGCACTCGGCCCCTTGGTGCGTTTCCGCCAGTGCGCGATCCGCCGCTGTGATCGACACCCAAGTGGGTGACATGCGATTGCGGTACGAAGCGGTACGGCTGGGCAAATTATTTCCCCGATCGTACCAATTGACGGAAAAGGACTTACGGCTCGTCAGGTCCGCTCGAGTCCCAATAATCTCTTCGGTATCACCATCCCCATCGAGGTCAGAGGTGTCAATCATGACCGGGTTGGCGGCGGCGGTCAGGGACGCAGCCACAGGCCCGCCCACGACAAGCTCTTTGATATCCGCGACCCGATCAGGCAACTCCATGCGCTGCAAATCTCGGTTCATGATCAACCGCATCCTTGCCGCCTCGGTGGACAACACTTCAAAACCGACTTCGCTGCCCGTTTGCCGAGCGACGTCATAGAGATCGGGAATCTCGACCGAAAACGCGCGATACTTGTACGACTCGTATTGTTCCTGCAACACACTATCAATCGACGCGATAATCGATTGGGTTCGCGCCTTGCGAGCACTGGTCGTCACGCCGCGGACTGCGGTCACGACCATGGCCCCCATAATGCTTAAGATCGCCATCACCATCAGAATCTCGACGAGCGTAAAACCGAACGCTGGTGAATCGTGGTGCCGAGATCGGCTTCGGTCGATCACTACAGATCGAAGTCTCACTGCATCTCTCCTTCGAGCGTTGCGGCTTCGGCAAAGTTGGCGGCATTATCAAGGTGTCCATTGACCGAAATACTCGAGGACATATCGCGGTCCTGGTATCCCTTGCTGGTGATCACATACAAGTCATCAGGACTACTCACGCCCGATCCATACTCGGGTGCAACCGCACGTCCGGTTTCGGTGACGAAGTGCACCGGAAATGGCGTCGTGTGCCCATGAGGATCGTTGACCGCCGCTCCAAACACCCCGTCGAGCCCCGGTGAAATGACTTGGAACGTATCCGGGTTGTGGAAAGGAACCGCAGCGAACGCTTCCGCTTCCGTCGCATAGTTGGTGCCGTTGGCCGGCGTTTTGATCGTCAATTCGGTCTTGTAAGGCCGAACGCCGCCCACCTCTCCAAGCCCCGACAGGTAACCGTTGTAGCTACTGACCGCAATGGCTCCGTACGTCCGCGAGTCAAAATAGACAATCGGTGAATCTTCATCTCCATCGGCGTGATAGGCAGGTAACAAGTCGTTACCACCATGCAGCGCGTCCACATAGCCAAACAACGTCTCATCCGTGCTGAGCAGCGGGCTGGTGTCCGTCACACGACCATAAGTCAATCTTTCCGGCTTGAAATCGAAGAAGGAATTGTCGCGAGTTGCATTGACTTGGTAGTTTGACAAATCGGTGAGGTCGCTGCTGGCTCCAGGCAGCAGCTCCAACGGCCCCCCTTTGCCTGTAATCGGGTGCTGCTGATCCTTGCTGAACCCCCCTAAAAAGAAGACCAACGCTTCGGCTCGGTCCATCGCAACGGGGCTGAACACCGTCGCACCCGTCGGGGCACCGGCCGCCGAGTTGTCCGTCAACCGGTCCAAGAGCGTCAAATCAGGCTCTGCCATACGAGGAAACAGCTTGCGCATGTGACGGACGATGACCGCTTGGTCGCTGCCATCCGGCGGGTAATCACCATGTTCGTGCAAGTAAGCGTCCACCGCTTGACCGAGCGTGTTGACTTCCAACTTGACCGCCGTTTGACGAGCACCCCGGATGCCCATCATCACCGCAGGAATCCCAATCCCGGCTAAGATTCCGATGATGACGATCACGACGAGGACTTCAACAAGAGTGAAGGCGTGGGGTTTAGTGGTTTGCATTGGATTCGGGTCTCAAGGGGAAGTGAGCGTTTGGCGATCGGCGATCAGCTGTCGGCTGACCGCTGAAAGCTTCTTTTCAATCTTCAATCGTGTTGGGGAAATCGGGACAAAGCGTTGACTGGTTTCGTTTCGTTTCAGGATCGGTCGACAGGTAGTAACTCATGCGGCCTTCGAGATCGCACTGCCAACACTCTTGGGCGCCCGCGTCAAAGTACAATTGTCGTTTGATCCTTAGCTCGAGTTCGGTATTCCGTGGGCTCTCGACTTCCACGCAAATTTCTGGCGCGAGCTCAAATGCCAACTGGCCTCGGACGTGAGCGTATCGCTCGACGGAGTACCAACCGACATCGGCCGCTCGGACCCCGTCGCTTGTTGAAATTGGACATTCCACCAAGCCCCGGCCTCCGCGTCGATTCTGCAACCAATAAGCAATCTGACTCTGCCGACTGCTATGCGGTCCGCCTGCCGGTGGTGTCATGATGACTTGTCCAAAAGCATTCGTCTCCACTCGATAACCATGCACCGCCAACTCTCGGTCTGCCAAGACCTCAGCCCAACGCTCGCGATTGCTCGCTAACGTTTCGCTGCGGTTCGGTAATTCGATGGTGAGGTGCATGTCAGATGTCAGATGTCAGATGTCAGATGTCAGATGTCAGATGTCAGATGTCAGATGTCAGATGTCAGATGTCAGATGTCAGATGTCAGATGTCAGATGTCAGATGTCAGGCTGCTGCCTGACATCTGCTCACTGCTCACTGCTCACTAGCTAAGCCCTGTGATCAAGTCGACCAGCGGCATGAATAGGCTGATCACGATGAATCCGACCGCGAACCCCAGGAACACGATCATCAAGGGTTCCATCATGGCGGTTAATCCATCGGTTAACGTACGGACTTCTTCGTCATAGGTATCGGCGACCTTGTACAACATCGTGTCAAGCTCGCCCGTCTCTTCGCCGACGTCGACCATGTTGACCACCAGGTCATCGACGACTCTTGATTTGATTTTTGTCATGTAGAACAAGCATGCCAAAGCGACGCCGCCGGTGATCATGTACAAGGACATATTCATCAGGTTTTGGACCATCACGCCGTCATCGATCTTGGTTCCCGCCGCAGTGACGGCGACGCTGAGCACCATCGCCCCTGGGAACGCTGCAAACAAGGCCCAAAAGAACATCGCCATCGGATTGAACCCTGGCTCGCTGTGTTCGCGCAACGGTTTGCTGATCACTTCGCCTTCGCGAATTTGATCGTTGACTTTCGTGAACAAACGTTCGAACATCGCATTGCCCGAGGTTTCGCGAGTGATGTTGATCGCTTCCAAAATGGGCACGCCGCTACTGACCAGCGTCCCGAGTGTTCGAGTGGTTCGAGCCAAAATGTTCTTTTCGATCAAGCTGCCAAAGATCGGCACCTTGATGATGAATTGGTCAAAGCCAACTCGACCATGTCGGAATTTACGCACAAACTTGACGAAGATCAGCAAGCTGACCGGCATGGCGATCAGCAGGAACCAATAGTTCGCGATGTAGCTGCTCATCGCGATCAGCAACACGGTCGGCGTCGGTAATTTCAAACCGAACTCGTCAAACATCTTTTCAAACGTCGGCACGATGAACAACATAATGAAGGTCAAGATCAAACAGGCGACCGTGACCACAACGCACGGGTAAATCAAGGCACCTTTCACCTTCTTCTTCAGCGATTCGGCTCGCTCCAAGAACTCCGCCAACCGCTGCAGAATCGTTTCGAGTGCACCACCGGCCTCGCCCGCTTTGATCATGTTGACGTACAGTCGACTGAATACCTTGGGGCATTTACTCATCGCTTCGCTGAGTGTCGCTCCGCCTTCGATTTCCTCGCAAACATCCTGCAGCGCAAACTTTAGTTTGCCCCCTTTTTGGTTGTTCTCCAAAATCTTTAGCGAACGCAAAATCGGAAGCCCCGCATCTTGCAAAATCGATAATTGGCGTGTGAACGCGCAGATGTGCTTGGTCTTGGCACCCCCAATCGCGAAGCCACGTTTTCGTTTGCCTCCCCCCGCGGTTCCTGCCGCCTGCTTTTTGACGGAAATCTTCGTGACGAAGTATCCCATCTGGCGAATCGTGGTTTGCGCCTCTTCTTCGCTGGCAGCATCAATTTCGTCCCGGATCTCTTGTCCGGCCGCGTCCATCGCTTCGAATTGGTAAACAGGCATAATAAAAGCTCTCAGCAATCAGCAATCAGGTGTCAGGTGTCAGATGTCAGGTGTCAGGTGTCAGGTGTCAGGTGTCAGGTGTCAGGTGTCAGGTGTCTCGAGTTTGTTGATCAGCGATTGAATCATTCGAGCAAGTTGCTTCGTTTCATCGACAATCGTGTTTGAAGTAGGTAGATCGATCAGGTTAAGTCGTGATGCGATGTAGGCTTGAGTTCGGAGTTCTGCTGCCGACCCGATTGAATACTTAAGGAATCGAACGAAGTCCTTGCTTGACCTCTCGGACCCCTCTGCAATGTTCGACGGAATGGACACCGCAGCCCGTTGCATCTGATCTCGCAGTCCATAATCTCGTGAATCGCTAAGCGATTCATAAACGACGACTGCCAATTTGCAACCGCGTTTCCAAATCTCCAGGTCTTCAAATGACTTCCAACTCACCAGCAAATCTTCTCGTCTGCTAACTGTGATCTGCAAACTGTCACCTGCCCGCTACTCCTCCACCGTTTCGCGAATGACTTCGTCGAGCGTGGTGATCCCGTCGCAGGCGAGTGCCATTCCGTATTCTCGGAGCGGAATCATCCCGTTCTTTTGCGCTTCATCGCGAAGTTCGTCGGTCGATGCATTGACCATCACCATTTCGCGAATGGTGTCGTTCATGATCATCAATTCAAACAACGCGATTCGACCTTTGTAGCCGGTGTTGTTGCAGGCGTCACAACCGGTGCCTTTGAAGAACTTTTTGTCGGCAATCTCGTCACGATCCAACCGCAGATCGAACAACATGTCACTACTGACCCGCGTCTCTTCGCGGCACTTGGTACAGATCCGGCGCACCAACCGCTGAGCCAAAATCGCTTCCACGGTGGCGCAAATCATGAACGCTTGGATGCCCATGTCTTTCAATCGAGTGACCGTGGCCGCAGCACTATTGGTGTGCAAGGTGCTGAAGACCAAGTGGCCCGTCAGCGAGGCTTGGATCGCGATTTCCGCCGTTTCCAGGTCACGGATCTCCCCCACCAAAATCGTATCGGGGTCCTGTCGCAAAATCGCTCGCAAACAGGCGGCGAACGTGACACCGACGTCGCTGTCGATCGGAATCTGGATGATGCCGTCGATGTCATACTCGATCGGATCCTCGGTCGTCATCAATTTGTCTTGGATGTCATTCAATTCGGTCAGTGCCGAATACAGCGTCGTCGTCTTTCCGCTTCCCGTTGGCCCGGTGACCAAGATGATCCCGTTGGGCCGATCAATCGCGCTGCGGAAATTCGCGATGGTCGCATCATCCATCCCAACATTCTCGAGCGACAAGTTCACGACGCTTCGGTCGAGCACCCGCATAACAACGCTTTCACCAAAAATGGTCGGCAACACGCTGACGCGAAGGTCCACGGGGTGACCGCCGACCATCAATTCGATTCGTCCGTCTTGCGGCATCCGCCGTTCGGCAATGTCCAAGCTTGCCATCACCTTGATTCGCGTGGTGATCGCAAACGCCAAGTGACGTGGCGGGGGCACCATTTCGTACAAAACCCCCTCGGCCTTGATCCGAATTCGAAACTCGTCCTCGAACGGTTCAAAGTGAATGTCACTGGCATGATCTTTAATGGCCAACAACATCACCATGTTGAGCAGCTTGCGAACCGGCGCCGAATCGGCCAACGCCTCGGCATCGGTGATGTTGAACTTTTCCGTTTCGAGTGCCGAGATCACCCGTTTGAGTTCCTCGTCATTGGCCAGTTCCGCGACCAATTTCTCGACGCTTTCGGCGGCGCTGTCAAAGTGCTTGGTGATCGCCTGCAACACATCGCGTTCGGTCGCCACGACCATCGCAATGTCGTACCCCAAGAAGGTCCGCAACTCGTCTTGAATCGTCAAATTCTGTGGGTCACAGGTCGCCACGGTTAAGCGATTCAAATCCTCATCGAACTGGATCGGCACGACCCGGTACAATTGGGCCATCGTTTCCGAGATTTTCGCCAACACTTCTTCCGGAATGTTGGCTTCCTCGAGCGACACCGTTTGCATCGCCATCTGCTCGCCGAGCGCTTGAATCAACTGCTCGTCGGTGATCAGCTGCATGTCTTCGGCGATCTTGCCGAACAACGATCCAGGCTGTTGTTCCTGTTCTTCGAGTACGATCTCCAGCTGCTCGTCGGTGAGAAAACCGAGGTCAACGAGGATCTGTCCGATTCGACGTGGGGCCATGCTACTTGTCGTCTTCAGGAATAGGGATCGGGTTGTCGCCACCGCCGTGACGGAATTGAACGATACGTTTTGCCAAGTCATCCGGCCGGTGCGCTTTCGACAAAGCATCTTCGACCGTGATCTTCTCTTCCTTCCAGTGGCTAAACAGAGCATCATCCATTAATTGCATTCCGAACTTGGCACCGGTTTGCATCGAACTGTTAATACGAAACGTCTTGTTCTCGCGAATCAGGTTGGCAATCCCTGGCGTCACCACCAACACTTCGTAGGCCGCAACTCGACCGCCACCAATCCGCGGGATGAGCGTTTGAGCCACCACACCGATCAACGTGCTGGCGAGCTGCGTTCGGATCTGGTCCTGCAAGTTGCCGGGGAACGCGTCGATGATTCGGTTGACCGTGCCCTGAGCACTGTTGGTGTGCAAGGTCCCAAAAACAACGTGGCCCGTTTCCGCCGCACTGATCGCGGCTTCGATCGTTTCCAAGTCGCGAAGCTCGCCGACCAGAATCACGTCCGGGTCTTGCCGCAACGCTCGCCGAATCGCCTCGGAGAAACTCGGCACGTCCACTCCCACTTCGCGCTGGTTGATCGTGCTCTCAATGTGGTCGTGGTAAAACTCGATCGGGTCTTCGATCGTAATGATATGGTGGTCGACCGTCTCGTTGAGCAGATTGACCAAACTGGCCAGCGTCGTACTTTTCCCCGAACCGGTCGGCCCCGTCACCAGAAACAATCCACGCGGACGATGAATCAATTTGACGACAACCTCAGGCAAACCGAGTTGCTCTGGGGTCAATTTGTCATTGGGAATCTGCCGCAGCACCATGGAGATGAAACCACGCTGCTTGAAGACCGACACGCGGAATCGTGCCAGCTCGCCGAAGGCAAAACCAAAGTCGGCACCCCCCGATTCTTGAAGCTCTCGTTGACAGCGTTCTGGGGTGATGCTCTTCATCAATCCCACCGCATCTTCCGCCTCAAGTGTCTTTGTGTCCAGCTTTCGCATTCGCCCGTGCAAACGGAAAACGGGCGGCTGGCCGACCACGATATGGATATCGCTCGCACCTTGCTTGATCGCGGCGTGCAGAAGCTTGTCAATTAAGAGGGTGGCCAACGGAGGACTCCCGAAAGGCTTATTTATGAGACGAGATGAGTCGCCACGCGATGTGGCGTAATTGTGCCGGCACCCCCATTATCTCCGCCTAACGCGAATAATCCAAGGAAAGATGCGAATTTGCCGCAAAAGGCTCCAAATTTGCATGGGCTCGGCCACGGGGCAATTCACCACCGGTGGCATGCGATCGACAGGGGTGCGACCACCACCCGATTCGGGGTCGCGACGCCGGATTCGGGAGCTGCCTAGGCGGGCCACCCCGATCCTGCTCGGTCCATCACGGGCTCGTTTCGAAGACATCCGAGCCCTCGCTTTGCCAGCGGAACCGGGGTCTACAACGATGCCAAATCCTTGACAATGTGCTGCAGGGCCAAATCCTCTTGCTCGGTCCGTTTTGCCACCCGATAGACCTCTTCAAAGGTCGTGATTCCGCGGATGACCTTCAACATCCCATCGGCGTAAAGCGTTGACATACCGTTTTTTATGGCTTCGGTTCGGATCACGTTGGTATCTTTTCCCTTGAACATCAACTCGCGTAAACGGTTGTTCACAAGCATCAGCTCGTAGATACCGATTCGACCCCGGTATCCCTTGCGGCCACAATACGGACATCCCTTGCCTCGAGCGAACTCGGCCTGCTTGACCATCTCGGGTGGCAAGCCCGAATCTTTGATCACGCTTTCGGACGGCTGGTACCTCACCTTACAGCGGGGGCAGATCGTCCTCACCAAGCGCTGAGCCAAGACCGCAATCACACTACTTGCGACCATATATCCAGGTACACCTATGTCAACCATTCGTGATATAGCACTGGGCGCATCGTTCGTGTGCAGCGTACTGAATACCAGGTGTCCTGTTAATGAAGCCTGGATTCCCATCGATGCGGTCTCGTGATCTCGCATCTCACCGACGAGGATGATATTCGGGGCTTGGCGCAACATGGCGCGAATGATCAGGGCGAAGTCGAGTCCGATTTTGTGCCGCACCTCGACCTGGTTGATGCCGGGCAAGTAGTACTCGACGGGGTCTTCTGCGGTAATGACTTTGCGGTCCGGGCGGTTCAGTGCGTTCAGTGATGCGTACAGTGTCGTGGTCTTGCCCGACCCCGTCGGGCCGGTGACCAGAATGATGCCATTGGGGCGCCGAATCAGCGAATTGAAATTGCGAAAATCGCGCTCGGAAAGACCTAACTGTCGCACCCCGACCTTGATGTTGTCTTTGTCGAGCAGACGCATCACACAAGATTGGCCATGGTTGGTCGGAATGATGCTGACCCGCAGGTCCAATTGCTTATCGCCAACGGTGATCTTGATTCGCCCATCGGTTGGCCGCCGTTTCTCGGAAATGTCGATCTTCGAGAGGATCTTGATACGGGCAATCACGGCCGATAGCATTCGCCGCGGCACACTCTCTCGTTCCACCAAAACGCCGTCAATTCGATAACGGATGCGAACTCGCTCCTCAAAGGGCTCGACATGAATGTCGCTGGCACGAAGCTGGACCGCTTCTTGGATCATCAGATTCACAAGCCGGATGACCGGAGCGCTGCTGTCGTCAACCGTCTCGTCCATATTGTCCGAATCGGCATCGGACGTTTCGGTAAAGTCAATCGCGGTGTCGGTGAATTCTTGCAGCATCGAGTCAGCCGATTCCCCTTCGACTTGCCCGTAATACTGGTTGATCGCCCCCAAAATCGCGGATTTTGGCGCGAGCGCGGTTTCAATCGTCCGGTTGAGGATAAATCGCAGCTTTTCGATGGTCCCCAGGTCAAACGGGTCCGAGATCAGAATCCGCAACGATCCGGTGTCTTCACTGTACGGAAGAATCGTATTTTCGCGAGCGACCGATTCGGGGACCAATTCGATGACGGATTCAGGGATACGCTCTTGCCGCAGATCGACGAACGGGATCTTGTGAAAATCGGCCAGCGCTTTGGCGACTTCTTCGGGCGTCGCATACTCCAACTGAACCAACACGTCGCCGACATCGGCTTTGGTGTTCTTCGCGATTTCTTCGGCTTCCGAAAGCTGGTCAAGGCTGATAATGCCTTTCTTGAGAAGCAGGTCCGTGAATTCTTTCATCGCTTGGCTCATGACTGGTCAACTCAACGCGCGGCGGGAATGGAGAGAAGTTGGAGAAGAAGCGGAAGACGCTCAAAGCGCACCTTCCCCGTCTCTACAAGATACCACGCCGGAATCGGTTTCGCCATTAGAATCGGCGAGGAAGCGGCTATCGGCTGACTGCTGACTGCCGACCGCTATTCTCCGTCCTATTGATTTTGGACGGGCTGGCCGGTCCCCAGTTGCGCCAACACTTGCAGGACTCCGTTCAGATGGGCCAAGCGGGGACCAAATCGGTCGACAAACTCGTTCAGCATGAATTCGCCTTCCATCAGATGCTCGTCATTATCGAGGATATCTTCGGTCATCGTGTCGAGGAACCGCGTTTGCACGCGGCTAAGCGTTTCGGCTGCTTCTCGGCAAGCTCGCGACAATTCCGGGTTGGATTCCTTCCACTGCTGCAGTTCACCGGCGCGTTGCTTTTGCATGGCCGCATTTTGCTGCATCAATTCTTGCAGGAGCCGGTTCTGCTGGCTCTGGCCCGTCACCAACTGGCGCAGCAGCTCGATCATCACTCGGCCTTCGGACACCGACGCTTCGGACGACCCCGCTTCGGGGGAGACATCGATGCGGAACATGGGGGAAACTTGTTCGTGATCGTATGACATTTCTGCTGATTCCTAACACTTCACATGATGCTGAAACGGTCGCTGAGAATCCTGAGTATAACCCGGTAAAAATGGACTTGTCCAACAATCTTGCTGGGACTGCAAAATTTCCGTCTCAGCCCCCCGAACTTGCCAAACCACCCTCCTGGCTTGCCCGACTTCCCAGCCGTCCTTTTTACCCTCCTGGTCGCTAAAGTCGGCACGACCGGAACGCCGAATAGGTTTGCTAGTGCGATCCTCCTCCCTCTTCCTCGAAACACCTTTTGAATGCCCGCATCGACCGAATTGACGATAGGCTACTTCACTGTAATTTTCGACGATCGAACGGGATGGACCGGTGGGCTGCTCGTCCTCAACCGGGGCGGTCGTCCGGTCGAGTTTCAGTGCACGCTTCCGGTCCGTCCGTCGCGTGCCCACGAGATCTTGTTTGGCGCCACGCTCCGCGATCATTTGATTGGCGAAGTGATCGGCCCCATGCTGATCAAGAAATGCCGCACCCCACTGTCGCTGGTCTGCTGTGACCAAATTGAAGCCTTGGTGCTCGGATCGACCGCGGGCGTACCGGTTGCATTGGTCACCGAGGCAGCCGAAGAGGAGGAAGGCCCGATCCGCAGCGACATGCTTGTCGGCGCCACCTCCGTGAAACTGGTCAACGCATCCTTGCAAGTTCCGATCGAAAACGCGGCAGCCATCGAGGCCATTGCCGACCGGTTTGTGGACTTGCCCGATGCGGTCGAGCCCTTCGAACGGATCCGCGAAGCGATCCGCGAAGCCCAATCGCAAATTGCCCGGGCAGGCTAACCGAAATGATCGACATCCAAATCAATGAGTCGGCGGCGTGGCATATCGATGACTGGGTCCCGGCGGACACGATTTCTTGGTCACTTGAAACGATCGAGCCTCGATCGCTGCCGATTCGTGTTTCTCCGTTGAAAACACGAGTGACCGGTTTTTTGTTCCCCGAATCCAGTCGCTGGACCCCGCCGTCCGCGATGGCGCCGGCTGCGTCAAACGACAAACCGATCGGTCTCCATTGTGAGGCCGAACCGGTCCCGCCGGCGAAGCCAGGCAAGCGTCCCCAAAATCGGCACCGTATCAAGCCACCGAGCGACGTCGTCAAGCTGCAAGACCGGCTGTACTACCTGCTGCAGCCACCGCTGGATCAGTTGGTCGGCAGCGGCCAATTGAATTTTCCGTTTGAGCCCTTTCCTTACCAGTTGGACGGAATCGCGTTCATGTTTCCGCGATTCGCCTGTGTGCTTGCCGACGAAATGGGGCTGGGCAAAACCATGCAGGCGATCAGCACGATTCGGTTGCTGCTTTGTAGTGGCGAAGCGCGCGGCATCTTGTTGGTTTGCCCGAAGCCGCTGGTGTCGAATTGGCTTCGCGAGTTCCACGTTTGGGCGCCGGAGATTCCGGTCGCTGCCATTGAAGGCAGCGCTGCAAAACGCGACTTTCAGTGGCGTTCACCGAGCGTGCCGGTCAAGATCGCAAACTACGAATTGTTGATGCGAGACAAGGAAACGGTTCTCGAAAGTGGACTGCATTTTGACTTGGTCGTCCTTGACGAGGCCCAGCGAATCAAAAATCGCAACAGCACAACCAGTGAAATCGTGCGGGCGATTCCGCGGACACGATCGTGGGCATTGACAGGCACTCCGGTCGAGAATTCCCCCGACGATTTGGTGGGAATCTTTGAGTTTTTGTCACCCGGGTATTTGCGTGCTGGCATGCCGATGCCGCAAATGGCCGCCGCTGCGAGAGAGTATATTCTGCGACGCACCAAAGACATGGTACTCAACGACATGCCGCCCAAATTGTACCGCGACGCGGAATTGGATTTGACAGCCGAGCAGTGGGCGACTTACGAATCGGCAGAATCGGAGGGCGTGATCCACTTGGAACAGCTCGACGAAATGCTGACGATCCAGCATGTGTTTGAGTTGGTCCTGCGGCTAAAACAAATCTGCAACTTTGACCCGGTCACCGGCAGCAGTTCAAAGTTGGAGCGATTGGTGGCGGATATGGAAGAGGTCGCCGCGAGCGGAAAGAAGGCGATCGTGTTCAGCCAATGGGTCAAGAGCATTGACCAGATGCGTCCCGCACTGGAGCGATTCGGTCCGGTCGAGTATCACGGCCGCATTCCGCACAAGCAACGCGAAGGGGTGATCGACAAATTCAAGAACGATCCGAACAGCCATGTGATCCTGATGAGCTATGGAGCTGGCAGTGTTGGGTTGAACCTTCAGTTTTGCGAGTATGTCTTCTTGTTCGATCGTTGGTGGAACCCGGCGATCGAAGACCAAGCGATCAATCGGGCCCATCGGATTGGCGCGGCCGGAGCCGTGACCGTGACCCGGATGTTAGCCATGAACACCATCGAACAACGCATTGCCGATGTGTTGGCCCAAAAACGAGAGATGTTCGACGCCCTGTTTTCCGACCAAGCAGCCCCGGTTGCCGGCGGTGGGCTGAGCCGCGAAGAGATTTTTGGGTTGTTCGACTTGCGCGCGCCATGCGGCAAGAAGGTTGCCTAACCCGGATGATTCGTTGGAGTGGACTCTACTTGGCATCGACGCGATGAATTCAGCAGTCTCATTAGGGGTTGGAGCTGGTTTGCATTTCCTACCCCGGATGCGCTATCCGCGATCCAGGGCTTATTGCTGAAATGCCTGCGGCATGAACGATAACCCAAATCTGTCCGTCATTTGCTTAACGCCACCAAGGATCAGTCCAGCTTGTCGACCCAACGGGTCCATGCGGCGACCGCTTCGTCGGAGAGATTCGGCTTGGGCAGGGTTGCTAACTTGGTACTGCCCGGCATGCCCGGGGTTTGCGCACGGACGGTCAATAGGCCATTGACGTTGATCTCAAAGCCAATCGATCGTGCGCGGCTTTCGCTTCCATGCGCTTCATCGTCGATGGTAAAATCGTATCGACCGAGCGATTGCCAATCGTCTTGCTCAATGCCTGAAGACTCGACCAACGACAAGGCCATCTTTTCACGTCCTTCGCCAACCGTCAAACGACGGTTAGCGCGAGCTGGCAGCGGAGTGCTTTTCGGCAGGATTGGCAAAATGCGTCTGCGACCACGGCCATCTTCGACCAAAATTCCAATGGTTTGGCTGGTGACCCCCAGTGGCGGCGTTGCAATCGTACTTCGACCGGGTAATTCCCCTGCCAAGCATGCAGCCGCTCCACGAGCCACGTCGCTGCGATCGACCGCTTGAACCGAGAGATTTTGGCGCAACCCACGAAGCACTTCATCACGAATTTCTTTGATACGAAGCAGTGGCCCCAGTGTGACAAGGGTATCGATTCGCCGCCGTGACATCCCGGCGGTCATGCAGGCGACTTTGATCGAACGTCGCAATCCTTCAAGCAACCCCTTGCATCGCGTAAGCCATTGACTACGGCGGATCGTGATCGGTTGTTTGGTTCCATGAATTTCAACTGTGATTTTGGCTGAGGGCAGAATCATCAACGCATTCATGGCGCTTTCACACGCGACCTGCAACATCGGGGCTTGGGAAGTCTTTCGCGGATCGACGTTGAAGGCTTGCAGGTAGATGTCAGCGGCCAATTCCACTAATCTCTGCTGCCACGGCAAGGTACCGGTATTCCAATGTCCCGCGGTCGCCAACTGCTTGAGCCGGTTCGCATCTCGTTGAAAGACGGCCGTTTCGGTCGCTTGACCGGTCAGTCCGACAAACAGAATGAATTGATCGGAGGAAGCTTCGACAATCGAGTGCCCACCCGATACGGCTGCGTCCGCCGCCGAAGGCTGTTCGGAATCGAGTGAATCAAATGCCGATTCCAGCAAGGCGGATTGGACCGCAGCGACGCTTCGATCGACCAAGCGGACCGACGAGAGCCCCGCGATTTGAGCCGCTTGCAGGACCGCTCGACGATGAAATTGGTCGTAGCTTGCGGGGACCGTCAATGCAACCGCCGCCGGGGCAGCGTCGATCTCCCAAGCGTTTTGCGTCAGCTTTCGAATCATCATGCCCAGCAAAACCTCGGGCGGACATTGCCGACCAGCGATTTCACGCTCGATGACCGGTTTGCCAATGTACATGGCGGCACAGTGGGCAAGGTTCCGCGCATTGGTCGTCCGGATCTTCATCGCCTCGTCACCATAAAACAACTCGTTGCCGTCACTCGACACGGCCATCCGGAACAACGATCGACCTCCGCCGCCTGCGGTCAATAAATTGACGCGTCCGGCCGGCGATGCTTCGGCAGCCGCAGAGAAGAACATGCCCAAATCAATCGCCATCACGTTGGCGACTTGGCCCGCAGTCGAACCACCGGCAAGTGTCGATCCGGTTTCACCAACCGGTTGTCGCATGCTGAATTCGGCAAGCCACTGCGGTTCGCTGGTCTTGTCGGCATACTCTCCCAAGTCCTCGATCACTTCATCAAGTGATGCGTATCGCTCCTCAGGCGTCTTGGCCATCATGCGACGAAAGATATTGGCAAATTGCAAATCCACGTCGCGACGCATTTGCATCAAGTCAGGAATCTCGCCGTGCCGATGCCCATACACCTGTTCCAAATAGTCTCCGGCAAACGGTGGTTGAGCTGTCAGCAGGAAATACAGCGTTGCCCCAAGCGAATAGATATCGCTTCTCGGGTCGGCGGAATCGGGGTCTTCCAATTGCTCGGGTGCCATAAAGGGCAACGTACCGATCAGTCGTCCTTTGTTCGGTTTTTCTTCGACGGCCCTTTCGTCCGTGTCGTGCTTGATGATCAATCCAGCGGTGCTCAGACGCGCCAACCCCAGGTCAACGACTTTCACCGTGCCGTCGATCGATCGCATCAGGTTCCCCGGCTTGACGTCACGATGGATGATACCGACACGATGAGCATGCAACAGTCCCATCGCGGCTTGACGAATCACCGAAGCCGCTTGACCGACAGACATCGGACCGCTGCGCGACACCCAACGCGTCAACGTCATGCCATCGACATATTCCATCGCCAAGTAGTGGATGCCCTTGTCTTCACCCGCGTCGAAGGCAGCCACAATATTGGGGTGCAGCACTCGCGAGGCAGCTCGAATTTCGTCATAGAAACGGCTGACCGCTCGCGGGTCCTTCATCAATTGGCCTGGCAAGGTCTTGATCGCCACGATTCGCTGCATGCGAACGTGTTCGGCCAGATAAACCTGGCCCATGCCGCCAGCGCCGATCATTTCCTTAATCGCGTAGTCACCCAGATGGTCGGGCATCGCCGGGACGGGAAACTCCGCCGTGACTTCGCCCGCGAAGTGAAAATCATCACCCGAACCATCCTCGAATTCTGCCGCGCGGGTCGGCAACTCCGGTGGAACCGTCGGATTGGATGAGGGCGATTCAGACACGTTCGACAAGCAACGGAGAAAAGGGTTGAAAAAGGGGGCGAAACAGGATGTCCGGGACCGTTTCTGTGAGGCACCCGCAGGGCCACTTTGAGGGAAACGGTCCCGGACACCTTATTTCCCCAACGCATTCTCGTATTATAGGCACTGCCGCGTCGAACCGTCTTTTGAATTCCGGTCACCGGCCGCACGAGAAGGGCGAAAACCGCCCGGATCAGCAAGGCGATGCCGATTGGCGCGGTTTTTTCGGATTCTTGATGTGTTTCCTCGCTGAGCATCCCCGTCGACCTCTTTTTTTGGAATACCAAATTGTCCACCCAGCCACCGACTCCGCCATCCAGCGAACCGTGCTCCAGCCCCAGCCGGAGCGTTCGGATCGCGACGCGTTACAGCGCCTTGGCAATGTGGCAAGCCGAACATGTCGCGAATTTGCTTTCAAACGCGGGGGTGGCGACGGAAATCGTCCCGTTGATCAGCAGCGGCGATACCGACATGCGGCCGATCGATGCGACTCGGCAAGTCGGCGTCTTCACCAAACGGATTCAGCAAGCGTTGATCGACAACGAAGCGGACATCGCGGTTCATTCCTTAAAGGACCTGCCCACCGAAGTCGACTCGCGGCTGACGTTGATTGCAGTTCCCCCACGAGAAGTGGTCAACGATTGTTTGGTTTCGCCCGCGCGATGGACACTCGATTCCTTGCCCGCAGGGGCCTGTATCGGCACCGGCAGCCGCCGGCGTGCCGCACAACTAAAGAATCGTCGTCCCGATTTGAACATTCAGCCCATTCGCGGCAACCTGCAAACTCGACTCGAAAAACTACAAACGGGGGACTTCGATGCCATCATGCTGGCCTCGGCCGGCTTGATGCGTCTCAAGATGGACTCGGTGCCTCGAGTCGAATTGTCGCTCGTCGAAATGATGCCTGCCCCCGGGCAAGGCGCTCTGGCGATCGAGGTGCGCAGCGATGCTACGGAGATACAAGCCGCGACGCAGTGCCTCAATGACCTTGCTACCCGAGCGGCCGTTACGGCCGAGCGATCCCTGCTCGCCAATCTAAACGGCGGCTGCCTCGCACCCATCGCCGGCTACGCTCAAATCTTGGAAGGGCACCTGCGACTCGATGCCCTTGTCTTGTCGGTCGATGGCAGCAAGCGACTCGAGGACTCGCGGAGTATCCGATTCGATGAAAACCATTGGCAAACGTGCGCGGAAAGAATCGCAGCAGAAGCCACCGAAAATTTGGCCAGCCGAGGTGCACGAGAACTCATCGCGGAGGTCCGGCTGTAAAGTTCACCGCGGCTTCAATCCGTTTCGTGTGGCCTGGGCAATCAAGGGGTCTTCGGGCCAATGATGTTTTGGGTATCGGCGACGCAAGTCTTTTCGCACGTTCGCGTAAGTGTGCTTCCAGAAACTGGCCAAGTCCTCTGAAATTTGTTGCGGTCGACCATTCGGGCCCAGCAGATGCAATTGAATCGGCACCTTTCCTGCTGCGATGCGTGGAGTTTCGCCCCACCCAAACAACTCTTGCAATCGCACTGCCATGATCGGAGGTTTCCCTTCTTGGTACTCAATTCGTATCGCGTTGCCACTCGGCACGATCAATCGCTCAGGAGCATGCTTGTCGATCCGTTGCAGAGCTGGATAGTCGAACCGGCTTTTCAAATGTTCCAGCCAAGGCGCGGTTTGCAGCGATCGGATGGTGGTCCGGGACTGACACAGCTGAACCAACACGTCGTCAATCGCATCATCGTCGAGCCGTGGAAGATCGGCCTCAGGCATCCAGTGTGCAACAAAACGCACTCGAGTGACAAACGCGATGGCAGAACGTTGATTGTCATTCATCCATTCCCAAAGCATTGGCCGAGCGAATGTGGCGAGCTGTTCTGCAACCGCGGGACTCGGTTTGCACTCCAGCGGGGATTCGGTGAGTATCAAGTCATGAAAATAGTCGCGTCGCCGTGCGATCACCGCTTGGCGTGTCGGGTCGTAAAAGGGTTCGTCAACCGACTGCATCCAATCCTGACTGAGCCAATCCCGTTCGATGGGCGCCGCCATTCGGACGACGGCATCGGTTCCCTTGTCGTCGACATCGATACACACAAACAACTCCGAGGCCCCGATCCGATTGGCTGCGATCATACGTACCCCTCGACCTCCAACCATCAAACCCTTATCGCTATCCCTACTGCGACGCTTGGCAACGCGATCGGGGTAGGCTAACAACAACGAGCGACGGAGCCGTTCTTCCTTTTCACCGAGCGCAATGGGTGCAACATCGCCGCGATCCTCCGATCCGGCACCAGAACGTGACGACGCCAGGATTCGCAACAATTGATCGGCAACACGTTGAATGTTCTTCGTCGCTGCAACCAAAAGGTTCGCGACCGGTTTTCTCTGAAAGAACTGCTGCAGCGTTTCCACTTGGGAAGCCAAGTCCGAGGGAACGTTGCCGGAAACAAACGGCGTGCGTTCGGTCAACAGCGCCGCCGCAATGGCAGCGTCTTCGGCGACCTGTAAATCCTCCGCTGCAATCAGGAACCGAGCCACACGCGGGTGAACCGGCAAACGCAACATCCGGCTACCGATCGCTGTCAGTTTGTCCGCCGAGTCGATCGCACCGAGCCACGACAACAGCTGCTTTGCGCGGGCCACGCTTTCGACCGCGGGAGGTGTCAACCAGGGAAAATCAAAGGGGTCGCGTTCGCCCCATGCGGCAAGCATCATCGCGGCGGCACTGAAATCGGCTCGCTGGATCTCGGGCAAGTCGTGCTTGGGTCGTGCAGCATGCGACGGCTTCGGCCAAAGACGCCACGCGGCCCCCGGCGCCGTTCGTCCTGCTCGGCCTGCTCGCTGCTCGGCAGAGGCCTGGGAAATGGGTTGCATGCGAAGACTCGGCATCCCCACCGCGGCGTTGAACGTCATCACTCGAGCCCATCCCGTGTCAATCACCGCCGTGACCCCGGGAATCGTCACCGAAGTTTCCGCCACGTTTGTCGCCAACACAATCTTGCGATGCTCCGACGGTGCCAAGACCGCGTCTTGGCTTTCCGCCGACAAATCACCATACAATTCATCAACCTGGAAATCCGACGCAATCCCTTGTGAATCGATTCGTTGGTGGACCCGTTTGATTTCGCCAACGCCAGGCAGAAAAACCAACACGTCCCCGCTGGTTTGGTCCAGCGCGTCGGGAAGCGTTTCGACGACGCTTTGTTCGATCGGCTGCCGTGATCGTGACGGTGTGTAATGAACGTTGACGGGGAATG
The DNA here is from genome assembly GCF_007860135.1 of Novipirellula artificiosorum. Classification (NCBI taxonomy): domain Bacteria; kingdom Pseudomonadati; phylum Planctomycetota; class Planctomycetia; order Pirellulales; family Pirellulaceae; genus Novipirellula; species Novipirellula artificiosorum. The sequence goes on from NZ_SJPV01000009.1 coordinate 131,316, forward strand.
ATCGACCTTGGCACTCCACACTGATGGGCGGAACCGACGACGAGCGAAGGAATTTCAGAAGTGGGGCCGGATCGAGTGTTGCCGACATGATGATCAGATTCAACTCGGGACGCAGTGTCGAACGAATCCGATCGATCATGCCGAGCGTCAGATCGAGTTCGAGACTGCGTTCATGAAACTCGTCCAAGATCACGCAGCCCACATTTTCCAACAGCGGATCCTCCGCAAGCCGACGCAAAAGAATCCCCGGTGTGACGACCAACAATTTGGTTTGCGGCGAGGCACAGCGATCGAAACGAACTTGGTAACCAACTTGTTGTCCAAGCTTCGAGCCGGTCAGATGGGCGATGCGACGGGCGGCACCCCGCGCAGCCAAGCGGCGTGGTTGAACCAACACAAGCTGACCGTCGGCAACGAGGCCCGCTTGCAGCAGCGAGATCGGAACCAGCGAGGTCTTGCCCGCACCGGGAGGCGCCTTAAGAATCACGGGCGCCGATTTTCCAACGGCTTGAAGGATCGCGGGCAAAACGCCAGCAACCGGCAAGTCTTCGCTCCCAGGGTCATGCGGGTTTAACACACTACGCGCTGCGGATTCATGCAGGTCCAAGTCCCATCGCTCGTCGCCAAGCACTGGTTTGCCCCATGTGCATCATGAAATGCCCGCCAACATAAAACCCCAACATCGCACCAGTCGTCGGAAATTGGCCACGCATCGCTTCGTTCGGGTTCGGTTTCATGAAGACCGAGTCGTCGGCCGCTTCGAGCGATTCGATCGCAGCCGTGTAATTTTTGACCAGAGCTGCTACCACTTCGTCCATCGCCGGGTAGATCGTGCCATCGGCGTCATCAACGCATTTTGCATCTTTAGAAAATACCTTCTCGAACGCGGCTGACGGCTGGTAGGGTGTCGCATCTCCCCCAACGGCTTCGATCACTCGGCAAGCATAAAGGCTGAGGTGCCCGTAGTTGAATGCGGCATGATTCGACTCAATCGTGGTGCCATCGATCTTGGCGAACCTTGCGAACTGTTCCACCGTCACATCTTTGAGCAATCGGTCGGCATAGCCGAGACCTAGACGAGCCGAGGCGGCGATCATGGGGCCAATGTTGTTTTGCATGAGACGGTGTCCTTTAATCAGGGGCGTGGGGTGCGAATTTGACCATGGTAAAGAAACACCCTGGGAATCGTCTAGCCGATGGCTATGTTTAAAGCGGACAGCGAAGTGACACGCCCCCCGATCGTTCTTACACACACAGACCACACCGCGACCCCATGCCCTCATCGTCCCCCGTTTGTCCTATCGAGCGTCGTCCGATCGAGCCTGCGAACCGCGGACCCGAGATCGCTGATCCGGCAATCGCCAAGACCCCGGATCGGGACGAAGTGGAATCGGTTGTTCCACAGAACGACCGGCTTTACGATCGCGATTTCGTCATCGCATTGGTCAGCCAAACGTGTTTCGTGATGGCCAACACGTTGATGGCGCATTTTTCAAGATGGATTGAATTTCTCGGCGGCGATCTCCGCCAAGTCGGTCTGATCATGGGATCCGCTGCAATGCTAGGCTTGCTGCTGCGTCCATGGATGGCTCAATGGATCAACCGCATCGGTGCGCGAGCCATGTGGGGTGTCGGCTACGGCGTATTTGCGATCAGTTCGCTATCCAATCTGTTCCTTCACGAGCTCGGCCCTGCCATCTACCTCACTCGCGGTGGTATCGTGCTTGGGGCCGCGATCGTATTCGCCAGCGGATTGACGTTTGTCTCACAAACGGCGCCTGCTCATCGACGCACCGAAGCGATTGGAATCCTTGGCGTCGGTGGCTTTTTGGGCATGTTGCTCGGACCGGCGATTGGTGACATGTTTCTTGGCAGTGACGTTCGTCATCGCGTGGATTTTGTCTGGCTCTTCTCCGCTGCAACGATTGCCAACCTTCTTCCGGCTTGCTTGTTGTTGTTTCTGCATGCACCCCACAGCGTCGGCGATCAACGACCTGCGAGGCTCCGTGAATTCTTCGCGACCGTCCGCGCGTATTGGCCCGGGACGATTCTGTTGGTCGATCTCGCGTTCGGTGTCTGCATCACGGCGCCCCTGATCTTCGTGGCCAGCTTTGTCGATACCCTGCATTTACAGATCCCGGGCCTGTCGGTGATTGGTCTGTTTTTTTGGTGCTACGCGGGAGTGGCCATTGTGGTCCGGGTGGGGTTTCGCCGCTTACCGGATGTGGTAGGTCCCGATCGAGTTTTGTTGGTCGGCACCGTCTTCATGTCGCTTGGGATGTTCGCGTTCTCCGTTGTTTCCACCGAAAAACCTTGGCTGATCGTGATACCAGCCCTCCTCGGTGGCGTCGGTCACTCGTTGATGTTTCACACGATGGTCTCGTTGACGTTAATCCGGTTTCCTCGTAAAGCCCATGGAACCGGATCCACGTTGGCGCTCATGATGTTGGATTTAGGAACAATCCTCGGTGCCCCGATTTTGGGACTGATCGGTCAATCGTTTGGCTTCGGTGTCCTGTTCGCCGCGATTGGTCTGTTTTGCCTGGGATCCGCAAGCGTCTATGCAATCTCGCGCAGGAGACATCGAACCCCTGTTGAACGTACTGGCCCGAAATCGATCGGATCGGATCAGCCACTGGTTGCTTGAGCAACCACGTTCCTCGACTTTTCCAGTCCTTCCTTGGCAACATCAAGTGCATCTCGTTTCCAGTACTCGGGATTAAACAGCTCGAGCGAAAACGTTCCCATGAATCCGTTCCTGACCAACAGCTTGATCGTTGGCACCAACGGGCAAACGCCATCACCTGGGAACACGCGGTCCTTATCGCCAATCGTTTCGCAAGGCATGTCGGGATAATCATTGATGTGGAAGCAGTGCATGCGAGAGGCTTCGATCATACCGAGTGCCGCGAAGTCGTTTCCGCCCTTGTAGATGTGATAGAAATCGGGAAGCACACAGGCGCTGGGGTGCTCGGTCGCTGTCGCAACGTAGACCAGTTCGGCCAGCTTGCTAATCGTGGGTGAGAAGCCCCAAAGCTCTAATTGTGGGACAACCCCCGTTTCATCACCCACTTGAAGTAACGCACGAAAGCGATCTCCGATCACTGCGAGGGGTGGCGAGGCAGCGTCTTTTTGGTGGGCTCCGATGGGCGGTGCGGCAATGTGCGTGCCACCGATCGCTTTGAGCAGTTCCATATCACGCCGAGCCACTTCGAGCGCTGCCGCACGAGCTGCTTGATCCTCGACGATCCAATGCGCAAATCCAATCCCGCTGGGAACGGTCAATCCCGCATCTTCAATTCGCTTCCGCAGGTCCGGTAAGCTTCCCCCGGCGGCAACGTATTTCTCCAAATCTCGAATCCAGGGCTCGATCCCGTCGTAGCCAGCTTTCGATGCGATGTCGATTTGGTCTGTGATGGATAAGTCTTGGCCACGAATGGTGGCGGTATTGAGAGCGAAGCGAATTGGTGCGCGCGTGGACTCTGGCTCGGCGGCAGCAACCTCCGTCACCGGAAACGCGGCGGGGACGGCAGACGTTGTGATGGCAGCCGAGGCGGCGGCAAGGGATAGAAATTGTCGGCGGGTTGTCATCGATGAAAGGCTCAAAAAGGCGTAATTCAACAAGAAAGGGGACGTGGGGGCTCCAAAGAATCGCCCGCGGTCCATGCCATCAAGTTAGCAGACTTAGCCGTCTGCACACAATTCACCCTGGCGTCACCAACATTTTAGTTGCATCGCAACGTCAAATCAGCACAATGAGGGTTCTAGTCGATTTTTGTCCATCCAGCCGGTCCTGGCCGCTGGATCCCACGATCGCTGGAACCGTACCCGTGACTGACGATTCCCACCCACCCGAAACCACTCGCTCAGACGGCTCGGACCCATCGAGTCCCAACACAACCTCAACCTCGCAATTGCGGAATCTGCAACGGCAACGAGGGGCGTTGGAATTGGAGTTGGTCCGCGTACGCCGCCAAGCCGAGGCTGCCAAGTGGGATGCCAAGGCGGCCGAATTGGAAATGGAAATCCGCGCCCTTGCCCAACAAGAAGGCGCGGAACAAGAGCGGATCGAGCGATCGGAAGTCACTCGAGTCGACGATCTACCCTGCGGTCGTCCCGATCCGCAACGTCCCCACTTCCTGAATTGGGACCAAGTTCGATTGGCGCAAACCGCCTCCAGCGGGCAACCCAACGTTGCCCCGCATCGCTCGAGCTTTCGCTTTGATGCGGCACACACGACGACTGCGGAGCCCCATTTTGATGACTCCGAATTGGAGGAGGCTGTTTCTGAATCCCGCGTCGACAGGCTGGACGTTGGCTTGGACTTCGACGAAACACGACAACTGACGCGCCAAGATAAGCGTCGACGACCGACCGCGGTTGCGATCAGCTTCTTGACGCACGTCGCGATTCTGGTCGTCCTCGGATTGGTGACCTTGCAGAATCATCGGCCACGGGATCAAGTCACCCTCTCGGCATCCCCCACAAGCGAATCCGATGTTTCGATCGAGACGTTTTCGATCGAATCCGCGGAGATCCCTAGCGACAGGGTTGAACCGACCGAAAGCAAGGTAGACGAAGAACTTCGCATGGTCGATGAACTCGCTCCATCAAGCTTCACTTCACCCACGGCATCAAACGCATCAAGTTCGCTAGCCGCGATGTTATCGCATTCCTCGGATGCTGCGGCTGCGATCATGAACCCACCCTCACCCTCCGATGCAAAGATGCAATTCTGTGGTTTGGACGGCGGGGGGAACCATTTTGTTTATCTGGTCGACAGCAGTGCCAGCATGGGAGGTGCCTTCGCATCCGCACGTCAAGAACTGCTGCGTTCGATTCATCAACTGGAGCCCACGCAGCGGTTTTATGTCATTTTTTTTGATAGCGAACCCGATTTCATGCGACTGAGTCGGCCGGATCAAGACGAACCGCGTAGCGTCTGTGCCACACCGGCAAACAAAGCGGCCCTACAACGATGGGCCATGACCATCAAGATGGATCGAGGCAAGAACCCGAACGGCTTGTTGCCGTTTGTATTGGGACTTCGAGCCGATGCCATCTTCTTGCTTTCCGATGGCGAGTTTCCGCAAACGACCGAGGACTTGCTGCGAGAACAGAATCAACGACACAACCTGTTTGGCGACGGCGGGATCATCAGCATCGTCCACACGATTGCTTACCACAGCCGCGAAGGCGAAAGCCGGATGCGACGCATCGCCCAGCAAAACCAGGGGCAATATCGATACATCGCCGAACCGTGACAATCATCACAATCGTTAGGACACCACGACGACGCACGTTGAACCTTGGACCCTGCCGATACCAGATCGAGAGGTGTTGGTATTTTTCAACCATCGCCATTTTCCTCATCGGCAGATCGCACAGGGTGTTTCGTGTCCACAACCACGTCAATCTTCAACGAGGCAGGGCTCCAAAAAGCAGCGGTTCTTTTGATGTCGATGCCGACAAAAACCGCCGCCCGCGTCCTCGGGCAACTGCCGCCCCGAGCGATTGAAGCGATCAGCATCATGATCGCGAAAATCGATTCCGTCGGTGGCGATGAACAGGAAGTCGTGATTGCCGAGTTTTTGACCAGCAAGGCGAGTTCGATTTACGCGAGCCCTGGGGGCTTGGAACGCGCGAAGGAGTTGATCAAAGAAGCGCTCGGTCGTGACGCAAGCGAGATGATCGGCAATCTGCAACAAACGATCGAGTCGATGCCGTTCGGCTTTATCAAGAAAGTCGACTCGCAAACGTTGCTTCAATTTATCGGTGACGAACACCCCCAAACCATCGCGCTACTACTCAGTCACGTTCCGGCAGGCTATGCCTCGGAAGTCATGAGTGGATTGTCGCCCGACAAGCAACTTGAGGTCATTCAACGGATTGCATCGATGGGACGCTGTAGCCCGGATGCGGTGGCCGAACTGGAGTTTGGACTTGAGATGCGGCTTAGTAGCATGGTCAATCAACAGCATAGCAACACGGGCGGTGTGGAGAGCGTTGCCGAGATCTTGAACGTCGTCGAACGCTCGGTGGAACGAACGATCATGGAAGCACTCGGCAACGACGACCCTGAGCTTTCCGATGAAATTCGCCGCCTGATGTTCGTTTTTGAAGATATCTCGAAACTTGCCGATCGCGACATTCAATCGCTATTGAAAAACGTCGAAACCGCACAATGGGCGATGTCGTTGAAGGGAGCGAGTCAGGCGCTGCAGGATAAGGTCATGCGAAACATGAGCACGCGAGCGGCCGATAATTTGAAGGAAGAAATGGAGTACCTGGGCAGCGTTCGTGTCAGCGAAGTCGAGGCGGTTCAGCAGAAAATTGTCGATATCGTTCGCCACCTCGAAGACACCGGGGAAATCTCGCGACCGACCGGTGAAGAAGAGGAAGAGTACGTCAATTAGTATTGCCCCACCCTTCGGCCATCAATCCATAAAAGAAGGGGAAGCCGTTGTCGGCTTCCCCTTCGCGAGAAGAGCTTCGCTACATCCGCCGTGCTTACGCTTTTTGTAACGCTGCCTGTGCGGCGGCCAAGCGTGCGATCGGAACTCGGAACGGGCTGCAACTGACGTAGTTCAATCCAACCTTGTGACAGAACGCAATGGAAGCGGGGTCACCGCCATGTTCGCCACAGATGCCGACCTTCAAATCCTTCTTCGTGCTGCGACCTTTTTGGCATCCCATTTCAACCAACTGACCTACCCCGCTGGTGTCGAGTGATTGGAAAGGGTCGACTTCCAAAATGTCTTGCGACAAGTAATCGGGCAAGAACGTGTTGACGTCGTCACGGCTGTAGCCAAACGTCATCTGCGTCAAGTCATTCGTGCCGAAGCTGAAGAAGTCGGCGAACTTGGCGATCTCATCGGCCGTCAAGGCAGCACGCGGGATTTCGATCATCGTACCAATCAAGATGTCCAACTTGCCGTCATACTTTTTCGCTTGCTTGGTCTCTTCGATGGTCGCTTCGACCTTGGCACGCAGAAACTCAAGTTCGTTCGCGGTTCCGACGAGAGGAATCATGATCTCTGGCTGGGCCTTGATCTTCTTCTTCTCGCAATTGATCGCCGCTTCGACGATCGCGCGAACTTGCATCTCGAGGATTTCCGGATAAGTCACACTCAAGCGGCAACCGCGATGGCCGAGCATCGGGTTCGATTCGTGAAGCGCCTCACCCCGTTTGGCAACCTCAGAGGGTTTGACACCCAATTGTTTGGCAACCTCTTTTTGGCTTTCCGCGGTATGCGGCAAAAACTCATGCAGCGGAGGGTCAAGCAAACGAACGGTGACCGGCAACCCGTTCATCGCTTTGAAAATTCCCTCGAAGTCCTTGCGTTGGAAAGGCAACAACTTTTTCAATGCGGCACGGCGGTCCTTTTCGTTTTCGGACAAGATCATCGCTCGCATGTCGGTGATTCGTTCACCTTCAAAGAACATGTGCTCGGTACGGCAAAGGCCAATGCCTTCCGCACCGAAGTCGCGAGCCCGCTTGCTGTCGGCCGGCGAGTCGGCGTTGGTTCGGATCGCAAGCGTGCGATACTCATCGGCCCACTTCATCAACTTGGCAAAGTCACCCGACAATTTTGGCTCTTGCGTTTCGACTTCACCCGACATCACTTCGCCTGTCGTTCCGTCCAAGCTGATCACATCGTCGACGCCAAAGGTGCGTCCCCCGACTTTGATCTTTTGGGCTTTGGCATCGATGTCGATCTCGCCTGCTCCCGCAACACAGCACTTGCCCCAACCGCGGGCAACCACGGCTGCATGCGACGTCATCCCGCCGGTGCTGGTCAAAATGCCGGCCGCCGCGTTCATGCCGTCCACGTCTTCGGGACTCGTTTCTTTTCGCACCAAAATAACGCTGTTGCCCATGTCCGACTGCTCACGCGCCGCCTCGGCGGTGAACGCCAACTTGCCAACTGCGGCACCCGGCGATGCGGGCAGCCCGCGACAAAGCACATCGGCAGCGTTGCGTGCGGTGGGCTTGAAGCTTGGCAGCAACAATTGAGTCAAATCGTTCGCAGGAACACGCAACACCGCGGTTTTCTGGTCGATCAGTTTTTCCTTGACCATGTCACAAGCGATCTTGACGGCGGCAACACCGGTTCGCTTCCCGGTTCGGGTTTGCAACATATAGAGCGTGCCGCGTTCAATCGTGAATTCGATATCCTGCATTTCGGCATAATGGTTTTCAAGTGTCTTCTTGATCTCCATCAATTCCTTGTGTACCGCACGATTCCACTTGGGCATGTCGGCAACAGGCTGCGGGGTTCGAATACCGGCAACCACGTCTTCGCCTTGGGCGTTGATCAAGAACTCACCGAAGAACTTGTTTTCACCGGTGTTGGGGTTACGAGTGAATGCCACTCCGGTTCCCGAGTCTTCGCCCATGTTTCCGTAGACCATCGACTGGACGTTCACGGCGGTGCCTAACAACCCGCGAATCCCTTCGATCTCACGATAGCGAACCGCTCGAGCCGTATTCCAAGACCCAAAGACCGCTTGGATCGAAAGCTCCAGTTGCTTCATGGGGTCTTGCGGGAACGCTTCGCCAGTGTGCTTCTCGTAAACGGCTTTGTAGTCGTCGCAAAGCTGGCGAAGTCCTTCGGCGGGAACGTCGGTGTCTTCCGTCACTTTGTACTTTTTCTTGACTCCGTCGAACGCCTTTTCAAAGACATGATGGTCCATTCCCATGACCACGTCGCCAAACATATTGATCAATCGGCGATAAGCATCGAAAGCAAACCGTTCGTTCTTGGTGGCCTTGGCAAGCCCTTCGGTGGCCGCATCGTTGAGCCCAAGATTTAAGATCGTGTTCATCATCCCCGGCATACTGACAGCCGCACCACTGCGGACGCTGACAAGCAACGGGTTAGCATCATCACCGAACTTCTTGCCTAGCTCTTTTTCAAGCGTCCGCACGGCATTGTTCACTTCATCCATCATTCCAGCCGGCAACTTCTCACCGGACTTATAGTAAGCGTCACAAACTTCGGTCGTGATCGTGAAGCCGGGAGGAACTGGCAACCCGATCGAAGTCATTTCCGCAAGATTCAAACCCTTACCGCCAAGAAGTGCTTTCGCTTTCCCTCTGCCTTCGGTTTTCGATTTGCCGAAGTAATAGACCATTTTGCTAACGGATGGAGCTCTTTTTGCCATTTCAAATTCTCTGTTTAATCTCGTTTGTATCTACGGTTTCAAAACCGTCGAGGGTGGGGTCTAGATGGTCAATCACGATTTAATGTCAGGATAAGGGAGCAATCGCTCCATTCGATCGAGTCACTCGAACGATCCCCGCATCGACCCTGAAGGAGGGCCCGCTTTGGCCAGCGTGAAAAAACGTTGTCTTTTAGGGACAAACTGTATTTACAAAAGCCGTTTGGGTCAATGACCGCGACGGTTGGAAGCGCAATTTCCTAAGCATTGTCCCGCTCGGTGTCAACGCAGCGCACACGCTGGAGACAGGGTGAAGCATCCATCCCAAAACACTGAGCTTGAGGGTGCCCCTCGGCATCCACAATAGACAAATAGGGCTGACAGGAATCGAACCTGCACTCCGATAAAGGAACTGGATCCTAAATCCAGCGCGTCTGCCAGTTCCGCCACAGCCCCGATCGAGCGATTTGCGGTTGGCTTGCCCCGGCCGGACCCTGCCCGGCGGAGTTTGCCACGGACCGCTGCTCGCTCAGCAGATTCTCTTACGACTCGCCGCCTTCGGCAACAACGGTCGGCACGACCCATACCTTCAAACTGGCGTCGACTTCACCATGCAAGTGAATCTTGACGGTATACAGTCCAAGTTCTTTCAGCGGGCCATCGAGGCGAATCTGGTCTTGGGCAAGCGTAAAGCCCGCGCCTTTGAGTGCATCGACGATCTCATGAGCACCGACACTGCCATACAGGTGTCCTTCGTCGTTGGCGTTCGCCTCAATCGTGATCGATTGCTTGCCCAATTCGTCGGCCAAATCACGATAGCTCTTCAGCTTTTCGAGTTCGATTTCGCGCAACTTTTCACGATGCTTATCAACCATTCGTGCATGGTGATCGGTTGCAATCGTCGCCAAACCTTGCGGCATCAAGTAGTTCAACGCATAGCCCGAACGGACTTCAACGATGTCTCCTTGCTTGCCAAGATTTTCGACGTTGTGGATCAGTAGCAATTGAACGCCGCCGTTGGGTCCCTTGGGCAAACGCTTGTAGGGCCGTTTGTATTTTCGGCCGCTTTGTGTTTTCGCTTTTGGCATGAGAAAAAACTCGAGTGATTCAGATATGTCTTAAACAAATGTGTCTTAAAAAGGAATATTGGGGTCGTCGTAGCCAGGACCGTTTCCGGTCGGCTGCGCCTCGCGCGTTCCCGGGGGATCGCGATGTTCGGCGGGATGCTGCTCGCCCGAATCATAATGAACTTCCTGTGCAGCGGGGTTCGGCGTCGAACGTGTTCGCGTCGTCCCACCACCACCACTACTGCTGCCCACCCCTGGGCTTCCAAGCATCTGCATCCGTTCTCCGACGACGCGGAGCTTGCTTCGTTTTTGGCCGTCTGACTCCCATGTGTCGTACTTCAGTCGACCTTCCACCAAAAGTGGCGAGCCCTTGCTCAAATACTCGCTGGCAACTTCGGCCGTCCGCCCCCACAATGTGACATCGACAAAGGTCGTCTCCTCAACCCACTCGCCAGTGGTCGACGATTTACGGCGATCATTGACGGCTAAACCAATATCGGTAACCGCCATTCCACCCGGGGTGTAGCGTAATTCGATATCGCGAGTCAAATTGCCGACCAAGATGACTCGGTTATAACTTGCCATGGCTTCCTCCCGATCGAGTTTGCGAGAAGCAGTTCGTGAGATCTGAAACGAGTGACCGCCGACTACCGCGAGGCAACCGCGTCGTCTCTCGAGGCATCCGCCCCGTCCGAGTCATCGCCATCCTCCGCATCCTCCGAACCTTCGTCGCTCGAAGATGTCAAAGACGGGCTAAACGATTGCCCCCGAGCATTGGCCAACATCGGTTCGACCAATCGCGGATCCAATTTCAACGTCAACTCTCGGACCACCGGTTCGCACAAGGTAAAGGCGCGAGCCATTTTAACCAAGCTGTCACCTTCGGCTTCATAATACGTCAACCAATAGGTCCCCTTTTGATGCCCGTCGATGGGATAAGCAAGTTTCTGCTCCATCCAAACGCGATTCACCAAAACGGTACCCCCGTTTTCGGTCACGATCTGTTCCAATTGCTTGCTGACGCCGCCGGGATCGCGAGCGTAGTGATTGCTATCGAGGATGAATAGCGTTTCGTAAGTGTTTTTCGCCACGGTTCGTTCGTCTCTTTACGGTCTAAATCTCGATCACGAAGCAAGGTCGGGATTCGACCTCTCCGCTTCTGCCATAGTACGCTTTTAAAAATGCTTCGCTTCCATTCCAACGGGTCGAATCGGCACGACCGCTTCACTCACTCAGCCGGAGCATTGAATTTGGTCATCGCCGGTGTCACACCGAGAATCCCCCATTCGATTGCCGCATAAGCCGCTCGCGTGGTCGCCGCTTCGATCGTTTCCTTTTCATCCTTGTTGAACTTGCCCAACACGTAATCAACCGCTTGCCAACCTTCGGGCGGTCGATCAATCCCGATTCGCAGTCGCGGAAACGACTCGGTACCGAGATGCCGGACAATATCCGCCAACCCCTTCTGGCCTCCTGCGGACCCTGACGGCCGCAACCGCAGTCGCCCACAAGGAAGGTTCAAATCGTCGCAAATGACAACGATTTCTTCTGGTGCCAGCTTAAAAAAATCCACTGCCTTTCGCACACTTTGACCACTCGCGTTCATGTAGGTCCAAGGGCAGAGCATGGCGAACTTCTCACCGCCATGGTTCCCTTCGGCCCACTCCCCCTCAAAACGTTCTTTCGAGGGACTTGCCGAGATCAAAGCTGCAAATTTCGCAGCCGCCATGAAGCCAACGTTGTGTCGCGTTTGTTCGTACTTGCGACCGGGATTCCCCAAGCCAACGATCAACTTCATGACAATGATCAGTCTTCTTCTTCGCCTTCCTTCGGACCACCCTTGCTAATCACGTCGGGCTCCACTGCGACATCACCGATTTCTGTTTCGGGCTCTTCGCTGCGAACCTCTTCAACATGCACGACAGGCGAATCCGCCGGAGTCATCAACTCGACACCCTCGGGCAACACCAAATCGGCTGCCGTCAAGGTGTCTCCGATCGCCAACTCGGTGACGTCAATCCTGAGGTTCTCAGGAATCCCACCTGCCGAGCAACGAATATCCACATCGTGGCGATTCTCGATCAACACACCCCCTTCGCGGACCCCAACGGGCTCGCCATGGACCTGAATCATCACGGTCACTTCGACCTTTTCCGACAAATTGACTCGCATCAGGTCCATATGCAAAACATCAATCCCCAAGGGATCCCATTGCATATCGCACAGCATCGCCGTCTCTTTGACCGCCCCAGTTAGGGAAACGGTACGAGCACGATGGCGCAGCAGGGCCTTCACCTGGTCAAGAGAAACCGACAACGATTCCGTTTCTTGACCATGTCCGTACAAAACAGCGGGAACGCGTCCGCTCTGACGCAAACGCCGAGTGGCTCGCGAGCCCAATTGCTCTCGCTTCTCGACTTGCAATACGTCTGCCATGGCTGGACTAACCTTCCAGTCAAATTGTGATTCGGTAATAAATTATTTCGAAAGCGAACTTGATTCGCATTTCTGACGCCGAACGCCGGCGCGATTTTCTCGGTTGAATGCATCCGCCAAAAGTTTCCAGCAACCGACGAAAGCGGCGCAGAAAATGCCTAGACGGGGATTTCCCCCAAGGGAAGCGGGGTAGTATGGCGGATTCGTTTCTTCACGCAAGCCCAAACAAGCACCGTTTTCCTGCCATTTTTGGCCTCGAGCTAGGCCCATGCCCGCAATTTCGACTCGGGATCACTCACAGATCGCGGCGAACACCCGCCCCGCAGCCCTGCCGATCCACAGCGTAATCGGAATCGTCCCGCACGAGCGAAGCTGCTGGGACCACTTGGCTGGGTCATGCCCCGTCCCTCGAACCTTGATCACTTCGGGATAATAATCCCGATTCCGCAATTCCCGCCGCAGCTTCCGATGATCGCAGCCTCCTGCCCAAATCACCCGGCCCACAACCGCCATCACATCTTCGCTCAACCTCCCTACCTCCGATGCTTCACAGGTCAAGAAGCCTGCGGGGCCGCCGAGCAGCGACAAGGCATGGACCTTCGCGAACGCGTCGGTCAAACCGGCTGCCCGGACCGATGCATCGGGATCCACCAAAACCGCTCCCGGCCCGCTGGCTTCGTGGCTTCGATCGTTCGCACCCTGCTGACGCTGATGGGCCGATAGCGAAAACGTTCGAAAGCTACCGTCCGCTCGAACCGAGACGGCCGAGCGTGTTCCCTCGACCTGCCCCGACCTCTCCACCGCCTCGCCGACCAAGACCACCTGCTCTCGCACACGTCCCGACAACGAGATCCAACACCGGTGCGTTGCATCCGACATGGCCACCGGGACCTCTGCCGCGGGAGCCAATTTGATGATCGCCGATACCGCTGGACGGGCCACTTGAAGGACCTGATCCAATCCAGGCTGATAGTCTTCCGGTCGCGTGGTTCTTTTCCCACCGCTGCGTCGATCCGGATCGATGTGCACTCCGACGCCAGAAGGCAACGGTACCTCGGTGGCATCACCACATCGGACTTCCGCTTTCCCGAGGGGCCCGCGAGAGGCCATCTCCTGCAAGTTCGCTTCGGCAAACGTCGCCATCACGGGATCCAAGTCGATCGCGACCACGTCAGCACGGCTGGCCAATTGCATGGCATCCCCTCCGATGCCGCAACACAGGTCGTAAACCCTTTGCTGGCCGATCCAAGCAGATTTGATCTTCGCCACTTGCCACGCAGTGGCTTGTTGCAGCGACTTCTCCGTGACCCACCAAACGCCATCGCCAAATTTCTGGCAAGCCTTTTTCTGTAGCGACGCGACGCTCAACAATTCGTTCACTCGGTCTTGCCCAAATTGCTTGCGCAACCGTTTCACCTCGGCCGGCGTCGGCGAGGCCCCCGCCCCCAACGACGACGCCAGCTCAGCAATGATGGCTCGATAGGTTTCGATCGATGCGGACATCTGCCCCTTTCGTGCTGCGGAGACGCCTGCGAACCGGTCGCAATCAGCGTCCTTGAAGCACCGATTAAAACGATCCTGCGTTTTCTCCGCAATGCTCAAGGGTGCCGACTTCAATGAAACTCGCGGATGCACGAAAGTCGATAGCTAAAGATGGACCCCTCCCCCCAATACCACGGTCGTGTCATGTCTCTGCTAACTCCGCTTCGAAACGCAGCGATTGTTGTCGTCCTTGTGGGCGGACCGTACGCTGCTTCGGAAACCGAGTTTGGCCGTGATGCGATCACGAAAATCAAGCAATCGTTTGCATCGAGTGACGGATCCGATGGGCTAACATTAGCCAGCACTTCGTCTGGTACCCTGCATTCGCATTACGAGCTCGAACAACTGCGCCGTGCCGATCCGGATCGCTACCGCTACGACGGCGCAACCGCGCGACGACTCGGGGCACTTCCCTCGAACGAGGAAGAGGAACCCCAACTTGTCGGCAGCACCGTGCAAGACATCCGCGAAGTGCTCCGTTTTGACATCTCTCCGGACTGGGTCTTGCAGCGATTCTCGCGAGTCAGCACCGTGCTTGCCGATCTACACATGGAAGGCCTGAGAGTCCCAATTGTGACGGGCACTCGAGCGGACGATTTGGCGGGTACCCTAACGTACTACTTTGACCCCAACGGCAAAGTCCAGCGAGTCTCGATTCATGGATTCACCGGTGACCCGAATCGAATCGCCGGCATCATGATCGGCTATTACGGACTCAAACGCGAACCCTCGCTTGAAGCCGGCGTCTTCACCCGTCGTTGGAACGGAACGCCGGTGCAATTCATGCGATTAACGCACGCACCGGTTGTCTACAGCGATGCGGTCCATCAAAAATTCACCGTTTTTGTCGAGCTGAACGAACCCAGTTTGGCATACGGCATCAGCCCAGAGGCTCAGCGCATCGTCCAATCCGACCGCCACAGTGGACGCTGGTAAGCCGCAGCTCGATCCGATGCACGAATCCACCTCTCAGCGGTCGAGCGAAAGCTCAGGCTACACCGCGTTGCGGTCCGACTTATCGTCGTTGCCGTCTTCCATTTCTTGAATGTAGCGACGCAGCCGCTCCAGTTCGTCTTCGGTCCCCTTCAGCTTCAGCATGTTTTCGACACGCTTCAGCAATTCGATCTTGTTGACCGGCTTGCTTAAAAAGTCATCGGTCCCCGCGGCGACGGCGCGCTCGATATCACCAAGCTCATTGAGCGCAGTGACCATCAAGACCATGACCCGACGGGTTGCCGGATCCTTTTTGATCTTCTCGCAAACCTCGAAACCACTCAATTTCGGCATCATCACATCGAGCAACACCAAGTCGGGTTGGAAGGAAGCGACCTTGTCCAACGTGTCTTGGCCATCAACCGAAGTTTCAAAGTCACAATCGACCTTTGCCAAATACGCTTCGAGCAACTCGCGGTTGGCGACATTGTCATCAGCAATCAGAATGCGGTGCATGATCATCTTTCCAAAGGGGAAATGCGGGGACTAATTGCAACGTTCGGCAGGTACAGGGAAGCTTTTACAAAGCTCGCAGATCTCGCTGCGGATCGTTTGGTGCAGTGCCGAATCATCGGGATGGGAAAGCCCCTGATGAATCCAACCGCCCACGCGTTTCATTTCCTCGGTCCCCATGCCACGCGTGGTCAAAGCGGGCGTTCCAATACGAATGCCCGACGGATCCATCGGCTTTCGTTCGTCAAACGGGATCATGTTCATATTGACCGTGATACCGCACTGGTCGAGCACCGCCTCGGCCTTCTTGCCACCCAACCCGAGTGCCGTTACATCGACCAACATCAAGTGGTTGTCGGTCCCACCACTGACCAGTGGCAAGCCGGCCGCGAGCAAGGTATCGGCCAGCGTCTTCGCGTTCTCGACCACGGCTTTGCCGTACGCTTTGAACTCGGGCGTCATCGCCTCGGCAAAGCAGACCGCCTTGCCCGCGATCACGTGCATCAGCGGACCACCCTGTGTGCCTGGAAAAACATTGCGATTGACGAGTTTTAGATTTTCTTCCTTACACAGCACCAAACCACTCCGCGGCCCGCGAAGCGTTTTATGCGTCGTGGTGGTCACGTAATCGGCATAGGGAACAGGGCTATTGTGCTGCCCCGACGCGACCAAACCGGCGTAGTGAGCCATATCGACCATCAATTTGGCCCCTACGTCGTTGGCAATTTCAGCGAATCGATCGTGCGGTATTTCACGAGGGTAAGCGCTTGCACCAGCAACGATCAACTTCGGCTTCTTTTCCCTTGCCAACTTCGCAATCTGATCGAAATCAAGCCGATGGTTCTTGGGGTCCACCCCGTAAGAGTGGAAATGGTACAACCGGCCGCTGATGTTCAGCTTCATGCCGTGAGTCAAGTGGCCCCCTTGGGCCAAATCCAACCCTAAGACCGAGTCACCGACTTCCAGACACGACAAATACACGGCCGTGTTCGCCTGCGAACCACTATGCGGCTGGACATTCGCCGCTTCGGCGCCGAACAGCTTCTTCGCTCGTTCGATCGCCAACGTCTCGATGACGTCGACATGCTCGCAACCACCATAGTAACGGCGGCCTGGGTAACCTTCGGCATACTTGTTGGTCAACACACTGCCAGCCGCCTGCATGATCGCGGGACTGGTGTAGTTCTCACTGGCAATCATCTCCAGCCCCTCCCGCTGGCGAGTTGCTTCGGCTTCGATGGCGGTCCAGATATCCGGATCCTGCTGCTGCAGAAAATTCATTGGCTTCTTTATCGGTTTCGGAGTGCAAAAGGAATTGGACGCCAGGCTTTCGAACCGGACCACAGCATCGAGGCCGGAACGGTGAGCCGAAGCGGTACGGAGTAGCGGGCTGCGACCGACGGGCATTGTCGACGGGAATGGGAAACCCGTCAATGTCGCCAACTCGGGTTTCGTGAGTCCGGCTTATTCTGGCCCCACCAATTCATCCTCCGTCGATTCGGCTTCGCCCGAATTGAGCTCGCCCGAATTGAGCTCGCCCGAATCCGGTTCCTTGCCCATGGTTTGGTCATAGGTTCCGTAGGTCCACGTCAACGTTGCAGGCGGGACCAACATCACGGACCCGATCCCTTTGTCGGCATACTCTCCATTGACCTTGTAGGTCCAACCTTCGCTGGCTTTCGTTTCTACGCCATCCATGCTGCTGACAAAGGCCGTCACACCCGAACCATTGACCGTCACCGGAACCTCATCGATTGACTGCATCACGGATTCGACCGTGCTGCCGGGCAACACCCCTTGAACCACGATTTCCTTGCTGGAGTGCGGGGTCTGGATGATCACGGTGACGGCGGCGGCGTCCGCCGTCACCTCCAATGGGGGTCGTTCGGTAGCCGATCGGCCACAACCCGATAGAGAGAGCGTGACAGACAAGGCCAACAGCGAGTGAGTCATTGAGGTGTTCATGCAAACCATGATAGCGACCCAGGCAACACGGTTCCAGGTTACCCGCGGCGGGAACAGGGCTCAGCCAGCGTCGGTCACGCTACCTTTCGCCGACGACGAAGGAACCATCCTGCCGCGAACAATCCGACCAAGGGCCCCCCGACCATCACGCCCGCTTGCAGCCAAGCACTCGACAACACGATTTTATTCACCAGCGAATCATGCTCCCCGGGTGTTTTGGGAATTTGCCCGGTGTACTCAGCAACGTGATGCAGCAAACTCACCGCCAACGATGCTTTGGGAATCTCTTTGTGACAAGCGATGCAGGTGCCTTCGCGACGGATCCGATTCAACTCCACCTGATTGAACGCTCGCGACAACTGAAAATGATGGCCGACCGTCGCCACTTGCTTTCCTTTCTCGTCCACGATCTGCGACCAATCGTGATCCAGATTTTCAATAGCCAACATTTGCGGCTGTGTCTTGTTCGGTAGAATCTCGCCATCGATCGTTTCCAGATCGACGTTGTGCTGCTCGTTCCACGGTCGCGTTGAGGTGATCCCCAACCCCAGCGCCTTGTCCGAGGCGTGGCATGACTCACAGGACCGCGCATTCTTGGTGGTCGTATGGGGCTGCGTCGGGCTCATGTCGATCGACAACTGGCCATCGGCCCCCGCACCTTCGCTGTCCGCTTCGGTTTTATAAATATGGTTTAGCAGCAGCGGCTTGCCATCCTGCCCAATCACCGTCACGGACACCTGACAGCCGGGGGCAAGAGGCGTGACCCGACCTTCGCCATTGATTCCCAGCATCGGTTCTTCCCAGCGTTCATAGCTGCGTTGCTCGCTGACCTTACCAGGGATCACGGTGTCGTAGCCGCTTTCACCGCGGTCGTTTCGCAACGCGTCCTGTTGGTGTGAGCGGCCGGCTGCGACCCAATCAAATCCCGACTTCGACTCTTCACACTCGGGACACTTGTCCGCTTGCGAAAAGTCAATTTTCACATGGCATCCATAACACTGCGGTGTCCAACTGGTATGGCAACTGTAACATTCCATTCGCTCCAAGTGCGATGCAACACTTTGCATCGCGACGCGCCCACGCTGGCTGATCTGGTCCTCTTCGAGCAATTTCTTCAACGGTTTCATCCGTATATCCGCACCCGCGGCGGTATAGACGACCACGTCGTCTCCGTCGCGAACGACATTCTCGTAGGGATTGCCACGAGCCGTGAGCAGGTAGCCATCAAGCTTGGCAAAATCCGTTCCTTGACGTGTGTGCGGGAGCGGATCGTCCGTCACGCCACGCATTGCACCCGAGGCAGGCGATTCGTCGAACTCGTCCATGAACCCTAGCGGTAATTCCCAAGGGTACTTGTCGGGCGTCCCGTGGCAATCGGAGCATTCGATCTGTACCGCAGCAAGGTTTGCAGCAGCCAAGAAACCATCGCCGTGCACGTCGAGTGACGTATGGCAATCTTGGCACGTCATCCCCTTCTGGTAGTGCACATCCTGGTCCATCGCGATGTAGTGCTTTGTATGCAGCTTCGGTTGATCGCCGCCATCGGCGGCATAAGGTGACGTGAACGGCGTTTCCATCAAACCCTGAAACGAAACACCAATTCGCTTGCCACGGTCGTGACACGTCGTGCAGGTCTCGACAGGAATGCCGCTGTAGGTTTTGTCGTGGACCGTCACCTTGGCCTCGCGAGTCCCTTGGATCGAATGCACCAACGCGTGGCCAGGTTGGTCGCTGGGAATCGATGGATCCGCCCCTTCATAGAACCCCTCATTGCCGTAGGGAATGTGGCAGGAAGAGCATCCCATCCCACGATAGTCGCCTCGCGTTTGGCGACCTTTCACCGCGTGGTGACAACGCTGGCATTCCTGCCGGATGTAGGTGAACGCCGACAGCGATGGATCCTCGTTAAGCCGATCAAGCTCACTCGCCTTCAAGGCTTCCGGAAGCGCCTCGTGACGATCGACAAACACATTGGGCTCTTTCCTCGAGAGCACCTGCATGTAGGCTCGATAGGCGTCGGTGCCAAGCCGTTGCGCCGGATCGTCCGGATTTTCAACAGCATAGTTCGCCCAAAGGTGCTGATAACTGGTCATCGATCCGAAGGCCCAACAAACGCCTTGGATCTTGCCAGCCTCGGTCATCATCAAACTATGCCATTGCACCCGGACTTGGTCCTGATGACATTGACCGCACGTTTCCGAATTGACCCAGGGGCTGCCCGGGTCAGGGAAAAAATCGTCACCCCCGTGAGCCTTTTCCTTATCCTTCGTCTCCGATGGATCGCCATGATGGCAAACAACGCATCCAGCCGGATCGTCCAATTCCTGACCAAGCGACATGATCTGGTTGAGCATTTCGGATCCGAATTCGCGAATCGGCTCGATTTCACCATGGCACGCCATGCACCCCGATTTGCTCGCCTCGGGAAAAAAGTCCACCAATCGACCACGGCCATCCGAATCGGCTCCTTGCAGCGACGAAACGTTCGTGTTTTCGTACAACAGATGAACCAAGAGGATCAGCAGTAACCAGCGCAAGGGGAAAAGACGACCAACGGAAGCGATAGGCATAAGATCTGCTTTTGGAGTCAGAGGAGCAGACCTACTCTACCACCCTCACGCTGCCAACGGTGAAGGATTGCTCAGGGGACAAATGTTTTTTCGCAAGGAAACGGAACGTTTCCAGACCCCCGACGGCCGAACCGGTCGGGCTGTGCCATAAACTCAGATTGTGACACTACGCCACACCCTGATTGGGGTATTATTGCGTCCACGTGGCTTGTTTATGCGACATGGGAACCCGCGATGTACGATATTCAACGTGTCGGACGAGGGCTGCCCCACCCAATTCGACGCAGAGACGGGTCTCGCGCTCGCGATTCACGTTTTGGACCTCGGGGGCACCGCGTGGTGAACCCCGTCGTACGGTAAGAACTCTTTTGCCTCTCGCCCAAACGACGCCCTCAAGCGATCAAGCGTCGCGAGTTCGACGATCGACGGCAACGCCAGCTCCGCCCGTCGCCGCCTTTGCAACGACCGCTTGATCAGCGGCTCGTCGTCCGCTCCGCTGAAGAAAATCGGTCCAGCGACGGCCACGTCTCGTTTCGCTCGGTCCAGGTGCGATGAGGAAGACGGCGCCCAGTCCGAAGAGCAGTCCTGCGGTTGCCGATCCAAGCGTGACGACGGTTCCCCCGGGGCCAATGGGATGGTCGGAAACCCGCGGTGGGCCCAATTCCGCGACCAAGTTGGTCGATAACGCCGCCGTGCGACTGGCGTGGGCCTCGGCCAGTGCCCGCTCGGCTTCTTCCAACAAGGTCGTGCGGTGTGCGACTTCGGCGTCGACCGTCGCATAGTCCATCCGGGCCGCGGCAAGCGCCTCGAGCCGCTTGCTGAGTTGTTCCTTCTTTTCGGTCAGCCGTGAAACTCTCGCTCGTTCCAGCCGCAGCACCGGCTGCATGGCTTGAACCACCGTCGTGGCCTCGTCTTGCATCCGACGGCGGATTTGTTGCTCAGCCGCGCGGGCATTTCTCACTGCCGGGTGGTTTTCAGTACGGCTGGCACTGAGTTGGCTACTCGCAATCTGAGCATCAATCAGTCCGTCCTTCAATCGAAGCAACGAGGGCTGAAGCGTCAGCAGGTCGCTGCCGCTGACCAAAAGATGATCGGGATTCTTTGATCCCGCCATCAGAAGTTCGTGGAGTGATTGAAGCTTTTCCAGTTCCAATTCGGCGACCTGTAAGTCCGAAACGGTCTGTTCCAATGTACGACGGTTGGTTCCATCGCCAGCAATCGCATCATTCAAATTCCGCAGTTCGCCCAAGTCGGTCGCAAATCGAACCTCGATTTCGCGCATCCGTGATGCGGCTTCCTGAAGATTCTGCCGAGCTTGATCGCGTGCGTAGGTCAATTCCGCGATCACGCTGTCGGCACGAACTTGGCGAATGGTTCGCAGGTGCCGCGTCAGGCTTTCGAACATGGACCGGCAGAACTCGACCGCGCGGGGTTGGCTACTGGCTTTGACTTGCAAGTAAACCACTTCCGTGTTGCCAAACTCGGATCCTTGTGCCGCCAGCAGATTGACGGCGTTGCTTGTGACCGAATCAATCACTTTGGTCGACGGCCAATGTGGGTCCTGTTGACCCGATTCGGGGCCAATCTTCCGCAGGGCTGCCGCAACAACCTCAGGGTTCTGCGTCATTTCCAGGATGGTTTCCTGAGCCGCTTTCAATTCGGATTGACTACTAAAGCGTCCCATCCGATCGATGCTGCTGGCCGCCTCGTTCCGTACGACCAAGGGCTGACGCGCCGAATAGACATCGCTGCTGAAAAGCGCGTAACTGACGCCAAAAAAGGCGAAAAGCAGGGAAGCCCCGCCCCACAGAGGAGCGAACACGACAAGTACGTTGCGGACATGTTTCCAAGGAATCGGCGCAGTCGACATGGCAAGGATTCAACCAAAGGGTTTAGGGACGATACCTTGAACCCTAGGTTGTATTTTGTGCAGCGATCGCGATTCCTGCGGCACCGAGCAGGGGACCCCTGCGAACCGCGCCGAGGTTAACGGTCCACGCGATTGTGCCGATTGTCGGGTAGCGGATCGCTACCTACATGATCCCGCCGTGTGTTCGAATCGGGGTCATATGGCTCGGCGAATCGAGGAACCAGAACCGTTCCCACTCGGCGACCATCGAGCGAAGGTCCTCAGAAGTGTACAAAAGCTGCTGCACCCGTCGCTCGGGGCGAGCAGAGTAAATGGGGACAAAGCATCCCACACTGGTGGTCATCGCTGCAGCCAACACGGTCAATTGCACGATTCGTCGCATCGATTTTCGCATCGAACGTTCCTCCATGAACGGTCATGGCCCTAAGTCAAAAAAGGTCAGGCCGGTGATTGATTTGCCGATCCTTAGCTCTCGCCCCACCGGCCGCTTGGGGCGTTGGGAGGCAAAGAATCCGTGTGATGGCTTGTGTCTGTTGGTCGTTTGGGCGGCAGTTCGCTGCCCTTGCTTACTTTCGACTCGCTCGTGTCGACCTGGTCGACTCCTCGTGAAGTGTCCGGTTCGGTTTCGTCTAAATCCCGAACCTTCGCTTCCATGTACTTCCCCGGCTTGAACGTGACGACATGCTTACTCGGAACCTCAACCTGCTGTCCAGTTCGAGGATTCCGGGCTTTGCGAGCCGCTCGCGGTTTGACTTCGAACACGCCGAAGTTCCGCAGTTCAATCCTTCTCTCTCGTACCAAGCTTTCCACGATCGCGTCAAATGTTTTTTGGACAATCAGCTTCGTCTGCTGTTGAGTCAGTCCAACCTCTTCCGAGATCGTTCGCACGATATCTTTTTTGGTCACTTCCGACTCCCCGCAAGCACCGCACCGAAGTGAGGCGATCGTTGTAAACCCTTTGCTACTTTAAACTTAAACGCTAAAGGAGTCTAAGCTGCAATTCCCGGGTCGTCAAGATCGTCCACACAAAACTCGATGAGATACCAACAAAGGCAATTCATCCACCATGCTTGATCGGCCATTAATACCGACATTCTTAAGCTAAACGGCATAATCCGCACAAAACCCTAAACATGAACCCTGATGGGGGGGGATGGTGGCACATTCCCCAAGTTGAGGGCTTCCATCGGACTCACGCGAGGAAAAGGGCAACCAACTCGCCGAATGCGGTATAATCCCATTCGCCTGCTTC
The DNA here is from genome assembly GCF_007860135.1 of Novipirellula artificiosorum. NCBI lineage: Bacteria > Pseudomonadati > Planctomycetota > Planctomycetia > Pirellulales > Pirellulaceae > Novipirellula > Novipirellula artificiosorum. The sequence continues at coordinate 154,629 of NZ_SJPV01000009.1, forward strand.
CCTTTCTCGGCCACTATCCCCGCGAGCAACCATGAAACGCACGCTTTCCTTTTCCCACATCCGCCTGATGCTTCTTGCTGCTTTCACGGTTGCGGTCCTCTCACCGTCGATGCTCTATTCCCAATCCGGCGAGCCAGCCGACGAAAAGGCTCAAGTCGCGGATGCCGATACGGACACCGACGACGAAGCCAACGCCAAGGAGGAAGCCGAGCAGGAAGAGGAGCAGGAAGTCAAAACGTTGACCATTGGCTCCGTCGCTCCGCCGCTTGATATCGAAAATTGGATCCATGATGGCGACGGCCAATTCGCTCACGTGACCGACTTCAAACCGAACAAGGTTTACGTGGTCGAGTTTTGGGCGACATGGTGCCCCCCCTGCATTTCCGCAATGCCGCATGTCGTCGAAATGCAAAAGACCTATGCCAATCGCGGCGTCCAAATCATCAGCGTCAGCGATGAACCGACCAGCACGATCGACCGGTTCCTCAAGCGAGACGTGCCGGGGATGAAAGTGCCAAACGAAAACGACGAAGACGATGGGGAAGCAGAAGCAGACGATGACGAGGAGGACGAGGAAGGAGACGATGACGACGAGGAAGCGATGCGAGCGGTGACGTTCGACGAGTTGACCAGCAGCTATTGCCTCACCTCGGATCCGGATGGCTCGACATCAAACGATTACATGAGAGCCGCTGGCCGAAACGGGATTCCGTGTGCCTTCATCGTGGGCAAAGACAGCCATATCGATTGGATTGGTCACCCCATGTCGATGGAGGAGGTGTTGGAACAGGTGGTCAACGACAGTTGGGACCGCGATGCGTTTGGCAAAGAGTTCATCGAACAGCAAAAGGCGGATTTGGTTTCCCGCGATGTCGCGATGGCAATGCGCGCCGGCGACAACGACAAAGCACTCAGAATTGCCGACAAATTTTTGGCGACCAGCAGCGGCGGCTCTGCGGTCAATCAGATGCGAATGGCCAAGCTACAGATTCTCTCCAGCGATCCCTCCTACAGCGAACCGTTACAAGCGTTCGTTTCGAGTCTGCTCGATGATGAATCACTCAACGCCCAGACGGCCAACATGATCGGATGGACATTGTATCGCCAAGCTACCGAAAAGGGCTTTGACGATGCGACATTGCTGCGTCGGGCGCTCGAACGCAACCAAGATAATTTAAGAACCGCCGGGCCGACCAAACCGTACATCCTGGATACGGTCGCGCACCTGCAACATGCTTTGGGCGAAACCGAGGCGGCGATCGCCACGCAAAAAGAAGCCGTTGAGTTGGCCGATAGTCGCACGAAAGCGCGTTTGCAGCGGTTCCTGGACGAATTGACGGCCGAACCTGAAGACGACGCCGAAAAAGACGATGACAAATCCGACGAGTGAATTGCACCCGGCATGATCGGCGAGTGGTGTATTTCCTAGCCTCGCCGCTGAGCTTGACACACCACGAGCCCTGTCCACCCCGATACCACCGAACTCGACTTGAAAGAAATCTCAATGCGAAAAACCTCACCCCTCTACCTACTGCTGCTGGCCGCCTGTTACGTGACCTTTGCCAGCGGCTGCAACCAGCCCGCTCCCCCCGCGGCGCCTGCGGAAGAACACGACCATGACCACGAAGGACATGACCATGACGGGCACGATCATGATGATGAGGATCATGAGGGACATGACCACGAGGGGCATGATCATGATGCTGCGACGATCCCCGACAACTTTGATGAATCTGTCGCGGCGCTCGTCGTGATGCGAGACACGATTCGTGACGGATTGATCGCTGGGAATGAAGACGTTGCCCATGGACCGCTGCACGCTATCGCCGATTTACTGGAAGCGATCGAACAGCAGGCGAAGGATTCTTCCACGTTGACCGACGAGCAACAAGCGCAAGCCGCTAAGGCGGTCGATTCACTCTACGACCAATTCGGCGAGATTGACGCCCGACTTCACGATGAGGAAGCGGGTGATTTCGAAAAGAATGCCGAAGCCATCGAAGAGCAGATCCAAACGCTGATCCGTTTGACTGCGCAACCACAGGAGTAAGTCGGCGATGCGATGCTTCCTAGCGGCGGCCGGTTGTGCCATGGCCTCGGCGTGCTTGACCTTCCTCTCCGGCTGTGACCAAGAATCACGCCCGGACGAGGGTGCTGTGGATTCGCGGTATGTCTTGGCCAGCGAACCGGCCGATGCGAAGACGCCCACCGAATTGAAAGACACACTTGTAGACGCGGCCGACGTCGTGGTTGCAGGACGAATCGATGCGGGGGACTTAGAACCTTTCGAAGAGGGCAAAGCGACCTTTGTGTTGACCCAGCTCGCTGACGAAGAACATGCCCAAGGAGATCCCGACCACGCCAACAAGTGCCCTTTCTGCAAACGCGAGTTACTCAACGCGCCCAAAGTCGTTGTCGAGTTTCGCGACGATGACGGTATCGTGATCGCTCAAGACGCGCGGCAAATGCTCGGCATCCGCAAGGGAGATGCTGTCGTCGTCGTGGGCACTGCCGACTACCAAGAACCGATCAACATGATCCAAGTCAACGCAACGGGCGTCTTCCGTCGCAGCCCCGAAAATTGACGGTCGACGAGTGCGACAAACCGTAAGTTCCGTCCGGTCGCACGCTAGCCTATCGACACGGTATTGCTCGTACGGTAGGTGATGGATCCTAAAAGGATCGCAGAGGGTAGCCGTTGGTTAAGCGCAGCGATACCAACGGACAACGAGGCAAATTTCCCCTGCCGACCCTGTCAGGGTCGCAGCGATCCGTGATCTTCGACCCTTCCAGTGTCGGGCCTGATGGTTGTTCCGTGTACCCGCGCATGCACCGCTTCGATACACAAGGGTCCCGTGCGACGGGGAGATGAGCCGTCGGCTCACAAACAGGACCGAACGTATGGCTTCTCGCACTTACGTCTTGCCGCTCCCCCAGGCAATTCAGAAATCTAACGGCATGGCCTCAAAGTTGAGCGAGTGACACCCAACGCCGCAAAGGCGAGTTGAGGAGCGGCGGACAAAAAGCACTTCTTTTTTGACGCGTCGCGAGCATCGAAATCGCTCTTTGAGTCGAGGGTTCTTTTTGCCGAGGCCCCATGTCGCCCGACCCTGGATGCTGGAGATCGCTATGCGCCGCTGCGTGATTGGCCTGTTTCGGAAATGTCTGTGGATAGCCACGGCATGCATCGCCCTCGTCTACATGGTCCAGAACCTTCTCACTTCCCGCTCGGACGACTCTCGACATGGGCGTGAGGGGCGTCGCTCACCGTCGTCGCGCCGTGAATCCGACGAGGGACGAGCGGAAAAGCAGAACCGGGATCAGGATCGGAAGGAAAAGCAGGATCGCGAACGGGAAGACCGAGACAAGGAGGAGGACCACGATCAGGATGAAGACAGAGAAAAAGGGAAAGAAGGCGACAAGAAGGAGAGGGACGATGACAAGAAGGATCGCGATGAAGAGGACGAAGAAGATGAAGACGGTGGCGGCGGCGGCGGTGGTGGTGGAGGAACGAACACAAGCGTGACTGACGGACGGGAGCACGCTTTGCGGACTCTCCAACATCAATCACGTTGGTTCACTGGGGCCAATCGGGCAAGTCAAATTTTTTGAGCGTGTTCGCGGTGTGTTCGGCATAGTGTCGATCCATCTGTTTGAGGAGGGCTCGCAAAACCCATCGACTTCCAGGCGGCTTCGCGTCCAAGTCGAGCCCTTCAAGCAGATAGGCGAAGCGGCGTGTGAATGCACTGACTCGCTGCATTTGCCGAGCTTCTTCGGCCCCGTTCCATGTGGGATGCGCCGCCAGATAATCGGAAGGCATCTGCTTCGGATTAAAATCCATCACGGCGATGGCGGGTTGCTGAGCATGATAGATTTGCGAAAAGAACAAGAGTTGACGGCCCATCATGTGTTCGGCATTCCATCGCGGCGTATGAGTTCCATTGCTCGGCTTGAAATTCAACTGCTCAATCGATAGTTTTCCAAACACTTCCTGCGACTGCTCGCACGATGCTTCCATGGTGATAAACAGAGCTTCAAGTCCCTCGGGCATCGCCCAAGGTTTGCTTGGCATCACCACCCACGACGTAGGGGGCGTCGGATCGAGTTCCGTAGCCGAGATCGCAAACGTGTTGTGTTGGATGTGGATCACCTCGCCCACTCGCTCTTGATTCAAGATTGGGTCGCCGGCATCGAGGCAGACAACACGAGGTTGAGCGTGCTTGATCTGGCCCAATATCGCTGACGAATCCTTCGTTGGAACGCCGACGCTACGGACCCACAACAAATCAAGTTGACTGGCGAGCATTTCGTCATCGCGAAGTGGGGTGTCGACTCCTGCGGTCGAAATCATGATCTGCACGCCGTCGACCATCACAATCCAAGCCAACGTCTTACCAGCGCGTTGAATCGACTTGACTCGCACGGCGTCAGGCGAGGGAGGAAAACGGTCGGCGACGGGCACCCAAGAAACCAGCGAGTCATTCGGCTTCCGAAACAACCAATGATCGATCGCTTGGCTGGCAGACATGACAATCGTCTGATCGGGCGATCGTGCAAATCGCTGCTTCGCCACCGACTCAGCCGTAGGGCCGAAGACCACCAGCAAATTCCATTGTGTTTCAATCGCAACCACACCGTCACCCCAATTGCGAACAGCGATCGGATCGCCCTCGCGAGCGTCCACATCGGAGGGGACCAAAGCAATCAAGAACAGGCAAACAGAACACAAAACGTAACGAGTCGCGAAACAAGGCATCATCAGGTCCCTAGAAGAAGTGTGGGCGAGTCGTCGCGTCCTACCACTTGCAGATCGCATCAATGTAGTCGGAACTTCCGTCGCGTTTCCATGGATCGAGTTGAGCCTGCGACTTGAGCTGCTGTCCTCGACGAAGCGGCACGACCCAAAACCGACAGCCTATCTCGGGCAGTGAGGTCATATCTCCCCAGAGCTTTTCAAATTGAGCCACCGGGAAGACATCTTCTTGAGCGTTGCCCCAACGCTTTTTGACGTCTTTCAAAGTGATATACGTCGGTAATCGCAGCGCCATCTTACGAACCGCTTGATCCACTTTTGATTGCACCGCAAGGTCGGCACGTGTCAACCCAAACGAGTCCAGTAGCCCATCGATCTCAATCCACGTCGTCATCGAGTTGTAAAACGGCAATTCAAACTCGACTTGTTCGTTGGGCATTGCCAAGCCTTCTACCAAACGCGGTCGACCATTGACCAAGGCCAATCCGCCGCCACGGTCTTCGAGACGGCGCGTGATGACTTCAAAGCCAAGCGTCGTGCCCGAGTCCATATGCCGACCGAGCACGCCGGGATCGACATTGGCGCCAAGTGTATCGATGTTGTGAAGCATCAGATGCTGCAATTGGCTCTGCCTGTCGAGCATTTTCCCGAGCACGCCACTACGTAGCATGTTGGGAATCTCGTACCAATGACCAACCGGATGGATACACTGACTCGGCACGTTGTCGGTATAATCCATGGCTTCACCGGACGACTTGGCCCATCCAATCAACGCCGCCCGAAGACTCTCTCGCACCTTCTGCTGCTGCTCGTCAAGGATCTGTTGAGAGGTTTCCTCCCACAAAAATCGCAAGTCGCGAACGGTAGGGACCATTCGCAATCCGACGCTTTTTCCTGTCGACACCATCACGTTATCACCAAATCCGAACGACTCGTGACGATCTAAGTATTCGCGAATCGGCCCGTCGGTAAGATGACTGGTCGTAAAAACATGCGGGATCGAGCCACCATGTTTGGCAGTCATCGCACGATTCTTAGCCAGATGAACTTCCAAGAAACTGCGATGACGTCCAGCAAAACGGCTAAAAGGGTGGAGTGCCTTACACACGCCCGCTCCTTCGGTCCAGCGACTACCGACACCCGCTGCCAAGCTTACCACCGCGACGCGTCCCTCGTTGATGGCTTGGCGGCCCAGATCCACGTACTTCTTCTCGATTCCTTCCCGCAAATCTGTCACATGTTCTGGATGCACGTTTTCGATCGTCGTGTTGACTGGCAACCGATTTTGGGCTAACCCAATCCGGCCGCTCAGCAAGTCGGAACGAATCTGCTCGTGCTCGACCCGGTCAAACCCAATCTCCGCCAAGACCTTTTGTAACGACCGATGCTCCTGTCCCTCCGCGGTTACCGATGGCAACACGCTGCGAAGCAACAAGCCAGCTGTGTTACGGCCCGACGGTGAATCGCTAACCCGTTGGCTAATCCGTTGCAGTTCATTTCGCGTACTCAGCGTCAACTCGCGTATCGGTGTTCGCAGCAAAGCCGGCAACACCAGCGCGTAGTACCGATCAGGCAACATTGCTTCCTCACCCGACAACAACTCGGCATCGGTTCCTTTGTCATTGATCGAAAAATCATAGACCACGGGGTCCATCGCAAAGGGCAATGACGTCGCCAAAGACTGTTTCGTCTCCACCATCGCTTGACCAAGCCACTGTTGCGCTTCGGGCTTGATGGCGGGATCAAAAATGAAGCCCATGCCACCGCCGGCCATCCCTCCGAGCATCCAAAATCCCCAAAACTGTTCGCCGTACCGGTCTCGGCACTGTTCGATCAGCAAATCGGTGAAACGATTGGTCGCCCAGGGGATAATGGTTTGCAGTGGCCCTTCAAAATTCCGCGTGGTCACGTCACCCACGTGTCGGATGTCGCCTGCTTGAAGCGACGCAACGACTTCATCCAAGATCGCCATCGCTTCTTTGCGTCCCTGCCATTCCTTCTCACTACGTAGAAGGTAATGTTCCGTCACCATTTCCAAAATCGGTCCGACGTTTTGAGCCATGCCGCCGTGAACAAGCACGAGGCTATCTTGGATCTTTTGACGCGTCGCATCGCTAATCGTTTCATGATCCAAGACATGATGAACCGGCATCAAGCGACCACGACTGATACCGTATTCCGGATCACCGGACTCGGCCGCGGTACCACAAATCAATTTGATGCCGGGCCACACGCCACCCGAATCCTGCCACCCGCCGCCGCTGCCACCAATCCACTCTCCGAGAATGGCACGCGCCGCGACAAGCCGACGATCCCGTTCTTCTAGTGTCCCCGTTAACGTTTTCACTTGCCCCGTGGCCCGCATCAGGATCGAAATCAACGATCCGAGCAGATTGGTGGACACCGCCAACCGCGACCCTTTCGGAATATCGTTGACCTTGCTGACCACCTCCAAACCGCGACCGGGGCCGAGCATCACACCGAGCAGATCGGCGATCGATTCACGGCAACCTTCTAGCCCCGGAGGGACGATACCGGATGCGATCAGTGCAGCCTTCAACAACCCGAGGTAGTCTCGCGCGAAGTCGAAGGTTTCCGAGATCGAACCAATACTGGTCGTCGCCCCAAGATCGACGCTCGCCAAACGAATCACAGGCTCATCGATGACACGCAAGTAAGTTTCGATCGGCGGCTTGGTTTCGGAATCACGACCGCGGACACCAAGGTCGACCGACACATTGAGAACGCGCGCACCTTCAGGAAAATCCATCCCCAGAAAAAAAATGTCGCTCCAAGCGCTGTGCGAAAAATCCATTCGTACAGCCGTCGTTTCCTTCAGCAAGGGTGTGGTGTGGGTCGTCGGGTCGATTTCAAGAAGCTCGGGGCGAATCCTCAAGGGATGATCGGCGGGATGACCGACGCGAAACATCCATTGATTGCCTCGAACCGTACGGACGCTACGGCGAACCTGGTCGGCGAGCGTCTGAAACCCCAGTTGATGGTAGGCGTTGGCGAGTGCACTCGACAATGCGTCATTGGGTCCCTGCTGCTGCTGAGTTGCCAGAAAACAATCGATCGCCTCTTTAAACCGCCGCGACAACAAATGCTCATAGCCCTCGTAGGGAATTTCGCCCAACTGAGTGATTGGCAACCGGTTTGGTAAATGATACCGATAAATCGCGGACAGAAAGAACAACGCCCGCACGCGTCGATACAGGTTGCTCTCGTTCCGCCGGAACGCATCCAATTGAGCGATGTCGCCCAACAAGGCTTCCAACGTCGCGTCACGACAACAGGAATCGAGTGATTGGTTTCGTATCGAATCGTCATCGGAGGTTATGATTTGGATAAGCCGGTTCACTTCGCCCGTTCCTCCTCAGTCCGGCTGGCAAGCAGGTCCACAAGTTCCGTCAGAATCTGGTCGCGATCTTTGCCTGAAAGACCGATCGCCAATTGTGCATTGAGCAGCCCATAGGTCAGCCCTAAGTTGTACCGTGAGCCATGCACTTTATAGGCCAAATAACGTTGCCGAGACGAAAGGATCGCGAGTGCGTCGGATAACGTCGCTTTCGGCCGTCCGCCTTCAGCGAGCAACTGCTCAATCGCAGCCATCACCTGACTGGTCAGCACATGCATGCCGAAGAACCCAAGGTAATGCCCCGATCGCAGCCCAGGCGTCACCAATTCTTGCTCTGCAAAGGTCGGCGTTGGTTTCTCGACAACGCGTTCGACTTCGTAAACGTCGCTACGACGAGGAATGAGTGGGCCGCTGACGATTCCAAAATAGGGCAGCTTGTTTTCACGAGTCGACTGGACCGCAGAGACCGAACACTCAAATTCGTTAGCGACTTGGATCAATTGCCTTGCACAAGGCACCGCTGCGGAAGTCAAATACAAATGGTCGCCGACCAGGTGCAAGAAGGGATCATCGCCGACAAAGGACTTCGCCTGATGAATGGCATCTGCATAACCGTTGGGCTCAGACTGTTCCACAAACACGATGCTGCCAAGGTGCGTCCCCGCGGCCTGTTCGTAGGCATCCTGATCGCCAGGTCGAATCACCACACAGATCTCCTCAACGCCTGCAGCGGTGGTTTCCTCCACGACAAGTTGCAGCGCCGTTTTCACCTCACCCTTGCGATCGACCAACTGCTGCAGCGGTAAGGTGTTTTGATTCGGGGCGGCCGCAGTGATGACGGCTTTTTGGACCTGCATGGTGTTGGAACACTCCTAGTGAAAACTCAATCATCGACAGGAAACAATCACCCGGAACTCGCTGCCGAAGCGAGACACCGGTCCGCTTCGTGCTAAGGGGTCAAAAACACCTGCAAGGCACGGCACCCATGGGCTCCGAGCACAAGCGATTGTTCGATATCCGCGGTCTTGCTCGGACCCGCTACGAAAACGCCAAATCGCGAGATGGGTGTGCCAAGTCTGGCGTACCCTTCGTGCATATGGTGCACCATTTCTCGCCGCGAAAGCACAATCGCAAGATACTGTGCAATAAACAGCAGCACGCGATGAGGTAGCGTCGAGCCATCAATCCAGATCGCACCGTTTTCGGCAACACCGAATTCGCCTTTCGCAATCGTCCAGTCGACCGCGGCAAGGTCGTGCGGGTCATGGATCTTGGAAAGATCAAAACTGCCTTTGACGGCTTCGGGAACCAACGACACGACCCGCTGGGCATTCGAAAACACCTCAATCTGATTCAAAATCTCGGTGACTTGGTCAGGCTGATCCACCAAATGGACCTCACCACCCACGCTCTGCAACATCTCTGTGAATTTCGCGAGTGGCTCCTCGAACGAAGTCAGTTTGGAAGCATCGACCGTGGGAAGGCCAGCGGAGCGAACCGGACGCAGAGTCAAGCGATCCAAAATGGCTTGTCGACCGGTTGTGTCAGCCGCTTGAGAGGTGAGTTGTGGCGTCATGGGTCTCATTTTCGGTTCTTGGCATACCAGTGGCGGAAACTCTCTTTGGGCGGCTCGGGCAACTCGCGAGCGATCGTCCAGGTGTTCAACCGATGATGCGTTGCCCAATGTGGCAGCACCTTTAACGACGCTCGACCGACCCAACCGGCAAACGAAAACAGCCGTGCACTGCGAAACAATAATGATGCCATCTTCATACTGATTCGCTTGTCGTAGGAAAGCAGCTTCAGGTTGCCGATCTCTTTTCGCCACGCCAACAATTGATGATGCAATGGAATCTTGACCGGACAAACATCCGTACAAGACCCGCACAAACTGCATGCGAAAGGCAGACTTTTGTGTTTTGATGAATCACGAGTCGGCGACAAGACGGAACCGATCGGGCCAGGAATGGTCGCCCGATAGCTATGCCCACCACTGCGTCGATAGACTGGGCACGTGTTCATGCAGGCACCGCAACGGATACAATGAAGGGCATCACGAAATGCGTCGCTCTGACGCAATCGACTGCGTCCGTTGTCGACAAGCACGATATGCAGTTCGCTGTGGCTGTCTCTCGGACCATGGAAATGGGACGTGTACGTCGTAATCGGCTGGCCAGTGGCCGAGCGGGCAAGCAGTCGCAGGAAGACTGCAAGATCTTCGAAACGGGGAACCAATTTTTCGATCCCCATGCAGGCAATGTGGACATTTGGCAACGAAGCCCCTAAGTCTGCATTGCCCTCATTGGTGCAAACCACAAATCCCCCGGTTTCCGCGATCGCAAAATTGACTCCCGTGATACCAACCTCACCAGCCAAAAACTTGTCGCGCAAATGCCCTCGCGCCGCTTCCGTCAAATACTTTGGATCGGCCGCTCCCTCGTCCGTTCCCAAATGCTCGTGAAACGTCTCACCAACCTCCTCTTTCTTCAAATGGATCGCTGGCAAGACGATGTGACTCGGCGTTTCATGTCGCAATTGAACAATGCGTTCGCCAAGGTCCGTGTCGACGACGTCGATGCCATTGGCCTCGAGAAAAGGATTCAAACCACATTCCTCGGTAAGCATTGATTTGCTTTTGACGATTCGGTGGGTGTCATGATCACGAAGGATCTTTAAGACAATTCGATTGTGCTCCTCGGCATCCGCAGCCCAATGAACGACGGCTCCCAGAGCAGTTGCGTTGCGTTCGAATTCCGTCAAGTAATCGCCAAGATTCGCGATCGTCGCCGTTTTGATCTGCGACGCCAACGACCGCAAATATTCCCATTCGGGAACCGACGATGCTTGCTTGTCCCGTTTGCTACGAACGAACCAGAGCGCCTTGTCATGCCACGGCGCACGATCGGGGTTGGTGACAAAGGGGCGAGCGGCCGCGGGATGGTCAACAATTGGAAGCATGTTCATGGTTTCGTCCGACCTCTACTTCGCATTGGTTTTCTTGAGTTTTCGGCCAGCCAGAACCTGAGCAACATGCATCACCTCAATCGGGGATTTTTCACGGCGAATCAAACCTTGCAGATGCATCAAACAGCTCATATCGGCCGATACAATCACCTCGCTGCCCGATCCGACATGATCGGCGACGCGGTCGCGCCCCATAGCGGCGGACACGTCTGCCTCATTGACCGCAAACGTCCCACCAAAACCACAGCATTCATCCGGTCGACTCAAGTCACACCACTCAACGTCTTTGACAAGATTCATCAACTGACGCACCTTGTTGTCGCGCACCGTCATGTTCTCGCTCGAGGGACCAAGCCGCAGTTCGCGCAGTCCGTGACAACTCTGGTGCAGCGAAACCCGGTGCGGGAAACAAACGTCCTGTCCTTCGATTTTCAGTTCCTGGATCTGCAATTCGTCATACAAGAATTCGCACAGATCGAAGGTGCGCTGCTTGACATGCAGGAACGCATCGTCATCCTCGGCAAAATAGTCATCGTAATGGTTGCGAACCATCGACGTGCACGAACCGGACGGACAAACGATCGAATCAAACGGGGCAAAAATGTCGACAAAACGGCGTGCCACGGGGGCACAATCCGCGGTACAACCGGTGTTGGCCATCGGTTGACCACAACACGTTTGCTCGGGCGGAAAGACAACGTCCACTCCGAGACGCTCGAGAAGTTCGAGCGTTGCGATCGCCACTTCGGGGTAGAATTGGTCGAGGTAACAGGGAACAAAAAGTGCAACAGTCATTCGCATCTCGTCGCGGAAAATGCCTCACCGACGGGCCGAGTTGCCACGGTCGGGCAGTCAGTATAGCCGCTGACGAGCGAATTGGCGAAGGTGGAAGGGGGAAGAAGGTCCCTCCACACGAAACGACCCCGCTGAACCCTCGGTTCAGGCCGCGTCGACCGTATAGAAACTGCGACTGGAAAGCTCGGCTTCGCAGGCATGGATCCAACTGCGGATTCGCTTGACGCTCGGTAACCGCCGACCCCGCACCAATCGTTGCCCCGTGCTGCTGTCCGCGAACCGCTGCAGGTCGCGATACAGCATCATCGGCGATTCCATGGCCAATCCTCGAACACTGCGGCGATGGATGCTGATCAACAGCAACGCGTCGCGAGGCATCATCCCGGGAACCGTCGCCGCGAAACGGATCGCATGCCGGTATCGCTTGATCAGTCGAACGGCCTTTTTAGGGGAATTGAACTTTGTTGCCAACGACTTCAGATCCGCGGCGATCAGGTCGCCAGCGGTTTCGATACCGAACTGTTGAAGTTGTTCGCATCGATTCGAGGGACACAACTTGGTGTGCTCGAGCCTCATGCTCAGAAGCCATTCCCGATGATTCTTTGTCGTCGCCCCCCCCAACGTCCTGTCCGGCAACGAGGGGAGGTGAAGCGTGGAATTCGGCGCTCGAGTGCTAGCACGGTTCAAGTGTGCAAATAAGACAACATGGTCTCTCGACGATGGGTCAACGGGCATCGGAGCTTGCGGGGACCGAGAAAACAGTCGAAGAAAAGATCGCAGCATGGTTGTGTTCCGAGTGAGAAGAGAAAAGAAAGTGGGGACACTCGAAATCAGCGATTACCCAACCGAAGCGTGGCGACGCCAGAGGAATTTCGGAAAAAGTTGCACAAACGGAACCACTTCGCTCAAGTCGCCGAACACCACCTATTCAGAGTCGCCGCCCCCCCCGCTTGGTCCTGGCGCTCGAAAACATGGCTTCTTGATACCGGAGACCGAATCGACTCAGGATTGGCGTCGACTTTGCCGATCATTCGGATTATAGGGAGCACTGCATGCGCCGCTTCGATGCTGCAGGTTTCCAAAGACTGATCAGCCCAACCCTAAATCACGCTGAAAAAGACACTCCACACAAGAGACTACTAAGCGATGCGTCCTTCGAATCCGCAATACGTCGTTCCTCCCTTTCCGGCCTTTCCGAGCGTGACGCGATACGTTCCGATTGGATCGATCGCCGATGCCGTGGATCGTGTTTGCCGCAGCGTCGATGCTCGTGAGGGCCTTTCGTTGGTGATCGGGCCTCCGGGAACTGGCAAATCCTTACTGTGTTCGCTACTGGTCGATCGCTACCAAGAAAGTCACGATTGCGTTGTGCTTGGCGAAACACCCATCGAAAACCGGGCCGGCTACCTTCGCCACATGCTGCATCATCTCGGTGCGGACTACCGCAATGTAGACGAATCGGATTTGCAACTCGCGCTGGTTGACCGCGTCTGCGACCAGGCTTCTGACCGTGAAGGTCTATTGATCATTGTCGACGAAGCGCAAGCGCTCGCACCCGAGGTCCTTGAAGCGATCCGGATGTCAACCAACATTCATCGCCAAGGCGAACCCCGCGTTTGTGCCGTCGTTGTTGGCGGAGTCAAGTTGGACGATACCCTTGCGGAACCGACTCTGGAACCCTTTACGCAGCGAATTTCCGCTCGCTGCTACCTCCATCCGATGAATGGCGAAGAGACCCGCCACTACATTTCTGAAACCATCCAATCTTGCGGAGCCGATCCGGAAAACACGATCACTCGCGAGGCGATCTCAATGGTGCATCACGCTTGTTGTGGCGTGCCCCGATTAGTCAATCAAGTCATGACCGAAGCGATCGACATCGCTGAGGAATCGGACGAATCTCTGATCACCGAACAATCGATCGATCGAGCTTGGGCACAATTGCAGCAATTGCCGAGCCCGATGCTGGAATCTCCTAAGCTGAATGCGTCATCCAATTCTATCGAATTCGGCGAATTGGACGAACTCGGCGGGCTGGACGAACGGAACGGGCTGGACGAACGGGACAGGGACGAAGCCGTTGCGGAATCTGACGTCGACCCTCTGGACCTCAAACAAGATCCGATGCAAGAAGAGCCAGAGGAAGCCAATCTTGAGACGCTAGCATTCGACGAAGAAGAACTCATGGATGCCGCTTCCGCTGTCAATGCAATTGCTCGTGAGAACTGGCTCAGTGCCGAGATTGTCGCAGGCGATGAAGCCACTTTGTATGAGGAACCCGACGGAAGAGGGCCCGTCACGGTTCCGGCCGCAATCGGTTCACCCCCCAAGACCGCAAGCACACAAGCGATCTTTGGCGATTTCGAGGATGAGGAAGATGTCTGTTTGGGCAGCGGTGTGATTCCGTTTGCCAGGGGAACCTCAGCGACGGGCACGAAGAATTCCGATCCGACCGTTGACAACTCCCGCCACGACCTGCCTGCCGAAAATCCAAGCACGGAATCGAGCGACCCGTGCAGGGATCGAGACCTGGAAACGATCCTGCACCAAGAAATCGTTGGCATCTCCGATATGGCCGCGGCATCCGAATTGTATGCGATGCATGATGCGGCAACACCGCACTCTTGTTCAAGTGACTGTGCCAATTGTGAATGTCATGACCGAACGCTTGACCATCACGTGATCGAGGGCAGCGACGACTCCGAGGAAACCTCCGACATCGTTGCGATCCAACTCCACCAGTCCAGCGAGGACGCTGGCGCCGTGGACGAACCGCTGGAATCTGACGAAGCGCTCACCGGCATCCTTCTTCGCGATGACAGTGACCTGCTGATCATTGAAGAAGATCTGGATCTCGCGGGCGAATCAAAATCAACGTCGAATGACGAAAGCGAACAGAAGGTTTCGGTTGATTTTCAAGCGATGCTTCAACGGATGCGTACCGGTACGGAGGGTTAGTTGACCGCCATGTCCCTTAGAGCCCTTACGGTTGAAATGATACGAATCGGGCAGGACACCGCGACGACACCCGTGTTGGTGACTCCAAGCTTCCTGTCGTTCCGGGCCAACTTCTATGTCGCCCTTGCGTCTCAGTTCGCCGAGCACCGCATCCGATCGGTTCGCTTTGATTTGGCGAGTCCGGTAGGAGGCTTCTGGCAAACGTTGAAGAACGGCTGCCTGGCTTGGCGCGTCCATCGCTACAACCGCATTCTGGCCCGCGCTGGCTCGCAATGGCATGCTCGTCTGGTTCAGACTGCGACCATCGGCCGCACCGCCCGTTCCGGGATGAACCCGTCGGGCTCGGCCCAACACGCCGATGCCCCGTGGATCATCGGAGTGAGTCCTGAGACGCTTGCCTTGCCGGCGTGGACGACACCGATCCGTTTAGCGGGGTCGCCAATTCCTGCGGTCAGCCTACAATCAAATGGATGATTCCCCGTCACGCGGTGCCCCAAAAATCTATCCACTTTGATGATTGCTCGTCCTTCTCCCGCTGCTGATATTGCCTCCCACTCGCGGAAAAGCGGCGAAACCTGCCGTGTGCTTGTCGGCGTTTGCACCTACAACGAAGCATCGAACATTCTGCCGCTCGTCGACCGAATTCGAGCTGCGCTTCCGGATGCCGACCTACTGATTGTGGACGATAATTCGCCGGATGGAACGGCAGCACTTATCGAGGATTCCTTTGCCGACGATGACGCCATTCGAATGATCGTTCGCAACAACGAACGGGGGCTCGGTGGTGCAATTCTTCGCGCGATGGAAGAAGCGATCGAGGGCGAGTACGAGTTTTTCCTCAACCTCGATGGTGATCTCAGCCACGATCCGGCTCAACTTCCCTCACTGCTTGAAAAAGCAGCCACCTCACCGCAAATCGATGTGGTGATTGGATCACGATACGTCAGCGGTGGGCAATTGCTGGGATGGCCATGGCATCGTCGCTTGATGAGTCGATTGGTGAACCAATTTGCGACACTTTGCCTACGACTTCCCGTCCGCGATTGTAGCGGATCAATGCGTTGCTACCGTGTTTCAACACTAAAAACAGCGGACCTCGCTGGTCTCCGCAGCCAGGGCTACTCGCTGCTCGAAGAACTGCTGGTTCAACTGAATCGCCAAGGCGCCAAAATGGCGGAAGTCCCCATTACCTTCACCGACCGTGAACGGGGCTCCAGTAAGTTGACACTTCAAGAAGCGGTCCGCTCGATTGTGCAAATGCTTCGCCTTGGTTTCACTCGCTAGTGGTCTGGCACACCTTAATAGGAGGGTTGCCGCGAATCTGTAGAACGGACTTGCCGTCCGTTCTTTGTTGATCGCAAGGCCTCCTCAGGATGGGCCTCCTCAGGATGGGCCTCGTCAGGATGGGCCTCGTCAGGGGTGAAAAGCTCAAGGCGTCGTCGGAACCCATCAAAGCTCATCGGATGCGGAATCCGCTGGGCCGATCCTCAGCCGTGCGGCTTTCCCGCTGAACCTCCGTGATGTTCGCTTGCATCGTGGTTCGGATCCGCTTGACCAACATTTGCAAATCACGCTCGGGACCCACGACATCCAACAACACCGAGCCGTCCGCCTCGTTACGGACAAAACCACGCACGTCGAGTCCCTTGGCTTGCAGCAAGGCGTTTGCTCGGAAGCAGACGCCTTGAACATGACCCTGAAAACGAACGATGTAACGAATCATGTGTACGGGACCTCGCCCCGAAATCGGCTCAACCAGACAATCCATCCTCAAGATCACCCAACACATCCTCATCGACCGTATCACTCGTGTCGCGAATCACTTCTTCGGCATTCGAAATTCGTTCGACCACGACCAAGCACATGTCGTCAAACGGCGGTGTCGGACCGATATGATTGAGCACACCTTCCACAAGCCGGTCCTTGATTTCCTCTGCCGAACCTCCGATTGCCGTCAATTGCCGAACGCTTTCCATCCCATACTCTTCGTCATTGGCATTCATCGCTTCGTTGATCCCATCGGTATACATGACGGCAACGTCACCCACATGCATCGGAACCTCTACGGCTTCATAAGACATTCCATCATCGATTGCGATTGGCAAACCCGATTCCTCTTCACCTGGCTCACTAATCGTGCCGTCGCTTGCCAGTCGGACCACCGGAGCCATATGACCCGCATTGACAATCGTCGCGGTATCACTCTTGGGGTCGATTACCATCAACAAGAAGGTAATGAAACGTTCGACATGCAATCGACTCATTCGATCATTGAGCCGTTCAATCGCACGGGCAACGTTGTCATCACTTGCTAAACAGAAACGCGTTTCGGCTGACAATTTTGCCATGAACATAGCTGCCGCGACCCCATGGCCTACGACATCCGCAACAACAATTCCAACACGGCCGTCTGCCAGATGAATGTAGTCGAAATAGTCGCCACCAATGTGGTTGGCGGCTTGATAGTAACTACACACGCGATAGCCAGGAGCATCGGGCGGCGATTGAGGCAAGAACGCCGCTTGAACTTCGGTCGCCAATTTCAAATCCTGCTCGACCTCGCGTTGATGCAGCGCCTGTTCGTAGAGCCGAGCGTTATTGATCACGATGCCAGCTTGTGCTGCAACACCGCTCAGCAAATCGGTGTCTTCATCACGAAATTGACCACGCCCTTTCAGCGAATCGATCTGTAAAGCGCCGAACGCTTTGCCCTCTCCGTCGAGTAGCGGCGCACAAATCATCGAGCGAATCGAAAAATCGGCAATCGATTGGCTACTGTCAAAACGAGCGTCTTCCGATGCATCAAGCGATAGAATCGCCTCGCCTGAGTTCATCACCTCGCGAATAATCGTCCGACTGATTCGAACCGTCTCCGTCTCGTCGCGAGTTTGCCGAGTTTTGACCCACTGCGGAACGAGGTTTCCTTGGCCGTCTTCCATGACAACAAAACCGCGGTCCGCCGCAGGAAAAATGTCGAACAAACTGGTCAACACCTTCGGCAAGACCTCATCGAGCCCAAGCGCATTGCTGAGGTTGCTATTGATTCGCATCAAGGCCTCCAGCTTGGCCTCAGCCGTCGCCGATAACTTCAGCCCATCGGTACTGCTACGAAATTCGACTTTCGACGAACTGACCCGTTCGGTTTCAGGTTCTTCGACCATCATGATGCCGAAATTCGAGCCATCAAAGGTCATTTGGTTTTGGTCCTGAGCAAATTCAGGCACCGCATCGTGGTGAAAAATCAGCTCCACATCACTGATTCGCACACGGTCACCCTCGCGGAGGACCTCGGGGGCTGTCAACAATTGACCGTTGAGAAACGTTCCATTGCGGCTGCCGGAGTCCTCCACAAGAAAATCGTTGTCGCGCCGCACGATTTTGGCGTGGTAGCGGCTCACCGCTCCCGCATCGACCATCACGTGACAATCGGGGTGCCGGCCAATGCTGGTTTCGCCGTCCTGCAGCTCAAATCGCTCCGCGCTGCTATCGTCGCCGATGGTGCTAGTCGATAAGTAGGCCATGGCGTGGAAAACCCCTCGAGAGAGTAAAAACGATCATTGTAGGTTTTGTTGCGACCGACAACAACGCGACGGGGCACACCCCGCAGAAAAGGCCGCTCGGTTGCCATCTTGACGCAAATCCAAAAAACGATCTAAATAGCAGCAGAATGTCCCATAGTGTAATTGGCAACACGACAGATTCTGACTCTGTTATTCTAGGTTCAAGTCCTAGTGGGACAGCTTGCCAGGGGGGCGCCGCTCTCGCCAAGATAGGACAGATCGAGTCTGATCACGTCTTTCCCCGTGTGAATCGCTGAATTGCCTTTTCGCACACGCTTGTCTGTCTTACTCTGACTTCCTCTTTCCTGCGCTGTCTGAGGTGTTTTATGAGGTGTCCTGTGCGGTGTCGGGCTGATCGTCTTTTCAATCAAAGCCTTCGCGAAAGTGTCGTCGGTGGCCATTGCGTAGTGCTTGTGGGCTACCGTCGGCGAATTGCCAAGCCAGCTGGTAACGTCCTTTGCCGGATATTTGCCTAGAAGCTCCGTCTCTCTTGAAGCTCTGAGATTCTGAAGAAGCTTCGGCCAAGGCTTCAGCCCCGTCTTCTCGATGATCTTTCGAAGAGTGGTCAAAGGATTCGCTTCGGGCTTGTAACGGTTCTGAAGCATTGTCGCCCCGTCGGGAGCCATCTCCTTAGCTCGCATTAGGTGAGGCCTAAGCTCGGGGAAGATAGGGCAGCATCTTACAGCCGGCGATTTATTCGACCGGATCAGCATCCTACCTTTCACGAGATCAATGTCTTCCCATTTCTGAATCCGCGTTTCGTGACTTCGCAAACCGCCGTATCTCGCCATCGCGACGATGATCTTCATATCCTCACAGTCGGTTTCTCGGATCAAGTGCTCGATCCATTCCGCAGGAACGAAGAGCATCCTTTCGGGATTCGCTCCGACGGTCGAAGCCTCACCTTGAAACGGATTCTCCGTGATCAACCTATGCTTGATCGCTGAGGAAAAGAATTGTTTCGCCCGGCCAATCCGTCGGCGGATCGTATTTGTTGCAAGTTTTCTCTTTTCGAGCGATCGTCGAAAGTCCTCCGCGTCGCCAGCGTGAATATCATCGATCAATCGATCATCGCCGAAGAAGTCGCAAAGACCCTTTGCCGACATTTTTAGCTGTTCGATCGTTGCAGGCTTCCCGGTATGCTTCTCGATATAGCTATCGGTCCAAGCCTTCAGCGTAGGCTTCGCCTCTTCAGCCTCTCGGGCTTCGCACAACCCCAGCTTCACAAGCTTGGAGTAAAAGCTGTTCGATAATCCAGCGAGCCAGTGAGATAGATCGGGATCGACTTCGTACCCTTGAACTTGTCGCGATACGATCGCTTCGATCTTCACTCCGATCGACTCCGCGTTACGTTTGCTAATCTTGCCAGCGTAAAGCGAGCGACGCTTTCGATCTCGATCGAGATACTGAATCTCTTTGTAGCCGTTCTTGTCCTTGATGCTTGCCATTACCAAGTGCCCTTACCTTTCTGATTCATAGTGTTGGGGTTGTTAGTTGGATTGCTTCAGATCGAGCTTCAAGATCTCGCAGATCTTTTCCGCGTTGCCAAGCGACAAGTCCCGAGTCCGGTTTACGAATTGACTGAGAGCACTCTGAGAGATCCCGGTCATAAGCGACAATCGGTAGCGTGAAAGCTCCGATGTCTCGATGGCTTCGATCAATTGCTCTGCGATCGTCTTTCGCTTCTTCTTGCGTTTCGGCATTGTGGGTTTCCTTTCGTGCTATCCGTTTACGTACAGCATCAGCTTTCGCTTGTCAAACGGAAAGGCAAAGCAAGTCATTGCCAGCAAGGCTTCTATTTGCGTCCCTGTGAGCATTTCGTCCTTTCGGGACGGAACTTCGACTGATCTTTCGATCGGCGACTGTGAGCGATCCTACTAGCTGATCTTGGCACTTCCTCGGCTTCCAAAGCGACAAATCGCCGGAAACGTCGAAAACGGTTCCGGCCTACGGTTACCAGCAACCCGAGAGGGAAGACTCGTGCAAGGCCCACTCACCCCCGCGAATTGCTCCATTGAGTTCAAGAAGATCTTGTTGACCTCTTCCGCTTCTCACACATGCGATCCAAGGCCATTTCCCCCAACTCCTCATCGCGACTGGTACGTGACGGAGTCGTTGTGTGTGCGATCAAGACTTCTGCCAAGACTCCTTACAGGCCGTGGGCATGCAGGCGTCGTTGAATTCCATCGGCGCGGTACGTATGCGAATTCAAAATTGCATTCATCTCTTCGAGTTCGACATTCATCTCTTCGAGTTCGACATGCACCTCTTCGAGTTTGACTTTCACGTCTTCTAGTCCCCACTGCTGAGCATCATCGCCAAGCGAAAGCATCTCTATTTCAGTCGAAACCCGATCGACGATTTCATCAAACTCCTCACGCGAAACGAATTGGCTCGCAACACGATTGAATATTGATTGAAAGAGTCCAACAAGTTGATCAAGTTGGCTTTCCGTTAGTTCGATTCCGGAGTCATCAGACGCGGCAATATCCGTGCGTCGATCCGGCAACGCGATTTCTTGCGGGTACGCATCTCCGGCCATGACCACGACCGCATGGCCGCTTTCGCCGAGAGTGGAGGATGTGGTGATTTCGTACCACAGGTCGTCGCTGTTAGCATGCATCGTCGTATCCGTGGGCAAGAGAAGAGAACCGATTTGGTCAGGCTGTTCTGGCATAGTTGGGCCTTGTGGTTGAGTGACGTCGTTAATTGGACTTGCTCCTTTATTGAAAGGGATCGGGTCACGGCAAACGGTACCGTAGGACCTGGTAAAACGCGTGTGTGGAAGTACTGCTAGTTGATGCCGGCGGCGCTTATCCCGATCGCCGGCGGCTGAGCTTGCTGATGTGGTCCTCGAGTACCGAAAGCCGGAACCGTACGGTCCCACCTATGTTGACCCTCGCTGCCTCAGGAAGAGTGCCTTCCAAGAGCCATCGATCGATTGTGCGCTCCGACACCGAGAAATACTCGGCTGCGTCTTTCTTTGTGAGCAACTTTTGGGACGGCTGGAACTCGTTTGCTTCCATAAGAATCTCCGAATGTGTTGTCGCTACCTTGGTGGCTGCATGTTTGAGTCACGTTGCGGCGACGGGATTGATGAATAAGGACACGACAACCGATGTCGTAGCCTCGAGAATGTGTCGTCATGATTTGGGCCGCCAGACCAACAGGCGTCCCTGGGTGTCGTAGACTGCTTCGGCGTCCTTATGCCATCGATCGGTCAGCGCGTATTGACAGGCGACAGGGATGTCCCCCGTAAGCTCTTCCATCGACTCACACAGGATTCGGTCGATTGTTCTCGCATGCTCGGTGTGATCGCTTTCAATCGGCAGCTCGATTACGACTTCGTCGTGGATGAAGGCGACGCAGCGGTAACCCGCAAGGCACAACCTCCAGAGAGCGAGCTTGGCTCCATCGGCCGCCAGTCCTTGAAAGGGCGTGTTGCGAGCCTGAGAAAACCCGACAGCACCACGGATCCTGCCGGTGGGTGTACAGACGGGGCCATTGAAGAGGTCGCGGCTAAGTTGCTCTCCGGCGTCACGATTGGCGATTCGGTCCCGAAGCTTCGCGTTCTGGTTGAGGTCCTTCAGCGAAGCCCAGGTCTGATCAATGAACGCGTCGCCGTACGATTCCCCATTCGCCCTGCCTTTTCCAGCAACGATTCGTTTGGCAGCACCCAAGCGACCATCGGTATCGAACTGGCTCCTCACGCCAAACGGGGTTGCCTTGAGGTTCCAGGCGAGTGTCTGAGGGAGGTCATCGTCAAGATACTTTGATAGCTCAGGATAGACATCGACGACAAGTTTTTGACGAAATTGTTGTGCCTCCTCGATGGTCATCGAAACGCCATACGTTGATTCGGCATAGGCGACAAGCGACTTCGCACCAAGCCCTCCAGGTATACCGAAGTTCAGCGCCTTGGACCTCTGGCGAAGCTCCTTCTTGTTCGGCAGCTCCTCAAAGGCGTCGAGGGCCACCCCCTCAAACATTGCAGCCGTAAACGCGTGTGGGTCGTCCCCCTTCCGGATGACGTCGCCCAGCCTTGATGCCCCGTATCGCCGCTGACAAATGGCGGCAAGCGTCCGAAGCTCGATCGCCGAATAATCAATCGTCAGGAAGTAGTGCCCTTGTGTGGGCACGATCATCTCACGAAATCCGCCTGATCGTGGCAACTGTTGGATGTTGGGCCTCGAACAGCTTGTCCGGCCGGTTCTTACCAGGGGCATGTACCGCGGATGAATCCGGTCGCTGTTGAGCCCCGTCAGAAACTGGCGTAGCTTTGTCGTTTCTTCTAGCCGAACCCAAAGCGACAGGAAAACTGACAGTGCGACGTGTTGACTCCAAAACTTGACCGATGTCGAAACATCATCAGTCTTTTCGGTACGCGGAACATCGATGCCATGATCGCTGGCGATGCCCGAGAGGATCTCGATTAGCTTTGAACGATTGATAGATGGCTTTCCGGCAGCCGTCCATGACAGATCTCCACAGCTGTCAACCTTGAAGAAGCCGTCTGTCCCTGGCAACGTTTGGATCTGATGGATTACCCGTTCTACTTCTGCATCAAGCGTCTTCTTTGTCCGTTCGACTTGCCCTTGATCAATTGACAGCCCCGTTCGCTCGATGTGGGCCAAAGCAATTGCACCCCGTACCTGTAGCGACTCAGTCAACAAGCCATAGCGAGACCGGCAATCTGGAAGCATTTGCGATGCAAACGGGACGGCCAACTTCTCGGCGATCGCCGAGAGAACCTTGTACAGGCTCCATGTTACGATGGCATCCTTGATCGCGTACGTGAAGAAACCCGGCTCGGCGTTGTCCCATGGCTGGCCGATCAGCTCACCGTATCGCAGCCGGTATGGATCGTCTTTGTCAATCGCGATTTTCAAGTAGCTTTGGGCGAGGGTTCCAAGGTCACGATTGGTGGGGAACTCGTCTGAGCGTGCTAGGCGAACTAAGGAATCCAGTAGCATCGTGTCGTGAAGCCGTCCGTCATCGCACGCTTGGACCCAATTCGCAGGGTCGCTCAAGGCCTTACGAATCACTACAAAGTCGAAGGCTGCGTTGTGACAGACGTAGTGGCAATCGGAATGAGCGTCGATGAAGGCTTGGAGATCTGCGGGGTCAATCAGGCGGTGTATCGTGCCGTCAGAGACAGACGCAAGTGCGATCTTCGGGATCTTCCTTCCTTCGATCAGTTCTGTCTCGGTGTCGATGGCGATGGGGGAAAGGAGTCGTTCCGACAACCCCCAATTGCCGAACGAGTAGGTCTCGTTCCCCAAACGAACGTTTCGAAGAGCTGTAGGTCCGTCGCTAAGGACATCGGACAGAACGTCGATGAAAAGTTGCCGGTGCTCGCGAAGTGCCTGCTTGACTGGATCGGTGAGCTTGCGGATATCGCCAACCACTTCCGGTGCTCCGGCCGTGTTTAGCTTGACCTGCAAGCCCAGCGACGACAGCGTATCAAATAGTTGTTGTGTTCTCATAAGCATACGGAGTTGCGTGGAATGGGAGTTCGTTGTCATCCGACAGACAATATTGAACAGGCCGAGGGACTTAAGATGATCAACTTGATCAAGTTGGTCACACGACTGGTATTGATCATCTTGGTGTCAGAAGGCAAAGGACTCGGCTTCCGGCGGCTGCTCCCCGTCGGTAACGGTGTCATCATCCGTTTTTGCAGCGGGAAGCTCCCACCACCACGCTCTGTCGTCCGAGTACGGCTTGATTCCGAGGTTCTTACCGGCTCGTCGAAGCGTGATTTCTGCGACTCCGTCACGGCGGGCCTGGGAGAGGAGTTCTCGAGACTTTGCTCGACCGTCGGCTAGAGCTCCGCGCAGCCACTCCATAGCCTCTTCAAGGGACGAACGTTCTACGCCACCCTCACCTTCAATGTCATTGATCGAAACATCGACCGGTTCTTTTTCCCAAACGGCAAAGCCTGCACCCTCGCTGTTGCCCTCGATCCGATACGCCAAACCGTCAGCCGCGGCCAGGTTGTTCTTGACCGGCAGTAAGAATCGACGCTCAGCATCTTCGGGGTCTTCACAGACGCGCAACTCGATTCGGGCAACATGCACGAAGGCACCGGATCCCAACGAGCGGTTTTTTGGACTGCGTCCGCCTTTATTCAAATGGTTGATCGCTAGAATGCCAACATCATGTGTTTCCGCCAGTTCCCGCAGTGGCGACAGAACCTGTCGGACATCGGTCGCTTTGTCGGAATTCGTCGCGGCGCCGAGAAAGTCCATAATCGGGTCAATAACAATCAGCTTTGCATTGGGATACTCTTCCAACATGCGATCTAGCATGTTGATGTGCAGTGACAGATCGACCGACATGGCAAACTTTTGTCCCCGTGGAATCGGCCCCTTGACCAAGTGCACGCGAGCCACGTCGGCGCCAGCAGCGTCGAGCCGAGGACGAATGGTATCTGCCGCACCATCTTCACCAGTGACGAAAAATACGTCTCCCAGGGGACAACAGCTACCGTCGCAGAACGGCTCGCCCCTACTTATTTGCGATGCAACGTAGCAAGTGAAAATCGACTTCCCGACACCGCCGTCACCCGTCAGAAGTGTTATTTTCCCTGAAGCGATTCGCCTCTCCCAAGTCCAATTCACAGCCTTTGCCTCGATTTCGTTGAAGGGAGTCACGTCTAGTTCAAGTGTCTCGCCCTTTCTGATTGTGTCCGCCCCGCCTGCCCGATGCTTTGCGGTTAGTGCAACAACGGTCCTCTCCGTTTCCCGCCGACCGAACGGTGGGTCGCACTTTTCGCCCCATTCCGAAGCCAGTCGAATTAGATCGTCGGTCTCGCCGTACCGAGCGAGGTGGCTTCCAACGAGGCGGCAAAGAGTGCCGTTTCGCTCTCCCTCAGAAGCACCTGGGTGGGTAGCGAAATCAGACGGCTCTGGCACCGTAAATATCGTGCCGCTTTGCGTACGCTCCCCGGTTACAAAGCGTATCAGCCACTCTGGCGCAACCGCGGTTTCCACCGCCTCAGGCGAGACGAGCCATCGATAGGTATTCCCCGACATATGCCGGCTTGGAGGTGCGACGATCGCTGAGGTAGCACCGGCCTTCGTGTCAATTGACAAGCCGCCAATTTTCGTCCGCGACTTAACGCGATGGTCGGCTTTAAAGAGGAAGTGCATGCCTCCTCCGCCCGTCGCCGCAGTCGGCGTCCGTGGCAACGGGCCGTGCTCCTCCTCCATTGCGGCGAGGTCTTTGATTCCCTGTGGACCATCGACGTCAAGGACCAAGAATGAGCCGCACAACAGCCCCAAGTTCGCCTCGTTGTTTGAAAAGATATCTTTTAATTGGGACGGATCTATCGATGCGGATTGCATCCCACCCAGTGCGTGGTACGGGTGCTTGCCTGGTGAGTCGCACTTTGCGCCTTTACTACAACTGCAGCCTTTGCCGTTTGGCGGTTGCACGGGATAGACCGGCCAGCCCATTCGGGCATATCGCATCGCTGCATCTGCTAAACCGGAACGTTCAGAATTCAATAGGTTTTCCCCCGATTCTTTTGAAAGGATTGAAGAAGCACGGGGCCCAGGCATAGTTGTTCTGGGCCCCGTGCATAAAACGTCCGCTTACATTGCGGACCTCAAAAATGAAGCAACCCGCGTCGACCCGCCTTCGGTTTCCTCGACAACAACCATGCCTTTGGTGCCGATGTAGTCCGCAAAGTCAAAGGATTCACCGGACTCCAGCTCGCGTCCCGCCAAAGCCTTCGCGAATCGATACAGGTTAGATTTTGGGGAAAACTTCTGCGAACAGATCCGCGAAGCCGATTGGCTATCGTGCTCTCCTCCGATCACACTGAAGGTAAGCAGCACGCCCTCACCATAGCGTTCGACATTTTCCGTGAACGGCGAGAGCTCGGAGAAACAGCAGTTGTAGGTCCCCGCAGGGACGCCGCCGTTTGAAACAGTGAACGTGGTCAAACTCAAGGTTCGACTCCTTTTTGTTAGTGGAGAAACGTTGCAAAGAAACAGGAAAGAGCTTTCCTGTTGATCAATTGAAAAAGTCACCGTTGATCGAAGAGGTCATTAGTACGAACGAATCAACGACGGCTTCTGGAACGCTGATTTGATGAAGGCCCTCGACAGTGAACCAGCTGATTTCAACTACGCGCTTAGGAAGTACGTCAAAGCAGCTCTAAACACGTTGAAGGTCAGCATTTCGCCGCCGATTAGTTGAGCGATTTCAACGTCAAGGTCTCGCGACTCGGCAATTCGTCGTAAAACCTCGAATGAAGTAACAGACCCGCCCACTTCGTCGTGTTGTCCCAATATGCCGGGGCATAGAAGTTCGATTGTCCCAATGGGAATGACCTCCCCGTCGTGACACAGTTCAATCAAATTTAGGCATGCCTCGTTTGCCTTTTCATCTACGGACGGCAGTGGTACGGGGAGCAACTCAACGCCCTGCTGCTCCGTTAGTGGTTCTGCTCTAACTACCATAAATATCCTGAGGTTGAGGGATTCGTTGCCGACAGCTCTATGTGAAAACTGCTCGGCAGACAAAGAATGACAAGAACTCGATATCGCACTCAGCGTGCCAGTTCTCGGGGCGTTTTAAAGGGCGTTTTTGGGCGTTTCTGGGCACCACGCAAATACGCGCAGATGCATAGATTTGTGCGCCAAATGATACTGGTGTTTTCTCGTGAACGCCCAGTTTTGCCCAAATCAATATGTTATGGGCGTCTTCGGCCCATCCCACGTCATGTCAGATAGGCAGGTATTGAAGCTAACCACGGGTTCCGAACCACGAGCAGCATGCCAGATAGGCAGGCATTGAAGCCGACCACGGTTTCCGAACCACGAGCGGTACGTTCTTGTGTAGAAAGCTAACCGCGTGTTTTTTGCTCAATAGACTTCCGAACGAATCGGATGATTGAGGGATGTACCCGACGGGTGAAATCCTGGAGATGCAAGGAACTGCAAGCGTACACAGCAACCAGGTGGTACGAGCGTTGGTTGCTTTTAACTCCAAGGGAAACCCATGGCATGCTCGCCTGATTCGAAACGACGTCGGTTGTGGACGTGGGGCATCGAAAATGCTCAACCCGGGCGCTGAGTGGTAGCGGATTGCTGTAGTTGGCAGGACGGCTCGCTCGCTTCCTTTTGTGCCTAGCAAATAGGATTCGTGACGATCCATCATCGGGTTCAGCGACCGTCGAATCTGGCACTGCAGATCAGTTACTCCGATGTAACCATCGAGTTAATCCCCAATATTTCGACAGGATGTTCAAGTGCTCATACTGACCGACCTGGTCTTGGATGCAGCAAACGCCCGGCAAACTCAGTGCTATCGGGCGGCCCCGAGGGTGTGGTGTTGGCTTGAAGGAACTTCTTTTGAAATAGTGAGTGTGCTGCCGTTTACGTATGGACCGGCAGTATCGCCACCGACGAAGAGCCAAGACCGCGACACCAACGGCATCTGCCGCTGCATTGAATGAGTAGCCCTGATTGACAATCCGAGCGACTGCGTTCTGCTTGAATTCGTCACTGAAAGTGCGGCGTTTGGCTTCAATATTTTTTCTACCATGAGAATCTCCTGTGAGAATTCCTGCAAATTCTCAGGAGCCCACCAGTCGTGGCCAACGCAGTTCAGCCAAGCGATTAGGAAGATGCGTCTTGTCCCTCAAACCATGTCTTGTATTGATTTCGGTATCTATTGGCGCTCGTACGACATTCTTCGTAATTGTCGCTGATCCCATCCGCTATCTTCGTCTCTATCTCTCCCACGTCCGAGCTGCCGATCTTCCACCGTTTGTTGGCTTCCCTGAGAATTTCCCTCCATTTAAAGCGTTTCGATTCACGAGTCCAGTACAGCCAGCGGTCCCGTTTAAGGATATAGGTCGTGCCTTGGACGTAGGAGCTAGTTGGCTCGGATGGGTGCGGAGGGATTTCGTCACTGATCTCGCGGGTTTCCCAGTCTTTGGGCCATATATCCGAATGAGTTGTCGGCTGACTCCCACTTAATCCGTCGTCCGACTCGCTCTCGACAAAGCCATGCACATGATTCGGATGCGAACCATCACTATCAAGCCAGCCTCTCGCAATAGCAATGTTCTGGAACACATGCAATTCAGGATGATCTTCTAAGACCTCTGGCCAGTGCCTACAGTAAAAGAAACCAAGCTCCTCAAGACGGTTGGCAATTTTCTGGTTTGCCGTAAACGCTGGGTCGCTAACTATAGTTATACTACGTGGCGGGTTTTTGGTGACAACATGTTCATGTTCGAACCGCACGCCTTCTGGCTGCGATTCATTTGACCCGTTATCATTTTCAAAAAAAATAGCCCTTGGCCGATTCCAGTCACGGGTAAAAACGTCAGGATCAGTGTCACCAGTCAGTTCTACCCACTGGCCGTTTCGTTGCAGCACTAGTTCCCAAAAGCCTTCATTCTCCGGCTCACCTTCAATCAAGCTTGCGACCATCGTGTCTTGGGAAAAATCAACAATGAGATCATCGCCTTCGCCTTGGGCGTATTCTTGTATTAGTCTTTCCCGCAGACTGAACGGGACCTCAATTCCGTCATGATTTGTCACGTGACTACGCATCATGATTATGCGTCCGCGTCCCCCGACGCCCGGGTGAGTACCACACCATACCCAGTTGCACATCGTTCACCCACTTTGGTTTCTAGTAGTTTGGACTGATTATGCCGCACTCATCTGCTTTTCCGATGGAATCAATGCCCTATCATCCGACGTGGAAATAGTTGGCAGCGTTGGCCACTACTTTACTGGCAAATCTTGGTTTGATGTTGTCATGTCACGAGTAACTGTCAATGTCGTGTATTGAGTAGCTGAGCTCTTTCAATATTTCCTCCTTGGTCCTTCTTTGATGACGAACGTGGCCTTTTTCGCAACAGCTTAACGGCTCACATTTCTTGGAAGCTAGTTGCGCCACAGCCTTATCAGCAGCGATCGTTTCTGCAATCCGCCAGCACTCGCCTAATCGCTCACGACTGTCATCTCCATCCGGCATACCTTAGTTCTAAAAACGGCTTTATCGAAGTTTGGCGGCCAATATTGATTGTGGCGGAAATCAGGTACTAACGACGTCCCCGCCGAAACACCGCCCAGGCTGCCATTTTGGCAGCCTGGGCGTGGGTCGCTGGTGTCTGCCAAGCTAAGATGATCAAGCTCGCTCACGTGTGACGGCGTGATCATCTTGATCAAGTAACGGTCGTTGTCCTCATTTGTCTCGGCTTTCTTCCATTGTTGATCGACCGATCGCACTCTCTGAATCGGTCAATGACGCACGATCCGGAGCAGAACACTTCGCCAAACTGGCAGTCCGCAAACAAAGCATTGTAGGCCACCTGTTGTGGCATACCGCACGTCTATTGGTAAGGTGAGACCTCTCCATGCCTCAAACAACGACGACGTAAATCTAGGGAACCGGAACTGCTTTCCAGGTTTCCTTGCCTCTCATCGCTTCTCAGCCTGGCTCGACGGAGTTGATGACCTAAGACTGCTAAATCCCGCCCACTTTTGCGCTACATGTCGGTGACGGGGGTGACGTAGCTGCCGTCACCTTCCTTTTTCACTTACAGGAGACGTGCGAATGTCGCATGTGGTGCAGATTCAGACCCAGGTGCGAGACGTAGCTGCGGCTCGGGCTGGGTGTCGACGGCTGGGGCTCGAGGAGCCGGTCGTTGAGACGGTGAAGCTGTTTAGTGGGTCCGTTACGGGACTGGCTGTTCGGCTTCGGGATTGGCGGTATCCGGTGGTGTTTGACACAGCAACCGGTGAAACCAAGTTCGATAACTACCAGGGACGCTGGGGAAAACAACAGCGGCTCGATGAGTTCCTGCAGGCTTATGCGGTTGAGGCCACAAAACTCCAGGCTCGACGCAAGAGCTACTCGGTCAGCGAGCAGTCGCTTAGTGACGGCTCGATCAAGGTGACCGTCCAGGTCGGAGGTGCCTCGTGAAAACGATCGAAGTGATTGTCTCGCCCGATGGTTCAACCAAGGTCGAGACGAAAGGGTTTACTGGCAGCACGTGCCAGCAAGCGAGCGAGTTCCTGGAACAAACCCTCGGCAAGAAACGCAGCGAACATCGTACGGCTGAGTTCTATCGAACCGAGGCCAGCCAAACACAACAAGCCCGGCAGCAGTCTTCCTAGAGACGCTCGCCGGGCTTCTCTTTTCGCCATTTCAAACCCCCAATTACAAGGAGACCAGTGCATGACACTGACTCAACGAATGAGGGAGCTCGTCGATGCCTGCTTTACAGGCATATGGATCGAGTCCCAAGAACATGAAGACGCCATCGGCGAATTGGGCCGACTGTGCAGCGAAGAAGACTGGCAGCTTGCCCTGTGGGACGTTAATCGTGGACTGCATAGCTTCAGCGGTGGCGACCTTGGCGCCGAGGCCGCTGACCCGTTGTCGGCGGTGGAATCGCTTCGCACGCTCGGTCAAGGCGATGGCACTACGCTGCTGGTGCTGAAGAACTACCATCGCTTCCTGCAGTCGCCCGAGATCGTGCAAGCGGTCTACCGGGCCGTTGTCGATGGCAAGACGGCTCGTACGTTCGTGGTGATCCTGTCACCAAGCGTGCAGCTACCGCCCGAACTGGAAACCCTGTTCGTCACGATCGAACACCCCCGGCCTAGCCGCGAACAACTTGCGGAGATCGCCCGTGGGGTCGCCACCGAAGGCAATGAATTGCCAGACGGTCCCGAATTTGAAGCGGTGCTTGATGCCGCTGCCGGGCTGACTCGCCTGGAAGCCGAGAATGCGTTCTCGCTATCTCTTGTTCGTCACCAATGCTTGCGGCCTCCGGCGATTTGGGAGATCAAGACCCAAACACTGAAGCACTCCGGTCTGCTGTCGCTTTATCGGGGCGATTCGGACTTCAGCTCCCTCGGTGGCCTGTCGGCCCTGAAAGCGTTCACACGACGAGCGTTGCTGCGATCACGAACGAGTGGCTCGGTGCATGCTCGGGGAGTGATGTTGTTGTCGCCCCCAGGCTGCGGCAAATCAGAATTCTGCAAGTGTCTCGGCAAAGAGGTGAATCGACCGGTGCTGATGCTCGATGTTGGCTCGCTCATGGGGTCACTTGTCGGTCAATCGGAAGAGAGAACCCGCCAAGCATTGGCGACCGTCGATGCGATGGCACCCTGTGTGCTGATGATCGACGAAGTGGAGAAGGCGTTTGCCGGTGCTTCGGGCGGAGGCAGCAATGACAGTGGCGTGTCGTCGCGGATGATGGGAACGGTTCTGACGTGGCTTAATGACCATGAATCGGATGTCTTCGTTGTCTTGACCGCGAACGCCGTCCGGAAACTACCACCGGAGCTTAGCCGCGCCGAACGCTTTGACGGTGTGTTCTTTCTCGACCTACCGAGTCGGCAACAGAAGGATGAGATCTGGCGGTTGTATCGCGACCGCTATGGGATCAGCGATGATGAGCCTTGTCCCAAGGATGACCTTTGGACTGGGGCGGAGATCAAGTCGTGCTGTCGACTCGCTACGCTGCTGGATACGCCCCTCTCGCAAGCAGCGGACAACGTTGTGCCTGTGGCAGTCACTTCGGCTGAATCGGTGGAACGACTGCGAAACTGGGCCGATGGTCGCTGCTTGGCGTCAGATCATGCCGGCATCTATCGCTCGGTCCAGACAACGTCGAATCGTCGCCGACGTGTTTCAACACAGCCTTCTGCGAACTAGACGACCATGCCCGCCCGCTGCTCGAGCCGTGAATTGGCCATTGTGGCGGGCACGTTCCCATATTTACTTCTGAGCCCATCTCCGACCGGGATGGGCTCTTTCCCTTAAATAGGAGAAACCTTTGGCTCCAACCCTCATGGTGTGTCTGATTCTCTCGTTCGCATTGGCGATTGTCTCGCTGATGGTGTTGCAACTGAGGCGACAGCGGCGAGGGCTGCAGGCACTGCTCCATCAACTCTTGCGAAAGGACCCACTGCATGCGGAAAGCAATGCTGCCGGAGAATCGGTTCCGATTCACGACGGCGGTTCTCGTTTGGATCCCGATCATCATCGTCCTTAGTGGCTGCGGACCATCGGGCCGCGATCTGAGCGACTTGCAGTGGCTCGAAATCCAACAGGCCCTCCAAGACGAACGGGCCGAGGTGGGCAAGCAGCGTGATCTGCTGGAGGCCGATCGACGCGAGTTTGATGAGCGAGAACGGAGTGAGCCGGTGTTGGCTGCCGTGATCTCGGCATCTGCATTGTTGATCTGCTGCTCGTTACCCCTGCTACTGGTTGCCGTGCTGCTCTGGCCACGTAAGCGAGAACAGGAATCGCAAGCAGTATGCGAAGCAATGCTCGATGAGGTCGTTACGGTCCGTAACCTTACTTCGGGGGACACAAAGCGAATCTCCGCTTCACCCACCCCAAAACGCCTCGCTACTGGCGGGGAATGACACCCGGCTCTGCCGTGTGTTCTATGACTGAAACCCATACTTCCGACCCAACGTATCGCCCCATCGGTTGAAACAACCGGCGGAGCGTTTTCGTTGGCACTCAATTACAAACAAGGACTCGACCATGAGCGTAGCCCTCGAACCGGCGACGCAGCCAAATGCCAATGCTGCGATCGTCAATCCAACCGCCACTGTTGGTGAGCGACTGCAAGCCGAAACCACTGCCGTACGGCTGCATATTCGCTGGCCGGGTGTTCGCAAGACACTCAGTTCCGATCAAACCCGGCAAGCGGCTGGCACGTTCGACGCCGACACCAAGTCGGTGTCGGCATCCAAGAAACTGCTCGACACCAGCCATCCGGCATTTCGAGCAGTCACCGCAGTGAAAACCAAGGCAGCCGACTACTGGAAATCGAACACGTTGCCTTACACCGAGCCTGGCATGCGATTGATTCGCCGCGATGATGTCGCTGCGTTTGACATGCAGTTGACGTCGGCGCGAGCGGAATTGACCGAGGCGGTTGAAGAGCTCGAACGTCACTATGACGAGCTGGTCGATCAGGCACGTGAGCGACTGGGCGATTTGTTTGATCCGGGTGACTACGATGCCAATCTGCGTGATCAGTTTGCGATCGAGTGGGATTACCCCAGCTGCAATCCGCCGGAATACCTGTTGCAGGTCAGCCCGCAGCTGTACTACAGCGAGTGCGCTCGCGTGCAGACCCGTTTCGATGAATCGGTTCGTTTGGCTGAACAAGCCTTTGCCGACGAGCTGAGTCAATTGGTCAACCATTTGGCCGAACGACTCAGCGGCAGCAATGATGGCTCACCCAAAGTGTTTCGTGACACGGCGGTGACCAATCTACTGGAATTCTTCGAACGGTTTCAACGGCTCAACATCCGATCCGATGACCAGCTTGATCGGCTCGTTGCCGACGCCCGGCAAGTGATTGGCGGAGTCCAGCCCCAAGATCTTCGTGACCAGGCCACGATGCGGCAACAAGTCGCTCGGGACCTGACTCGCGTCGAGGCCTCTCTCGACGGCTGGATGACCGACCGGCCACGTCGCAGCATCCTGCGGCGCTCCAAATAGCGAGGCCATCAATGCAACTGGTCATTACCCCC
Source organism: Novipirellula artificiosorum (assembly GCF_007860135.1). Classification (NCBI taxonomy): domain Bacteria; kingdom Pseudomonadati; phylum Planctomycetota; class Planctomycetia; order Pirellulales; family Pirellulaceae; genus Novipirellula; species Novipirellula artificiosorum. The sequence goes on from NZ_SJPV01000009.1 coordinate 188,559, forward strand.
GATGGATTGGTTCGCTGCGTCTATGACGAGGCGATCGATCTGTCCCAGCTTGGAGCAGTCGATATCCGTCGTGGCTCTCACGTCGAACCTAATGCCGCGGGCCAGTGGACAGCAGATCTGTCACCCGTTGAAGGTCCTGTCCTCGGCCCGTTTCCAACACGTCGACTTGCTCTCGAAGCGGAAATCGCTTGGCTGGGCGAGCACTGGTTAACGGCGACAAACCGTTAGCTTTTCAGCACCAATTGTTACTTCCCTAGCCCTCTTCGCAATCGTTTGCGGCGAGGGCTTTTTCGTTTCTGTCCCTAAACCCACTGGAGATCCCTCCCATGACCCAACTCGACCTCTACCGCAGCGTTTCACGAGCGACCGGCGAATCGGTTGCCACCATCAAACGACTTGGCTTTCTGATCGCCGATCCTTCGCAGCCTATCAGCGACCCGGAAGCCGAATTCCTCGGACCCCATGTCCTCGACTGGGATGAACTCGATGCATTTCGAAGTGAAGAACCCGAACTGGACTTCGTGGTGGGCTAATCCCTCGCGTCCCCGGTTCTCAAACCCAAACGCACGGCGTGGTTGGCAGGCATCCGCATGTCAGCCACGCCGTGGTCGGCGACGACTCCGTTTTCGTTGCCGCCGTCAAAACGAACCAAATTCCACTCACAACCCCAAGAAGACCAAACGATGAAGATTCGTTACATCAATAACGACGAAGCCTGGAAAAGAAAGAGCAGGAAGAGGCCGGTATTGAATCATCGGCGCCGGTCACGGACGAAGATACGGTTCACTCCCTATGCGTGGGCGAAGCTATTGTGTCTGCGTGACGCTGGGCCAAGTGAAGTGGGCGGATTCGGCATCAGCGACCCCGACGATCCGCTTTTGGTCATCGATATTGATCTGGTGAAGCAGTCCTGCACGACGGTCACGGTCGAGTTCGATGACGAATCGGTTGCCGATCTGTTTGACCGACAAGTCGACTCTGGACGCACTCCAGACCAGTTCGCACGGATATGGATCCACACCCATCCCGGATGTTCGGCCATGCCTAGCGGAACCGATGAAGAAACATTCGATCGATCGTTCGCTACTCCCGACTGGGCCGTGATGTTCATCTTGGCCAAGAGCGGAGCAACCTACGGCCGTTTGCGTTTCAACACCGGTCCCGGTGCCTCAGTGCGATTGGCAGTCGATGTTGACTACTCAACTGACTTTACTGCATCGGATACCGACGGCTGGCTGGACGAATTTGACGCCAACGTCCGCATTCATGACCCGTTCGCCAGGACACCATCCACCGTGGAGGATCCGTTTGCTCTGGAGTGCGATCCGATGGAGATTGACGCACTCCGCTGGCACGCAACGGAGTGGGTGGCATCATGAAAGAGGCTCAAGATCGCTTTGTACGCCAATCTGCTCTCGTCCCGGCAGACCGTTTATCAGGGCTTACAGTCACAGTGATCGGAGTCGGAGCCATCGGGCGCCAGGTTGCATTGCAGCTGGCGTCGGTCGGTGTGCGTCAGATTCAATTGATCGACTTCGACACGGTTGAACCGACCAATGTGACGACACAAGGCTACCTGGCATCCGACATCGGCAAGACAAAAGTGACGGCAACGTCACAAGCGATCCGGCAGATTGATCCCATTATCGAGCTCAACAAGGTGCTCGATCGCTACCGAGCCAAGCAGAGCACCGGCGACGTGGTGTTTTGTTGTGTCGACTCGATCACCGCACGCTCCGCCATTTGGCGGTCTGTGCGGGGCCGAACCGAACTGTTTGTTGACGGACGGATGCTAGGCGAGGTCATTCGCGTACTAGCTGCTCATGACCTCTCATCGTCGGCCCACTACGCTCGAACCCTGTTCGCCGCTCAGATGCCCAGCAGGGCACCTGCACGTCACACGGCACGATCTACGCCGCTTCGATCGCAGCAGGGCTGATGGTCCACCAGTTCACGCGCTGGTTGCGGAATCTGCCTCTCGATCAAGACACCACGCTGAACCTGCTCGCCGGTGAGCTCGTCGTTCACTGACGCTTACAGCCTTTCAAACACACCTAGCATGGAGAACCTCAGAATGTCGACCCGAATTACGGTTGGCCTAAACCGAAAACGAGGCCAGCCTGACTACAGCAGTCACGGTGCAAGCTGCCATATCGACTTTGAAATCGACGGCGACTCGCTGTTCGGCCAAAGCGATCAGTTGGCTGTACGCATACAAGAAGCCTACCGACTGTGCCGGCAAGAAGTGGAACTTGAGCTTGGGGGTGATGCACCGAGTGCGACACCGCCCTCGTCGCATCGTACATCAAACGATGTTCCTCGGCTCAACGGGCATACTACAGCCAAAGGCAACGGAAAGTTGCGGATCCGTGAAGCAACCGACGCTCAAATCCGAGCAATCCACGCGATCGCAGCGAAAGCGAACGTGCATTTAGCAAGTCAGCTGGAACAAAATTTCGGGGTAGCGTCCCCCAAACAACTGACCATCCGCCAAGCCAGTGATTTGATCGAATCGCTCAAGGGACGGCTCGAAGCGAGCTAACACTTCGGCCATCACAATCATGGGGAACGCCATTGATTGTGATGGTCTTTTTTCTTTAGCCCCTGGTGGCTCAATTGTGATTGAAACGCGTCGTCGAATTTCAATAACGCGAAGTCGAAGTCAGTTGTCGGTCACTTGCTTTGTCGCTCCTTGTCCGAATACCTGACAAGCCACAACCCCGCCCCAAGAACACAACATGATCATGATCGGCCCGCCGGGAAGCGGCAAACCGGAGCACATAGCGTGACCCCGTCCCGACGATGCTGCCGTACTTGAAAACGGGGGTTTCTGTACGGATTGAGCAAGTTGGCCAATCACAGTTACTCGCTTCGGTCTCCAACACCGAACGCAATCGCCTGATCGTGAAATCTGCCTCGGATGGTCCAACCGAACGCAGTTGAGACCGGTTGAACCGAGTTGCACTAGGGCGACTTACTCGCCGTTGTCGCTCCTGTGGCCTCGGCTAACTAGCTCGCTGTGATGGGCCCGGCCCAACGCAATTTGTGCAGGTCGCGAATTCGCCGCGGTCAGTAAGACGGAATTCAACTCGGCAACTTCACAGCCCGCTGCATATGCATTGACCGGATTACCTGCTTCACGAGATATCGAACCGGGATTGGAAATTGGATCCTAACAGTCGAGGATCGTTTAAAAAGTAAAAGAGCCGAAGGCGATCACCGCCTCGGCTCTCTTTTGTGTCGTGCACCTCGGTGAGATGCAGTGGTACGCATCGTTCTGAATTCAGCTTTCGCCGACGCAGCTAGTTACTACTGCCATTCGGATTGTCCATTTTCTTCATCGCTCCTTCAATTGCCTTCTTCATGCTGAGCGAATCCGCCCCTTGCCGGGGTGGATATTCTTGCAAGCTCTTGAGATGAGCTGCCAGGAACGGGCCAGCAGCGGTGGGTGCCCACATTTTTTGCGCGAAGAATTTCCGCCCCGCGTAGCCCCACTCGTGGCTTTGCGGATCCATCTTTTCCATGGGGTCCATCAACAGATTGAAGACGTAAGGCACGCTTGGGTAGTACTTTTCATCCCACCAACTGCCTTCTGGCTTGACACCGATATGCATTTTCCAGGCATCAACACGGATAGCCATCAAGTCGGTTTCGTCGTAGTAGAAATTCGCACGCCGGGCCGATTTATCGGATTTACCAGTCCAGTAATCGATGTTGTCGAATCCGTCGAGGTGGACTTTGTACGTCATGTCGCCGATCTTTTTGCCCGAGAGCAATTCAGATTTGAGGTCCGTCATTCCCGCCGCGGCGGCGAGACTGACGAACAGGTCCTCGTGGCTTTGGACACCGTTGAGCGCGGTCCCAGGTGCAATCTGGCCCGGCCATTTCATGACCAACGGAACGCGAACACCGCCTTCCCAGGTCGTGCCTTTCTCGCCGCGGAATGGTGCATAACCTCCGTCCGGCCACATCATCAATTCATTTCCGTTGTCGGTGGTGTAAATCACGATGGTGTTGTCATCGACGCCCAATTCCTTGAGCTTCTTCAGCAGTTCGCCGACCTGATCATCATGCTCCAGCATCTTTGCCCGCACCACGTCCTCTTCGGCCCGCCCTTCATCGACTGCCTGCTGAACATATTTGTTCTGGGGATGAGACCAGATGTGGATCGCCGTCGTATTGAACCAGCAGAAGAAAGGCTGATCGCCCTTTCCGTTTTTGTCCAACCACGTCAGTGTATGCTCCAGAACCTCGTTATCAAACGTCTCCATCCGCTTGCGGGTCAGCGGGCCGGTGTTCTCGATCCGTTGCTTGCCGACGCGGCCAAAGGTGGGATCCGCCGTGGGGTCATCCGAGTCCGTGGCCCACGCGTGTAACACGCCTCGCGGTCCATATTTCTTCTTGTAGTCAGGATTCTTCTGTCCGGGGTAGTCGAGTTCCTCTGGTTCCTCTTCCGCGTTCAAATGGTAAAGGTTGCCGAACCATTCATCGAAGCCATGCACGGTCGGCAGAAACTCATTGCGGTCACCCAAATGGTTCTTGCCGAACTGTCCCGTTGCATAGCCTTGGAACTTGAGCACCTCCGCAAGCGTCGGATCTTCTTTTTGGATTCCCCGCGTTGAACCCGGAATCCCAATGGTCGTCATGCCGGTGCGAATCGGCATCTGACCGGTGATAAATGCTGCGCGGCCGGCGGTGCAACTCGGTTGGGCGTAGTGGTCGGTGAACAGCACTCCCTGCTTGGCGATGCTGTCAATGTTGGGAGTATGTCCCATCATGCCATGCGTGTAAGCGCCGACATTCCACATGCCGATATCGTCACCAAAGATGACGAGAATATTCGGCTTCTTTTGCTGGGCGAAAGCGGCGTCAGATAGGCTGCCGACGATGGCAGCTGCGAGCAGCATCATAGCAAAGAGATGACAATTTGGATTCTTCATGGTGCAAATAAACTCCGGTCTTGGTGTCAGAACAGCGTCAGAAAAGGAAAGAAAAAGGATCTTGGGAATCCGTCCTCAGATATCGGATGAAAAACGGTTGGTGAGTGCACGAGATACCTCAACGATCACACGCACGAGATGCATTTCGCAACGCTCTCGAATCGGGCAAAATGATCTCAGGGAAACTCAAAAGTAGGGGCCAACAAAGCAGTCTTCGGTTCCCCACAGGACTGTTTTCGGCTCAGAGTATAACACACACAATTCACCACGTCGCGAAAGTGTCAGGGCCGCCCAGACCACGATCCTGAGCGAATTGTCGAGAATTGGGAGACCCGACGTCGACGCGAAAGCCGACTTCAGTAACTTGCCAAGGTTGCCCCCATTAATCCGACCGAAGACCTTGAATCAGACCGCAACCAGAGAACCGCACCGGTCGCTTCGCATCGGCTGCTTGCTCGAATCTTGAGGCCATACTCGCGTCGGTGTCCGCGAGCCAGAGACACCGATGCGACGAACGGAAATCCCTGCGTGCGTGAAACTGGTCTACCATTTGCATTGAGAAGCAGGGGGAGTTCCGACGCTCCGGTGAGTCTCCAATCAAAAATGTCTATTTTTGACGCCCGCGTCCGAGAAACAGTGTGGCGAAGTAGAAAGCTTGGGCGATGGCACCGAGTGCGCCGACGACATAGGTCATCGCTGCCCAGAACAGCGCTTTTCGAGCACCTTTGTAGTTGCCCTCCGCCATGCCGGAGTCCTCCAGCCAGTTCAACGCTCTTCGACTTGCGTTGAATTCAACCGGCAACGTTACAAGACTGAATAATGCGGGGATTCCGAAACCGGCCAAACAAAGCAGCGCAGTTCCTTGATTCCCTGCCAGCTGAGAGATTCCTGCTCCGCCAAATGCCAACAGCGGAATCGCGACATTGCTCAGCTTCATCAGCGGCACCAGACTGGACCGAACCGACATCATCGGATACTCCGAGGCATCTTGCACCGCGTGGCCACATTCGTGCGTTGCCACAGCAACGGCCGCCACATTCCGTTCGTTAAAGACGACCTGGCTCAGGTTTACTGTCTTGTTCGTTGGGTCGTAGTGATCGGTCAATTGACCGTCGGTTGAAATCACTCTGACATCGTGAATGTTGTGACTGTGGAGCATTTGCTCCGCTGCTTCACGTCCGGACAGCGGCATCGGATCGCGAGAAAACTGCACAAAATGTCTTCGCATCTGTGACGAAACGAATTGGGCGATGATCGGAATGCCAATCAGTAATAGCAGGAAAAGCGGATTCCCCATTTCAATCTGCTCGCTTGCTTGTACTCGTTGGAATGAGCGATCCGATGACAAACGAAACGGGCGTGCGCCGTGGATGCACAAGCCCGCTTTCTTGTTCACACTGTGGCAGCGTTAGGCAGATTTGGTGAAGGCCGACACCGTCTTCATCAAGCCGTCGGTTGCAGGCTCAAGGATTTCCTTGACACCGGGAATCTTGTAGGCGAGCTCAATCGCTGCCTGCAGTTTTTCGAGCAATGGTCCCACGACGGTGCGGAGCGTCGTGGTCGCTTCCTCCGGCATCTTGTCGAGACTGTAACCGCTGAACTGCTGCTGGAATGCATTGATCTGCGGCAGCGTCTCACGCGCTGTGGCCTCGTCGGTGACTCCAGAAATGGACTTCGTCAGGTCCGTAACGGACGTGCCGAGCGTACTAGCGAGAGATTTGAGATCAAGCGAGGGGACCGCCGGCTTATTGAGGTTGATTCGATCAGCCGCATCGACGACGTCAGCGGCGGCGTCTTTCGTCGCATCCACAGCCGCGCCGGCGACCTCGGCGGTTTTCTGTGCAACTTCCTTAGCCGGGGACGAGAGTAGCTTCCAGGCGAGCAACCCAATTCCAACGACAAGCAGCACAGGAACCAGCGTCTTGAGCAGGCCCGCGCCAGTATCCGCTGTCTCCCGCGTGGCGCGGGTTAACTTGGCCCCGGCGTCATGAATCGCATCGGCGCCCTGGTCCAACAAGTTGGCGATTCCCAGCTGTTGAGTGGCTTCGGACGGTAAGAACTTGGCAACCTGCGCCTTCTGGCCCAAGATCAGGCTGACCAGACCGCTGAGATCAAGATTCCCCGACTTGACCTGTTTGGCGATCACGCCGAGCAACAGCGGGGCCAGCATGCTCAAGAGTGACTTGGATGAGCCCTGGCCGATCCCGGCACGCTTGGCGATCATCCCGATCAAGGAGCTTTCCTTATCTCCCAGCAGGCTGGAGATAAGTTTGCCACCCATCGACGCCCACGACGAAGCCTGCTCCTGGTTGCCACCTCCGCCGATTCGTTCGCTCAGATTATCGAGCAATCCGGTATCAAACTTGCTAACTTGACTGAAGACATCCTTTGCGCCCTGCGGTGACGACACCTTCTGCATCAAGCCGCCAAGAATCGCCGAGCTTGCGATATCCATCGCAGACTTGGTCTTCTCTTCGCTCTCGCCCAACGAACCGGCTATCTGCCCTAGGGCGCCCGAGCCAATCGCGGTCTTGGCCAATTCCATCAAATTAACATTCATGATTCACTCCCGTATGGTTGATTTCTATTCGTTGTAAAAAAGAAGCAGGGCACCGGCGCCAGCCGAAACGCTGACCGAAACAATGTACGATAATGGAAAGTGTCAAGTGATAGAACACTCACGTGGAACGAACCACCCGCAGCGCTGGTACCACCATCGCTAGCGACCGCATGGCCAACTCGGCAAGTGCGTTGGGCGTTTTGCGATAAACGACAATTCCTGAATCTCTGCGAGCCAAAAGGTGCTGAGAAACCGCGACGAAGACTGAGATAAGATAAGTGACAGACATTCAAAACGCCCTCGTGGAACTTGGCCGAACCGGGCCACCCTCCACACACCAAGATCGTCCCGCATTGCCGGTCGAGCGTCAAGCAGCAAAACCCTCCACATGCACAAGTTTATTTTTCATGCAGGAACTACTCGGTTTTGCTTGCTGGCCAAGCTGACTTTGGGGGGGGGGTTAAAGCCTGACTTGTACGACTCGCTGGCGCCGGTCGCTGGGGTCCACAATCTCCAACTCGAGGCTGCCGCGCGATGCCACTTCGGCGTCTCGGAGCACTTCGGGACTGGACACAGGTTTGCCGTTGGCTTTCACTATCAACAGACCTACGGCGATGCCCGCAAGTTGCGCGGGGCTGCCAAGCTTGACGTCGGTCACCTTGACCACAGCCTCGCCACCGTAGAAGGCCAATTCGGTTGTCACGCCCAGCGGTTGCAGCTTGTCCGCCATCCCCGATCGCAAATTCGGATCGAGCGACACGCCAACTGACTCGACTTCGACATCGACGTCGCGACCACTGCGAACATCGTGAACGGTCAGCAGCAACGTCCCGCCACTGTTGCGGACGGCGTCTTGCAGTTGTTGTTCACTGCTCAACGGCACACGATTGACTTCTACCAGGACGTCGCCCGGTTCGATGCCAGCTTTTGCGGTGGGACTGTCCGGCGTGACCTGCACGACCTTCAACGCCGTGCTGCGTCCCAGCGTGACTGGCTGAGTGGAAATTCCGATGGTAATTCCGGCCCGGTCCATGGCCACCTCATTGCGATCACTCGGGTTCTCCTGATACCAGTCGCGACCAATCGTTTCCCATTGGCCGGATCGTCCGACCGTTAGAAACGCCCTGACACGCGTCTGCGGCCCGGGAAGCGTCCGTCTTTCCGATGCATTTCTCTCTGGGCCCACATGCGCATAGACATACTCACCAGGCGCCGGGTATCTCGCTGCGACGCCGCGATAAATTCGCGGAACCTCGGAACGCTGGACCAAAATCTGCACCAAATACTCGCCATCTGCCTGAAACACATTCTCAACATTGCCGTCGACGATCAACGCCGTCGCTTGAGCGGCGCCAGCTTCCTGTCCCTGGACCGAAGGAATGACAAGGGACGGCATCATGCAAAAAAAAAACAGCGCAATCGACACCGGCGACGTGGAACGCCAAAGCACACTCTTAACCATGGGATAACTCGCTCGTAGATGCTGTGGGAAAGTACAAAGGACGGGGCCGAATTCGAACTTCGTCCACATGTGGCGGATCACCCGCCATCGAAATTGGATCGATTCTGTGTGACAGCGCTTCACATGTTGCTGGCACGGATCAAGTGCCTTGAAATGCGATTGGCATTTGACGAAGACGTCACCAACCGTGCTATCAAAGCGGCCATCAGTAGATGCTCGGCACTCCGAGTCGCTGATGAATCTGCTCACGGACGCCTGCCGGCAAGCGTAAATTCTCGGCTAATTCCATCAGGTATTTCGCTTCCTGACCCGTATCCAGATCGATCGCGATTAAGGATATCGTGTAGACCTGTTGCTCCATGCCGACTGGCACCGACAGAGCGAAAGCGCGGGCATCCAAGGGACGCTGGAATTCCTCGCGGATAAACTGAAGATTCTCCGGAGTCGGGTTGCTCAGGTGTTTCAGGATGTTCCCCTGTTCCTTCTGATCGAGTTGGCCATCGGCCTTAGCGGCGTTGATCATGGAACGGATCAGAATCAAGGCTTATTGATCGCCGCCCTGCGACTGTTGGTCGGCGGGCGCAGATTTCGTGGGCGCCGATGATGAGGGAGCACGGTCCCCCGAACCGGAGTTCGAGTGACGATCTTTGGCCACATTCAGCAGATCCTCCAGGTCCTTTCCTTCTTTACTTATGTCAGTTGACTGTGATCCGCCTCGCGAGACCCCCGAGCCACGGCGGAAGATATCGTTCAATGCATCGCCCCCCCTTCCGCCACCGCTCGTTTTCTGTCCGAGTAAACTTCCGAGAAGATCGATCATGTCCATGGAGATCCCCTGCTGAGTAGACGCGAAAAATTGTATCGATCAGGCAAGTCCATTGGTAGCTTAGCAGGTCAAAGCTGCGCCTAGTTCAAGTTAAACAGTTTTTGGCAACCGTTCAGGTCGCCTGAGGCCAACCCATCCTTGAACCAGCGAACGCGTTGGGCTGACGAGCCACGCGTGAATCTCTCGGGAATGACGATTTCACTGAAACCGTTTAGTCTTCGAACGTGATGCCCCACCTCGTGAGCGAGCACGTCGGCCTGGGCAACGTCGCCCGGAGAATTGAACGGGCGTTTCATTTCCTCAAATAAAATAACACGGGAGACCTTTTCAGCAGCCGGGCAGTCGAACGGTCCCATTTTGGCATTCGCGATGCCACAGCCGCTTCGATTGGCACCGGCGAGGTTGCCACCACTATGCAGGTAGTGGCATTTCAAGACAATTACGGACCGCGGCGGGTCTGGAGCACCTCGCCGCCGTTCGTCCCGAGCCGATGTGTGCCTGGGAGAAGTTTGTCCGCACAACGTTTCACACGCCTGACGAGGCATCGAGGGAGTTTTTGGAAATGCAGCTCGACTCGGATCATCCATTGTCGCTTAGGGTTATTGCCAATCGCCGACGTTATCGAGGTGCGTTCCTTGGTTTCTTAATCATGGGGCTGGCCGTTTCTGCGTCCGCCCAAGACAATGCCGCGAGCAACGAGACTTCCGCGAGTCAAGCCGCTGCCGCTGAAAATGCCGAAGGCGGTGAGACCGCACAGGCTTCTGAGTCAGCCGGGGAAACGGGCGAGGAGAAGAAGCTTGATTCACCGGAAGCCGCCGAATCGGTTGTGAAACAGGCTGCCGAAGACGCCAAGGAGACCACCGCCGAGGCGGTGGACGCGCTGAAGTCCGGTGATTTGACAACGGCGGCCAAAAAGAGCGGGGAGCTTTTCACTCGCTACGGGATTCCAGCCATCACGGTATTGGTGGTCTTGATTGTCGCCTTTTTCGTGGCCACTTTCCTGGCTCGCATCTGCAGTGCACCGTTGAAAAAGGGTGTCGACGAAACGCTGGGGAAGTTCGTTGGCAAGCTTGTTTTCTACTTGGTCATGGTGAGTGCTCTGCTGGGTGTGCTGCAGTATTTCGGGATTGGCATCGCCAGCTTTGCGGCGGTGATTGCGGCAGCGGGTTTCGCAATCGGCTTAGCGTTTCAGGGCACACTCTCGAATTTCTCCGCAGGCGTGATGTTGTTGGTATTCCGGCCCTTCAAAGTCGGCGATGTGATCAACGCAGCTGGAATTACAGCCAAAGTCGATGAAATCGACCTGTTCACAACGACATTTGATACGGCAGATAACCGTCGCATCATCGTTCCGAACAGTGCGATTGCCGGAGGGATCATCGAGAATATCTCGCACCACCAAGACCGCCGTGTCGACATCCCCGTGGGCGTGGATTACTCCGCCGATTTGAAGAAAACACGAAACTCGCTGATGGCTGCTGCGGAATCGCAGAAAGAGTTTTTGGTTGAGGGTGAGGGACGTGGATACCAGATTGTGCTGGGCGAACTCGGTGATTCGTCCGTCGGCTGGACCGTGCGGTTTTGGACCAGCGCCGGCGATTACTGGACGGTAAAAGAATACCTCACAGCCGCGGTCAAAGAACATTTGGATGACGCAAACATCGGAATTCCCTATCCTCAAATGGACGTCCATTTGCACCAAAACGAAGCTTAGTCACGAGGGTTTTTAAAACAAACAACGATTTACTGAACAAGATCAGTGATTCGGAACGCCGCCCGGCAGTGAACACCCGGTAGAATCTGTTTCGACGCCTTCAACCGACGGTAACAAAAGCATAGCCAAATCAGGAACTTGCCGTGAAGTACGTAACCAGTGTCCTCGCCGGGATCGCGCTGTTAGCGATCGTCATTTTTTCGATTCAAAACCTGGAAGCGATCGATGTGTCCTTCCTGGCTTGGTCGATGAGCATTTCTAAAGTTATCGTGATCGTCGGAGCCTACTTGCTGGGTATGATATCTGGCTGGGGGCTGGTTGAACTGACAAAGCGAGCCATGCAGTGATTCCGCTTGTCGACGAAGAACGGTTCCTCACTTCCTGTAAAGGACGACTCGACGCCGGACGGAATTGCCATCCGCAGTCATTTCGCTGGCAACTGCAGTACTCGCATTACGCAGGATCGCCGTCGTTGTTCGGTCGAGAGATGCGAACTTGTTCGCCTTGCGTGATCCCGCCGCGGGTCCAGTCGCAGTTCCACCCGGGAAAGGCGACGCTAGGATAGGGATCGGGCGTAATCAAATCAGACGACTCGTAGACAATGTCGAACTGACCATCGCCGCGGGCACGCCCGATTCGGCACCGCTTGTAGGCGTGAAAGGTCTTGGGGTCGAGTTTGAGTTTGCCGCCCGGAGCAGAGAATTCGATCTCCGAAGAGAAGGCGTCGCGAATCGCATCGACCTCGAAACTCTCAGCTTTCTCGACGGCACTTTTCCATAAGTAAACCTGTGAGTAGGCCGCTTCCATCGGATCGGACAGCACACGGTCTTCACCGTGCGCACTCTGAAACCGACGTACAAATCTGCGGTTTCTTGGTGTGTCAATACTCTGGAAGTAATGGTACGACGCAAGCTGACCTTCCACGTGTTCCGGCGCCATCCCTCGCAATTCATCCTCTCCCATGCTGGTGGACAGCACCGGGACTTTCTCGGACGAAATCCCTTGGGCAGCTAACTCTCGAAAGAAAAAATGGTTGGTGATACCGTTGATGGTACTGAAGATCACGTCTGGCTCGGCTGCTCGGATCGCCCGCACCGATTCTTTGAAATCGCGAGGTCCCAAATCAAAGTACTGGAAGCCAACGATCTCGATATCGCTCCGATCGAGACTGTCGATGTACTTCGTGAGAATGTAGTGAGTTGTCCAAGGGAAAACGCGGCCGGACCCCACCAGGTAGAATCGCTTCTTCGATCCTCCCTGTTCCCTGATCAACCAATCCACCGCAGGCAACGTTTGCTGGTTTGGGACGGAGGCGGAGTAAACTGCGTTGTAGGATGATTCATTACCCTCGTACTGAAGTGGATAAAACAGAAGACCATTGAATCGCTCAAAGATCGGTAACACGGCCTTTCGACTCCGCGATGTCCAACAGCCGAAGACCGTTGACACGCGATCCTCCGATAACAACTCAATCGCCTTCTTGGGGAAGATGTCAGTGAAGCCGGAACGTGCATCCTTGACGACGGGATCAATGAGGTGCCCCAATACGCCACCCGTCACATTGATCTCTTCGATGGCCATCATCTCCGCGTCACGCAGCAAAGACTCGTTCATGCTCATCACTCCGGTTTGCGAGTGCAGGATTCCAACCTTCACCCTTGGAGTGGCAGGCGAGACAACACGTTTTCGACACCCAGAAAAAAGAAAGGGCGATGACGCGCCGGCAGCAGCCAGTGTCAGCGCCGCACTAGTTTGTCGGAGCAAGTCGCGTCGGCTGCAAGACGCCACGTTTCGCTGTTGTGCTGGTTTCATCAATCGCCCTCATTCGCTGGTAAACGTAGCCCTGGCATCACGACGTCGCGCCGTCGTTGTTCGGTCGAGAGATGCGAACTTGTTCGCCTTGCGTGATCCCGCCGCGGGTCCAGTCGCAGTTCCAGCCTGGGAACGCCACGGTCGGGTAGGGGTCGGGCGGAATCACACCAGGCGATTCGTAGACAATGTCGAACTGCCCATCGCCGCGGGCACGCCCGATTCGACACCGTTTGTAGGCGTGAAAGGATTTGGGGTCGAGTTTAAGCTCGCCACCTGGAGCATGAAATTCGACCGCCGATGAGAAGGCGTCGCGAATCGCATCGACCTCGAAACTCTCGGCTTTCTCGACAGCACTTTTCCATAAATAGACCTGTGAGTAGGCCGCTTCCATCGGATCGGACAGCACACGGTCTTCACCGTGCGCACTACGGAAGCGACGAGCAAAACGTCGATTTCTAGGAGTGTTGATGCTTTGGAAATAGTGCCAAGTCGCCAATTGGCCTTCCACATGCGACGGCATCATCCCCCGCAGTTCGTCCTCGCCGACGCTGGTGGATATCACAGGTGTTTTCTCGGCCGATACCGCCTGGGAAGCCAACTCGCGAAAGAAATACTGGTTACTAATGCCATTGATCGTGCTAAAGATGACATCTGGTTCAGCTACTTGGATCCCGCGCACGGTCTCTGCAAAGTCGCGATGACCCAGAGGGAGGTAGCGAAAACCCACGATCTCAATATTTTGCCGACCTGGACCAGCGATGCATGCTTCAAGAATGTGGTGGGCGGTCCAAGGAAATATGTAATCAGAACCAACCAAATAGAATCTTCTTTTCGAGCCACCTTCTCGACTGACCAGCCAATCGACCGCCGGAATAATTTGTTGATTGGGAACCGAACCGGAGTAAACCACGTTGTAAGAAGACTCGTTCCCCTCGTACTGAAGTGGATAAAAAAGCATCCCGTTGAATCGCTCGAAAAGCGGGACCACCGCCTTTCGACTTGACGACGTCCAGCAGCCAAATACGGTCGAGACTCGATCGTCCGAAAGCAACTCGGTGGCTTTCTTAGGAAAGATGTCGGTGAAGCCAGAACGAGTGTCCTTCACGATGGGATCAATATGGTGTCCCAGGACGCCACCATCCGCGTTGATCTCTTCAATCGCCAATAATTCGGCATCGCGCAGGGACGACTCGTGCATGCTCATCGTGCCGGTCTGTGAGTGCAGAATACCGACCTTTACCTTCGGCACCGACGGCAAGGATGCACGCTGACGACTGCAGCCCGAAAAAACGAACGGTGCAAACGTGGTCGCAGCCGTCATCGAAAGCCCCACACCTGCTTGTCGTAGGACATCGCGACGGCTGCATGTCGAAATCGTTCGTTGTTGCGTCGAATTCATGGCAATGGTCAGTCTCGCATTCTGTTCCAGTACAAGGACTCGAACGCTTCCGGCTGGATGCTCACTTCGCCGCGGAAAGGATTATCCATCGAGGCGATGAGCAGAATGACAGTACCCAGAAAGAAGGCAAGTACGCCTCCGAGAGCCAGGTGACTGAGAAAATCGATATCGAACAGCCAGACAAGCATGATGTTCAAAACCGCTCCGATAAGCACGACGTACCACATGATCGCCGGAATCCCGGTGGTCACCGCTTGTTGCGATATTCGATGCTTTTCCATAAAGGCATTGAACTGCCGCAGGGATTCGGCGTGCACGATTTGTTCCGCCGTGGTTTGTGGTTCAAAGACCAACAGCCGCTCGTGAAACGCCCTGAGTCGCACTTCCGATCCCTCCGGAATCCGCCCTTGCTGGTACTCCGGCCATCCGTAGCGGATCGTGTAACGGCAAAAGTCCCTCAGCAACCAACGCAGATCCTGTCCATAGGGATCCTGGTAAACGGAAACATCTTCATAAAGTGCCGCCAAAGCGGCCGCTTCATTCGACACACTGGCTTCGACTTCCGAGTAATTCTGATAAGCAGCAACGGCTATTAAGCCCAGCAGCAAGCCGTAGAAGACGCAGAAACAGGAAATGATGTATCCGACCACATCGTTGGTGTCTTCGCGCCTCCGTAGCACAAACAACCGCATCAATGGACGTACCAGGATGACGCCTGCCCAGGAGAATCCCACAAAGACCAGCGACATGAGGATGCCAAGCTGATGGGTTGGGATGTCGTAGATCCAGTAGAACATGCTCAAAATTCTCCAAGTTTCGGCTGCTCGGAGGAAGAAGTATCGTTCCCCTGTTTCTCCGAAGCGTTTTTGACAGAAACATCGTCAGCATCGTCGGCCTTCATATCGGAAAGGTCTTCGGGTGTCGTTTTCGTGTTCTCCGCGCCGTCGACTTTATGCACTGTGTCGATCACCGCTTGGGAGATCGGGCCGGACGCCGATTCGCTGTCGGAAACCGGAATCGCGGTGGCGCTATCGGCGCTGGAAGTCACGGAAATCGAGTCCAAAACGCCTTTCGCATTTTGGGCAACCGGGTCGATCAATGCGACATAGCCCAACTCTTCGCTTGCTTCTTGACCCTCGCCAAGACCATAGGAGAAGAGTTTTTTCAGCATGCCAACCTTACTCGGATCCTCGTAAACGCGGTAACAAAGAATCCACGAGTACGTGACAATTGGGTAGGCGGTGTCACCAAGGGGATCGGCAAGGAACGCTCTCGACTTGCTGATATCCAAGTCTAATTCACTCAAGGCGAGCTGAATGGAATTCAAATTTGGAGCGATGAATGATCCCGCTTTGTTCTCAAGAATCGCCATCGAAAGGCCTTCCTGCCTGGCATAAGCATAGCTGAGGTAACCGATCGACCCAGGCACCTGTTCCAATCCCCGCGACACCCCGCGACTCTTAGGCATTCCAGCTCCGACGGGCCATGTCACCATCTTCCCAATTCCGGGTCCCTCCTTCCATGCTTGGTTGATCGCGGACAAATGTCGCGTCAGTGCTGAAGTCGTGCCGCTGGAATCCAATCGATACTCCACTTGAATCGGTAAATCGGGAAACGCGGTTTTCGGATTATAACGCGTGATCTCCTCGTCCAGCCAGGTTCGAATCTCGCCCAAGAAAATTCCTGCGTACGCCTTTCGCGACAGTCGCAAGTCGGTAACCGGATTTCCATTTGCGTCGCGAAGATTGTAGGCGAGTACGATCGCCCCGGAGGTCATCGGCAACTGTCGTACGCCACGATCCACCTGAGCGATCTCCTGATCGGACAAGGGATCATCGCTAGCGGCAAAATCGACCAATTCGTCGATGAACTGCCGGATACCGGATCCACTACCAATTTCATCATACCTAATCGACAGGCCGGGATGTTCCTCAGCCATCCGGTTGAACCAACGCTCATAAAGTGGCGCCGGAAAAGTTGATCCCGCACCATGAAGTTCGACAACCGACGGCTCAAGCGACTTGTTCTCACATCCGGCGGACGGCAGGCTGAGAAAGCCAAGTAGAAAAGTCCCAAATATCGATCGTCGACCGTAGCGACTTGCGCTGGTTTGGCGGGTGATCGGACGTAAAGCAACGCTCATGTTAATATCTGCCTGAAAATGATCATCGTTGCGGCGTTGATTTCGGAGTCAATCGAGTCGTCCATTCCATTCCGCATCACTGCTAGCACTGTGTTGACAGCCTGCAACTGGCAATCCTGGCTAGCAGGTCGTGCGTGAAGGATCCTCTGGGTTTTTCCCTCGTTCATTGAACATTCGGTATCGCCAATAGGGCGCGGGATTCAACAAGATCCGGCCCGGACCCTCGTAGACTCGCGCCATACCCTCCCCCGAAGTGAAGCGTCCGAAGAAGTTCTTGGTTGGTCTCCGCACCGTGAATTTCACCTCACCGGTCCGACAGATAACATACTTTCCTTCAGCGACAACTCGTTCGCCTTCTTCCAACGTGTGCTCTTCAACCGGCCCTCGTGTGGCCAGAGCTATTTTTCCATGACCGGTCACTCGAGTCTGCAGGTAAAGCGGCCCCTCACCCGCCCAGATCGCGGTCTGTAATCGCTCGCGGTGATACTTCACTTCGATATCTCCCTCCGAGGCCCAGAAAGCGCCTCGTTCTAAAAACCAAGACTCACCATTGAGATCGAGGATGTGAAATCCGCCCAATGAGGATTCAAGTGTGATCACCCCGGAACCAGCATAAATCGGACGATAGATCGCTTGACTGGCTAACGCCGACTTGATCATTCCACCAACGGACGGCACCAATGGGGAATGAATACTGATATCACCCTTGAGATAGCTAAGCGCACCAGCTTCGACACGCACCATCTCGTGATTCAAGTGAATCTCCACATAACGTGTGCCTTCGAGTTCGTGAACTTGGAAATCGGCCATCAATTATCTTCCTGCCTCAATCGCGTGATTCTGATGGAACCGACGCAAGTCGCCAATCGTGTAAGAAAGCAGACTCTTCGCTTTCGAGTCACCGAACAGAATAGCACATCGATATGAGAAAAACCTCGACTCCACTCAAAGCCTGTGACAAGCACGCCCTTGAAGAAGAACCGCGATCATTCGTCATGATACTCACTTCGCCTTCGAGACCTGTTTGACAACCTCATCGCAGCGGATACAGCTATGGTACGCGCTCTTTCGCTGCTGCTCGACGATTCGGTTTCGACCAAATACATTCACACCCAGCATGTGCAGCAGGCCACCACCGAGCACAAAAACGCCTGCCGCCGTCCAAGCCGCAGCCTGCAACGAACTGAAATACCAAACGCACCCGAACGCAATGATCGCAAACAGTAGCCACCCTGGCCAGTAACCGTCTTCCGGCTCGGCATACACGGTCGGTGCTTCCTCTCGTTCATGCGAGACGTCACAGACATCGCAAACCAGTTTTCCGTAGTAATCGCACTGCTGATTCACACACTGCAACTGTGTGTCTGGCGGGACTAGTCGAGAACGACAGTGAAAACAGAAGTAGTTTCGACACGAAGCACAGTGATAAGCTTCCGCGTCGACCTGCGATCCGCAAACGGGACATTTCTCAACATCCCCGCGACGCTTCAGCTCTTGCGGCTCGCCAAAATCACGCCCATCGGAATCATGTGCGTCGGTATCCTCGACGGTTGCAGTAGTTTGATCAGCCGGTGATTCATCAGTGCAATGTTCGTGCTCTTCCACGGCGTACTTTATCCTTAGCTCTGGTTGAGTGTTCCGGACCTAGCCACCCGATGGCTGACGCTCTGCAGGATCTCGCCAATCGACACCCAGTTCGCAAGCTCTTCCGCATTTACCATCACCTAACGGCTGCAAAAATGTATCGAGCTCGGCGACGGCTGAATTATATACGATACCGAGCTGCAAAGGGGCGCTGGCCAAGAGTCGCCGGGATAAACCGGTTTGCGATAGGGAAAATTGATAAGTCCTACGAAGAAGGTTTAGCCAACGACTGCGGCCGCAAGCAGAGGTGCGAGGGCGGTAACGTCATCGTGCTAACCGTCTGTGCGGAGGGGAACGCAGGCCAGCCATAAAGCCCCGAAATCAGCACTTCCGTGTGTCGATCTAGTGTGGACAGGGGGAAGTCAATATCGTTCGGACCCTTTATCGGCGAGTTGCGGGCAGACACGGCGGAGTCACAGACCAGGTGCAAGCGCCGAAATCTCGAACCTGGAACCGGGAAATCCCATCCGACTCCCCAGCAGAGCCGATCGGTGCAGAGCCGAAAGACTAACTTCGGGTTTCGTTTCTCAACCGTTTGGACCGAGACGGACGGTAGACCTTCGTTCATAAGATGAGCGGACTTGCCAAAGTCAGCCGCAGGAATTTAAGGGCGCGGATTGAGCCGTAGAGAATCGCGGCATTCGGTCCCATAACTCATCTCGGGTGCATCGCCCGCTAGCTTGAAGCCCACTGCGCAACTCGCAGAGGTGTCTCCCGGCCGAGGACACCGCCGCGCTGCACCGAGATTTCTTCGTGACTGCGAGTGGTCCAGCCTATGCGCCGAATAAGAACTTGAAACTGAACGAGGTCGATCTCACCTACGCGTGCAAAGTCGGTCCGTGAGGCTGCCGGGATCGGCATGTGCTACAGCGCTGGGTCCACAACCCTTGGTGGTTTTGGAGGGAGAAATGCAGTAGGTCTCATTGGAAGAAAGGAGATGAAATCGGAGCCAGCATCATGGCGAGTCGGCTCGGGCTAACATCGCAAGCGACGACTTGTTAGCGCGCCTCAAGCGGCTGCGGCACTGGGAATTCGCGACCTGGGACCGCGATCTAATGAAACTCAAATCGTGCTCCTCGCGTGACATTCGGAACATTCTGCCCTTGCCGGTGTTGCATTACTCGTGTGGTCGATCTCAGCAAGCGACTTCCAGCGATGAGGTGGTCGTGATGCCGCCTATAGGAACATGGCCAACGCATTTCGGGCTCATGGCCATTCAGTCGTCTACTTAGAAACCATTATGGGCAAAGCGATGAAACAGAAATGCTAAAGATCTCGAGGACCGATAGTGAAGAGACTTGTCACAATCACCGCTCTCTGCTGCTTGCTGGCGATCCCCAGCACCAGCACCTTTGCGCAAGCGCCAGCCGCTGACGGAGAACGATTCCAGCAGTTCGACAGGAACGGCGACGGGAAGATCGCCGCGGACGAGCTCGACATGCCTGTCGTGTTTAAGGCCGCGGACAAGAACCGCGACGGTTTTGTGACTCCGGATGAATTCGTCGGCTACCTGCAGCAACGTCAGGGCGACGGTCGAGGCAAGATGTCCCGCCGACGAGCACCCGTATCAGCCGCGGCTGCGGAGGGTCTTCACATAAAACGCAACATCCGCTACCGCGAAACTTCGGGCGTGGAGCCCAATCTTCACTCGCTGGACATCTACACGCCCAAGGACGCAAAGAACCTGCCGGTGATGATCTATATTCACGGCGGCGGTTGGAAACGCGGCGACAAGGCGGCGGTGGGATCGAAGCCGGCCTACTTCTGCAGCCGAGACTGGGTGTTTGTCAGCCTCAACTACCGCTTCGTTCCGGCCGTGGATTTGCTCACCCAGTTGCAGGACAGCGCGGACGCCATCGCCTGGGTGCACAAGCACATCGCGGACCACGGCGGCGACCCGCAGCAACTGCATCTCATGGGACACTCGGCCGGCGCGCATCACGTGGCCATCTTGGCGACGAACGAACGTTTCTTAAAAGCCGCAGGCAAGGAACTGTCGATCCTCAACAGCGTGGTCGAACTCGACACCCAGGCGCTTGATGTGCTAGGCATGATGACCGGCACCAAGAATGCCACTTATGTCCAGGCATTCGGCAAAGAAGAAAGCCGGTGGCGACAAGTCTCGCCCTTGCACCACGTCGCAGTGGGCAAAGGAATTCCGCCGTTCTTACTGGTCGTAGCGGACAACCGCGAGCAAAAACTTCAGCAAGCGGCCGCATTCCAGAAGTCCCTGCAGACCGCCGACGTGCGCTGCGAATTCGTCGAGGCACCGGAACACAACCACGGCTCGCTCAACCGCGCGATCGGTGAGCCGAACGATAAGGTCACCCAGGCGATGGAGAGGTTCCATGATTCCGTTCGCCGTTTGAAAACTTCGCCCGCTGCTCCGGACGACAAGGATGATTTCAGCTGGCAGCCGTCGCTGAAGTTTGATGCCGAGAAGACCAAGGAAGGCCCGCTGCCCGTGAACGCCATGCAGCTTGTCGTGCATCGTGGCAAGCTGTTCTGCGGCATGGCAACCTCGTTTGAGCGTGACCGATATTCCCGCAGCAGTTCCTATATCTACTCGAAGGCCAGCGCCGATGCTCCATGGAAGCTGGAGATCGATTTCGGTCCCGGCACCTCGCGGGTTGGACAGATGTTTTCTGCACGCTTCGAGAATGATGGTGATGGTCAGCCGATTGAGGGTGGTCCGCAGGAGATCCTGGTCGCGTTTACAATGAGTTTGGCTGGTCGCCGCGGCAAGGCACCGCTGCAGGTGCGCGTGCGTGACGATGCCACCGGCCAATGGCTCACCGTCGACCTTCCCACGCCCAAAGTCGCCGGCTCGAATGTCCGCGAAGTCTGGCTTCACCGCGATAGCGTCAGCGGCGCGGACCTCTTATTTGTCGGCGCAAACCCGTCGCCGCTTGGTATTTTCTCGGGCAGCTACGACCCCAAGGCACCCGGCCGCATCCGTTGGAAGACAACACCGGAAATCTCCGCTCAGGGTCGACGTGGCACCAGCAAGTGGTTTGGCATGGCGTCGGTCAACGGTGCGCTATTCGCCTCTGACGTGGATTCCGTTTTTCGCCGCGTGGATGGCCCCCAGCCGCGCTGGGTGAAGGTGCTGCAATTCCCGCGTGGTGTCGGTGACGAAGGCGGCGCGGAGGTCCGCGGATTGACGGCTGTCCCCAATCCGCAGAGCCTCACCGCTTGGCCCGAAGAGGAGATGCTCGTCCTCGCGACCCAGATGAAGATCTGGCGCATGCGGGTTCCGGCCGATGCGGACGAGACCCACGGACACACGGCCGAACTCGATTTGCTTCCTTGGCTCGGCCAGCGGCTTGGCGAGCCAGTGATTTTCGCCGAATCCGCCTTCAACCACCTCACACCTTTTCAGACTGCGTCGGATGCCACGCCTTTGTGGCCCATCGGTTTCCAAATTGTCTATCCCGTCCCCGGCAAGAAACTGTCAACGCGCGACCCAGATTCTTATCGCCTGAAAGATGATGTTTGGTTTCTTTTGAGAGATGTGCAGGCGAACTACACGTTGCATCGGATTGACAGCGATGCCCGCCTCTTTCTAGCACGAGATTTCAAGCCATCGCCGTTCGCCAACGAACCGCACATCCTGTATGCCTGCGGCTACAACGGTTCGCACTTCAAAGGCTCACTCGGCACGGCATGGGTTTACAGAGGCGCACTGTCGGAACCCAACAGGCCCCCCCGGTAGACATCCTGCTCGACAACATGAAAACACAACTGGCTTTCCTGCTCGCTTTGACGTTCGCCACCTCCGCTCTGGCACAACCGCCCGTTCCCGGTGCACGCTTGTCGCGTTTGGGCGAGAACAGTGACGGCGTGAACGCCGCGCCGTCCCTGAAACCCCAATTCGTGAAGGACTATTTCCCCGGTACAGTGGATGTCGCGGGGGAACCGCTGGCCGGAACCGAGACAATGAGCTTTGCGGTGCACGCCGGAAAATTGTTCGCCGGACTGGGCAATCGCAATCTCCCTGACGACGCTTCGGTGAAGGTGGGCGCCCAGGTAATCGTGAAGGACAGTGAGAACGCCGCATGGCGTTTGGAACACCAGTTCGAGAGCACGGCCCCGCGCGTCAACGCACTGACCTCGGCCACATTCACGACCGACTCCCTGGGCAATCCCTTGAAGGACACCACGAAAATGCTGGTTGCCGCTCCTTCCGATGCCAGCAGCGATACGGACGACGAGGCTTTACGCTGGGCGACCGCCTGGACGCGAGATGATGTTTCCGGAGATTGGACCGAAACACGGGTTTACTCCGCCGAACGACGCAAGCCTGCCTGTCGCTCCTTCGGCGTGTATCGCGATCCGGTAACGAAGGTCTGCCATCTGTTTGCCGGAACTTCCCACGGATCAATTCATCGCGCGGTTTACGATCCTGCCGCCCCAGGACGCCTTATTTGGAACGAGTCGGCCGAGTTAGACAATGTCGGTCGTGTCGTGGCATTTGCCGAGTGCAACGGGAGCCTCTACGCCGCCTGCGGTTTGCGGCGGACACGCGAGGGCATCACGGGGGGAATCTATCGACGCAAAAATGGTCCGAATGCACACTGGGAGTGCGTTTTTCAAGGGCCCTGGCCTGCACGGCGTGGGGGTGCCGACGAGGCTTTGCTGATGCGTGGGCTGACTGCCGTGCCGGCGCCCGACGGCGATGGTGAAGTACTACTCGGAAGCCGCGCCCAGGCTGGTGTCATCGAGCGAATCGATCCCCATGCGGAATACGCCGTGACCGTTGAACTGGATCTGCGCGAGCATTTCGCCAAGGTCTGGAACCTTCCGGAATACCGACGCGCCGCTCTCTCGGCCTACAACACGATGACCCCGTGGAAGAATTCGGAAAGCGGCGAACAAGTGCATCTTGTCGGTGTGGCGGTCCTTCACCCGACGCTCGCTGACACGCCGCCTCACAACGGCGCTTGGTACCTTGTTCGTCACGCTGACGGACGCTACTCGACCGGATACATCGACGATAACGAGCATCCGGTTGCCTCCGGCACGAACCTTCGTGGTACGCGCGCGATGATTACGTCGCCATTCGACAACACCACCGTCTTTGCGGGCGGAGGCGACATTGGCAAACAAATCTCTCTCAATACCGCTTGGATTTATCAGAGCACAATCTCAGATGACGAAAAATGAACATGAAAACCCGACTTTGCTCCCTGAGCATGATCGTACTGGCTGCACTGTCAATCGATACCGCCTGGGCTCAATCGATGGTCGAGCGTTTTGACCAGCTCGATCGTAATCGAGACGGCAAGGTCACACGCGAGGAAACGGCGGACGCATCGTGGTTTGACCGCATGCTGCGGGGACTCGACCGCAATCGCAACGGCGTCCTTGAGCGAAACGAAGCTGCCGGTAGAGGACGACCGCGAGGAAGCGATCAAACGGGCGATTGGCAGATGCCAGGGATGCCCGAGCACGCTGCACATCGGGATATTCGGTACGCCGAAATCGAAGGTGTTGATCCGAATTTTCTCAGCCTCGATCTCTACGTCCCCAAAAATATCGATACATCGACGCCGTGCCCCGTGATGGTGATGATCCACGGTGGCGGTTGGCGTGGAGGCAACAAGACGAATCCGACCATTGTTGGCAGTAAGATGCGACACTTTGTGGGCCAGGGTTACATCTATGCGAGCATCAATTACCGGCTTTCGCCGCAAACGCCGGACGGCGAGGGCGTGCAACATCCGGTCCATGCCCAAGACTGTGCCAGGGCCATCGCCTGGATTCACGATCACATCGTTGACTACGGCGGCGACGCCAATCAGTTGCATCTCATGGGCCATTCGGCGGGTGGGCATCTCGCGGCAATTCTCGGCACCAACGAAAGCTTTCTCAAAGCCGAGGAAAAGGACCTGTTGCTTCTGAAAACCAACGTTCTGCTCGATCCGGCTGCAATCGATATTCCGGGCTACCTGAAATCGGTGGATGGGCGGGGGATGACGGCTCTCTACCAGAACGCCTTCGGCAAGGAGAAAGCAAACCATCGGGACGCCTCTCCACAGGATCATGTCGAAGCCGGAAAGAACATTCCTCCGACCCTTCTCTTTTACGCAAGTGAGCGGATGGCGCTCGATCAGTTTGGATGTATCTTTGCCAAGTCGCTCACCGAGGCGGGTTCGCCATCCCGTGCGGTGGATACCGTTTCTCTGGAGCACGGCCAGATCAATTCGCATATCGGAATGATTGACGAGCCGATGACGAAACTGATCATGCGGCTGCACGCCGGCGAGGACGCGTCGAAATTCCCGGCCGTCTTGCCGAAGCTCGACGAAGCGCCTCATGAAAACGACCGCGCGGAGAACGAGGGTGACCACGAGCATGATCTAAACGGACTCGTCCGCTTCACCCGCGACTACGTGCCCGGCACGCGTGATGCGAATGGACAGTTGATGGGAGGCACCGAAACCCTGCGGTTCGTCGCCCATGACGGAAAGCTGTTCGCGGGCAACGGATTTTGGACCGATCAGCCCGGCGATGACCCAAGTCCCGGCGCACAGATCCTCGTCAAAAGAGGCCCGAACGACCCGTGGGAAGTTTCCCGGAGTTTTGCCGGGACCGTGCGCATCAACGCCATGGAGTCGTTCACCTTCACAACCGATCACTCCGGAAAGAAGCTCGACGATCCGGTCACATTGCTCCTAGCCGATGCCGGCCTTGTCCGAGCACGAAGGAGCGGACGGCTCCGTTGTTTGGTCCACGACGACGCCACGGGGAAATGGGAAGAGAGCCTCATCACTCCCAATGGGCCGCGCGCGTACATTCGAGCCTTTGGATCCCACCGTGATGCAGAAACCGGAATAGAACATGCCTATGCAGGAACGGGCGCAGGAGAAATTTACCGTGGCGGATTTGACCTCGCCGCGCCGGGCCGGATTCGATGGAACGCGGAACCCGAATACGCCAATCCCGATTTCGATGGCGGTGCTTTCAAGCGTTGCCAGGGCTTTACCGTGGCCAATGGCAAACTCTATGCCTCTGTTTCTCCGCGACTTCTTGAGCGGCAGGACGGCCTCAAGCCAAAATGGAAGGAGGTCTTCCGCTGGAATCCCGAGCAGCGTGCCGGGGCGGGCCTCCGCGGCATCACCGCCGTTCCCGCCCCAAGTGGGGAACATGAAGTGATCATCGGTTCGCGGGAGCAGGAGGGCCGTATTCTGCGCATCGATCCGATGCGTGACTACGCGGTGACCGACGAACTGAATTCGCGCGACTTTTTCGACAGCCAATTTGGCAACTTTCGCGGTGGCAGACTCGTGGCCTACAACCGCTTCGTGCCCGGCGTCCACCCTGCTACAGGAGCACCGATCCATTGGTTGACGGCACATGGAGTCCGGGCGGGTGATGTGCAGGCAGCATGGCTGTTGATTCGACACTCCGATGGTCACTATGAGCCAGTCCGAGTCTTCGATCGGGCGCTCGCCTCACATCCTGTTCTGGTTTCGACACGCACGATTGAGTTCGCGCCTTGGAACGACCGCGAGTTCTACATCGGTGGTTACGACGGAGCAGCGAACAATCGAACGAACCACAACACAGCGTGGATATTCAAGGGCACCCTCATGTCCACGAATGATTAGTAATTGACGCAGCAGTCCATTGCCGCGATCTGCCTGACTCAGGAATCTACACGAGCCTGTCTGGAGGGAATTCACAGCAACTCACAAAGCAGACCGTATCGAAAGTCAATTGCTCTAAAGACTCGTAGCACAATCCCATTGCCGAACGGCAGACACTAACGGAATACAAGTCGCCGTAAACCAAGCCCACTCGGTCGCTTTCAACCTGCAGCGGTTGATTCGATGAAAGAGGCGACGGTTCCCAAAAAGTAGGTTCTCCTGGTGATCATTCACGGTGTAGCCGTGTTGGCTCGCCAATAGTCACTCCCAGGAGAACCCGTCAATGTTGTACCTCGCCATCGATCAACACGCAAAGCAAATCACTGTCTGTGTCCGCAACGAAGGGGGGGACACGGTGTTACGCCGGCAAGTCAGTACCCGTCCCGAAAAGATCCAGGCGTTCTTTCAGCAGCTCACCGAGATGGACAGCCAGTTCATGGCGATCCTCGAAGTCTGTGGTTTCAATGATTGGCTGATCGAATACCTGCGAAAATGGAACTGTCAAGAAATCGTGCTCATTCACCCTGAGAAGCCTGGTAAAAGGAAAACCGATCGACGTGACGCTCAAAAATTGGCCGATCTGCTATGGCTCAATCGTGAGCGGTTGGCCGAGGGTCAAACCGTTCATGGTTTGCGGCGTGTCTACATGGTGTCCCAAAAGGAACGCGAAGACCGTCAGCTCACGTCTCTACGGAAGACTTTGGGACAACGCCGTACTCGAACCTTGAACAAGATCCATCGGATCATCAATCGCCACAATCTGATCTGGAACTATCCGACCAAGACCTTTCAAACCCAAGCCGGTCGCCGCTGGCTGGAGAAGGTCAAGCTGCCCCAGATCGATCGGCTGGAGATGAACATGTTGCTGGAGGAATGGAAAACATGGGATGAGCAAATTGTTCAAGTCGATGAACAGATCGTCGAGCGAGCGCGTCAGGTCGAGCCAGGCAAGACTCTCAGCGCGACACAAATTCTGATGACCGCCCCCGGTGTGAGCCACTACAGCGGTCTAACACTGGCCAGTCGTATTGGACCCATCGAAAGGTTCCCAGCCCGCGAAGTCTCGCGAACTATTTTGGGCTGACTCCAGGTTGCCACAACTCTGGGAACGCCCAGGACCGACTCGGTTCGATAACCAAACAAGGCAGTAAGATTGCGCGGTCTATCCTGGGGCAGTTGGTGCTGCACTTCTTAAAGCAGGATCCGAAGATGCGCCAATGGTACCGGAGAATCAAGCTGCGGCGAGGTTCGAAGATCGCTCGCGTGGCGGTGATGCGTCGGATCACGACCATCTTCTGGCACATGTTGACTCACGAGGAAGCGTACTGCATTGGCGGCCCACCAACTCGATTGCGGTCCAATTCCGCGGACACAAAGAGTCACGCCGCATGAACCTCAATGCCATCGCTCCCGCCGACTCGGGCTCAAAGAATAGTGCCAGGGTGTTCCCTTTCGCTTCGGCAGCCTCTGCCGTGGATCGCTCGCCACCTTGGTCCCCACCAAAGTCGTGGGCCTGGTCAATCGAGACCCGTGGTCACCGCACGTGGCCCACCGACTTGTGGGGGGACTGCGGTTATCGGCGAAGCGACCACGGCGACGGCGACGAGAATAGCTCCAGGGAACAAAGCCTCCCTATTGGAGGAAACAAACGGATCCACGTCAGTAGAGGACAGAAGTTGAAGTAAAGCAAACTGCGAAGAGACGGTTGTATTAGTCGCTGCGATGCAGCGACTCCTGTGGGCTTGGCTCAGTCTGAGTTGGTCCGTAGATCGAGGCATTGGCCTGCCAACGTCCTATGACGTTCGGTTGATTGAGACGAGCCATGTCCCGCAGGGCGGTCGCATAACGAATAATTACGTGCCGGCCGAAACGGTCGGGTGACTCCTCCGATGCAGGAGCAGGATCCACGAAGAGATGTGTTGGGTGCAATCGGAACATCAAAAGAACGTTGCAACGAACTCGAGAAAGAACCGTAATCAATCCACCGCGCAGGACGAGCTTGATCAACCGAACATCATCACAGCTTGGGCCGTGACCGCTAAACGAATGCGCTAACCACATCAAAAACCAGGAAAAACCTGCTTGACACTTCAGCCTCTTTCAGAGATGGACCAACCGCTAGCCCGAAGAGATTCCGCTTCGCTGCTTCGGTCGCGCGACCGAAGCAGATTCGGAGTTTCGGCGCAGTTTCCTCTCAATTTGGTCCGAGATTTTGAGAAGTGTGCGCCGCAGCGATTTCCTAACTCGCGCAGGGCGATGCAACCGAGGCGAGTTTGGGAACGCTCGAACTCGCGTCGGTGTGTCGGACGTGTATCGGACCGGAGCGATTCGGAGCCGCTTGGTTGCACGCTCAGGACACGCCCTCCTGTGCGCGCTGGTGAAGTTGCGGTTGTATCAATTTGACTACACGCGCCGGTGGATTCCTTGGTGCGCCGTAATGAAAGTCCTGGTTTGCCTCGGTCGGCTCTCAGTCACATCCACAGATGCAAGTTGATGGTCTCCCATTTGCGGTCGGAAGATGCAACCTCCATCACGATTCAGATTAGCTTTCAGCACAAGGTGCGAGAAACTACCCTCACTTCTTGGAATTGGTGCCAAAGAGCCTTCTCGTCTCAACGTAGAGGCTATAAGTCAGCCACTCGCAAGCAGCCTTAATAACAACATGCTTGCCCAAAGTCACTGCTGCCGATCCGGTCTCTCGTTCGCAGTTGGATTGCGCTACATAGACGGAGTTGCACAGTCACATCTGTAAGTGGGCTAGCTCCCGCGCTTTTCTGCGCCGCCAACAAATGCTCGACGCGCTGTCGTAGGCCTTCGTCCTCGACCACTGCGTCATGACACTGCTCAAGCTGTTCGCCATCGGTTATCTCGCGTGCAGTTAGAAAAACATTTCTTGTCGAACGACGCTCAGACGCCGTTGGGATTAGCGAAGTTGCATTTTTGTTCAACGATCTTTTGTTGAGAACAATTGGAACGAGCCGCGGATTGCAACCGGAAATCAGGTCAACCTGTCAGGAAAGTAATGGATATTTTTGACGGATTTGATCGACCGTTCGTGAGAAAGTCGCGACCGCTTCCTGAGCTCGCTCGACTTCAGCGGAGCCGCTGATTCCTAGTTTGTACCTGTACTGGGAACATGCAGATTCTGACAGTGCCAGTTCGAGTCGCGCCTGCTGCCGCTCGGCTATCCGACAGCTCTTCTCGGTCACCTTGAGTGCCTTTTTCATCTTCCCTCGCATCGCGTAGTAATGTCCCATTTCTCGCAGCGTGTTCGGGTAGTCCGGAAACTTCTCCGTGATCCGCACGCCCCACCGAGCGAGTTTATAACCCCGCTTGATCAGTCGATCAGCTTCCGCACGGTCGTCGGCTCTGACTGTCTCCGCGTGCAGACGTAGTGCTTCGAGCAACAGGGGGAAGTTGGGCATTGAGATGTGATTGATCACTAGGTGTTTCTTGGCAAGATCGAAACCTTGCTGAGCGAATTCTACACCCTCGCGAGTCCGGCCGTGATAGAGATGCCAACGTGCTTCTGCTTGGAGTCCTTGATTCGTCGCCTGGTAATTATCGGGAATGGCAACCAGGGCCGCTTTCATTTCTTCGAATCGAAACGCTCCGCGAGTGACCATAGCGGTCACGTTGATGAAATCATGCGCCGTGTTAAAGTCGCCGAGACGAACGCTCGCATGAAAAGCGTCCAAAGTCGTTTCGAGTGCTGGTTCCAAATTCCCAAGTCGGTAGTCGGAGAGTGCGATGTGGAGCCGCATGATCATAGCTTTGAACATGTCGCCCGTCCGCTCGATCAGCTGTAAACCGGCGGTGTGTATTTGTTGGCATTCTTCAAAACGAGCGACGCAATAGAGACCGACACCCCGAGCGAAATGGTTCATGAGCAAGCTTGAAAGATCACCCTCCTCCACTGCCTCCAATGCTCGGTCCGCGTAGCGAAAACCTCTTTTTTGCAATCCAATAGGTGCAAGAAAGGCCGAGTGATAGGAATAGGAATCGTGAACCGCTTCGGATCGTCCCAAAGCCTCGGCTCGGTTCATGCTGATCAAATGGCACCAGAAGAGTGTTGGTGTGCTTCGAAACCAAACCGACATGATCAGTCCATCGAGCAATTGAATGATGAGCAATTCACGCCTTGTCGCCGTTCTGCTTGTACGTCGCGGGTATCGAGCGAGCGTATGTAGGGCCTGGACCGCAGCGGACTTCATAATGCCGAAGACAAGCCCCAGTTTCGTTCTGGGAACCCGAACATTGAGGCTCCTTAGCGTCTTCGTATAACGCTCGGCGCTCGCACCATAATGA
The DNA here is from genome assembly GCF_007860135.1 of Novipirellula artificiosorum. NCBI lineage: Bacteria > Pseudomonadati > Planctomycetota > Planctomycetia > Pirellulales > Pirellulaceae > Novipirellula > Novipirellula artificiosorum. Next base: position 219,019 of record NZ_SJPV01000009.1, read on the forward strand.
CAATCCGCAATCAACAGTCTTCCCTGCAGCAGTTCAATTTCATATTGGTCGAGCGGATCCTCCGCGAGTCGGTGTGCTTCGGTGAGCGCTGCGTCAGCATCGGGGTAATTAGCTAAGAGGGTGGAGATTTCGCCGAGGCTGAACTGAATTCGACGGACAGCGGCACTTTTTAAATATTCTCCGTTCTCCAACGCTAATGCATATTGCGTAGCGGCGACATCCAACGCGAATTGTCGCCTTGCTTGTTCGGCCGCCAAAAAGGCGTATGCACATCCGTTGCGTTTATCACCTGCAGCGTCAAAGTGAAAAGACAAGTCGAACACTCGATGGGAAGTGATTGCAGCTTGGGTATCAAGTATTCCCTCTTCGAACTGTTCAAGCTGACTTGGACTCAAACCGCCGCTGGCACTTTCAATGAAGCAAGCCAAGTCGCGGTGCAACGTCTGTTTGGTCGACTCTTCCATCTCCGCCAACAACGTCTCGCGGATGCAATCGTGGTACGTGTCGACACTTCTCGCGGTTTCCGGGCCGAGAAACCGGATTAACCGTTCACTTCGCATTCGCATCAGCGTAGATACAGGCATCACATCGTGCCCCGCCACACTTGAAGCCTCTTCCATGTCGAGCGCACGTCCGGATACGGAAATGACGTTCAACAGTCGCGTTGATTCTGCGGGTAAACGATTCAAACGGTCGGCGATTACATCTTGGATCGGTTGCGGTCGAAACGAGTCGGCGTGTGGGTCGAAGCAGCCAATCAACTCGGTCAGGAAGAAAGGATTGCCTCCAGTTTCTTGATGGATTTCTGCAGACCGCTGTCGAATGCGTTCCGTATCCTGATGCAGTAGATCGATAACGAGTTGCGTGCATTCCTCCACGGTAAAGGGGCTCACCGCGATATTGCGTGGCTCGATGTTGATGTCACGGGCTTTGCCGAACTCGCCCCATGCTCTGAGGAATGGACTGTCATCTGCTTCGTCCGAACGATACGTTCCCAGGAACAATATTCGGGGTGCTGCGGGTGGCTTGAGCACCTGAAGTAAAATTTCGGCACTGTCCGAATCGCCCCATTGCAAATCATCTGTGAACAGAATGACGGGCTTGCGACTGCTGATTCGGCAGAAGAGTTGACGAAGCGCTGCGGTGGCACGCCTGCGTACCTCTCGTTCTTCCAAATCATCCATACGGATCGATGGTCCGGTGCTGACTGCATCCAAACGCTGGAAAATGGGAAATAGACGTTTGAGGAACGCCATGTCAGGTGGAAGAAAGGCCGCAACTTCCTCTGGCGGGAGTGAATGCAGGTAGCCACACATGGCATCGATGGTGCTGTCGAGCGCCTTGAATGGCACCGATTCGCGATCGTAGCAGCGACCAGCCATCACCGCATAAGCGGGATCGTTGAAGAGCGGATTCAAGAATGCATTGGACAACGTTGTCTTGCCTTCACCGGAACGACCGCTGACGAATACGACGACCGGACTCTGCGTCTCGTTCAGCGTCTCCAGCGCGCGATTCAAGTCTTGCAGTTGCTGGTCCCGGCCAATGATTCGATCACCAGCGGTCGATGTGGACGACTTGGCCATAGCGGTCTGGGTCGAAACGACTCGGGCAATTTCCATCGCGTCTGGGCGATCGTCACCATGACGCGCAAGCAAGGCCATGCAGAGATTGCATAAATCGGTCGGCAAATTATCGGAATCCGGAATGGCGGGCGCGTCCTGAGTTTGCTTGTCATGCATGACTCGCAGCGTGTTGCGGCGAAACGGCAGATGCCCTGTCAGAGCTTCGTACAGCATGACGCCTAGTGCATACCAGTCACAGGACGGTCGAACGGACTCACCTCGAGCCTGTTCGGGGGACATATAGGCGGGAGTTCCCGCAATTTGCAAGCTCTCCGCGGATTGGTCATCCTCGTTGAAGTGCAACACCAAGCCAAAGTCAAGCAGAACCAGATGGCCGTCCTGGCTGACCATCACGTTCGATGGCTTGAGGTCGCGGTGGATAATGTAGTTGGCATGCAAGGCCATGATGCCAGTGACCAATTGCCCCAAGGCTAATCTTAGCCGCGCCTCATCCAACTTTCCGTTCGGGCGCACGAAATCGATAAAGTCGGTTCCATGGAAAAGATCCATGGTGAAGAACCATTGTTCTCCGTCGGATTCCAGCGAATGCAGTCCAAGTAGATTGGGATGATTGATATTGGCCAGAGATCGGAATTCGTTCTTGAAGTGATGCAGTCGCTCGCCATCCACTTTGGGCAGCATCTTAAGAGCCGTATGGTCGTGACGTACCGCGTGAACCGCTTCAAACACCACGCCCATTCCCCCCTGCCCTAGCTCGCGTACGAGGTGGTAATCACCCAGTCGCCGCGCGGATGGTGGTTCGTAAACGCTCGCTGCGAAAGCCTCCGTGTCATCATTGGGATGAGATCGCGAGGAGCCGAGCCAGAGTGTTGATTCTGCGAACTCCTGGCGGATCAACGCCTCCTGGCTAGGGAGCGTCGCGATGTAGTCGGCAGCTTGCGGTTGATGGCCTTCGCCGCGACGACGCTCGATATCAATCTGCAGAAGGTTTCTCAGCAGCGTTGACCGCGTGGCTTCGTTGACCTTCTCAAGATAGCCGCTGAGTGATTGATGCGAGTCCGACTGCCAATCCATCGTGAAGGTCTGGCACACGGCCTGAACACTATTGAACGGATAGCTCCGAGTTGCATTCTCTTGATCGTTTCGCATCCGCCGACGGCTCTCGCATAAGGTCGTGGTAATGGCCATACAGATTTACTGCAATGACTCCGCAGGGTTTTGCACTTGCTAGCTGCTATTTGGGGATGTCACTTTGGGAGGGCGACTTGAGCAGGGTTTCTGCTTCGCTACGGAGTAGGTTTAAAGTCAGCTTGCGGTTCCAGGCCGGAGTAGCGGCAAGTTCTTGCAGAGCGGATTCATTAGCCAAAGTCAGTTGCTCTTGGGCGGCGTCCAAGTTGCCAAGCTGGAACTCGGTCATTGCTAAGAAGTAGCGAGCATTGCTGGAGTTGGTATCCGAGTCCTCGGTTGCTTCCAATGCGTCGTCAAGGTGCTTTTTGGCCTCAGTGAATTCACCGGCCCGCATGAGAATTGCACCTAGGCCCACAAGATACTGTTGCTTGTCATGCTCTGTATCAACGGATTGCCGAGCCAATTTGATCGCGGTGGAATAGTCGTCAAGAGACTCGGGGGCGAGCGAGCACGTCCAGGCAGTAAAATAAGTCTCCATAGAGATGTTTGAATCAGCAAACACATTCAGTAACTTTTGGCAGTGCTTTCGATAATTGGGCATATCGTTGGAGTGAATGGCAACGAGTGCTGATAGGTAGATGTAGTATCGTTCGTTGGGTTTAATTTCTCTCGTGACTTGCAATTCAGCTTTCAAATCATCCCAGCGTTCACGCTCCCCAAAGAACTTAACTCGCCAAGTCCGGCACTCATAATCGTTTGGGTCTAATTCCAATACCCTGTCATAATCCAACAATGCCCCTGCATAATCACCGTTTGCCGCCCGCAGGCTCGCTCGGACCATTCGGACATCTGCTCGATCCCGAGACGCTAGAGATTTACTGGCTAGTCTTATTAAACCGTCACGGAATGTCCGATCGGTACATTGTAAAAGCTGCGTGGTGGGAATCCTGGTTAAAGCGCTGCTATCGTCTGGCGAGACTTCCAGTGATCTTTCAATGTCTGCTAGGGCTTGATCGTAGTTCTCCATTAGAAAATGCACGAACGACCGACGTTTATTCCAGTGCACTTGAATGGGCATTTTCTCAATCGCAAAGTCATAGTCTGCCAATGCTTTCTCGTATTCTTTCAGATTGAAAAACACGAGGCCGCGACTGACATAAGTACCCAAGTCGTAAAAAGTATCCTCCTGGCCGTCCTCCGAAATGAGATTAATTGCTGTATTGAAATCTGCCAGTGCATCGTCGTATTCACCTCGATCGCGTTTGATAATACCGCGGTATCTGTAATACGCATTGACCGTAGGAAATTGCTTAATCATCCCTGATAGCGCGGCGTCCGGTTCTGCATTTCCAACAATAAATTCGGCATAACGCTCGTGCAGAATTTTGACGCACGCCGGGGGGAATTGCCGCATTTCAGTGATCAGTTGCTGATTCGCCAGGCCAGGATCATTAAGACTTGTCATCTCGAATTTCGCGAGACAGGCTAGACTGAATAGATGCCTAGGTTCTGATTCATCGGGAAAATCAGTGATGATCTGCTTGGCAATTTGAAACGCTTCGGATGTCATCTCATTTGCTTTTTCGATATCCCATCTGCGGAAAAATGGAACAGCCTGCAACAGATAACGAACATAATGCTTCTTGCTTCGTCGGCTGTTTTCAATCTCGGGTCGAATCATTTCTAGGTAATCCAACCATAGCTGCGCCGCTCGTTCTGCATCTTCATCTTCCAAAAGCGCCGCGAGTTGCGGGGTCGATTCGCCGGTCAATTCGAACACTTCAAAAACGAGCGCGCGATGCTTTTCGAGATGGCCTTGAGTTTTGTGTACTACTGCAAGATCCATCAAGAATTGCGGGCGATTCGAAGTGTAGGCGGACGGCGGAAATAATTCTGTCAGTTCCTTATCAATTTCAAGGGCCCGCTCGAACGCTTTTTGTGCTTCCGCGGGAAGGCCCACGTGATATTGCTTGATCCAACCCGCCGCCTCGACCGCGATGGCTAAGTTTGCTCCGTAGCGATTGTCGTCTGGAACTTCCCTTGCGAGTTTGTCCAATTCAGCAATCGCGTTCTCGTACAAAGCCAAACCCGCCATAACGTCGCCGAATTGCGATGTCATATTTGCCAGCCGCATACGGGTCATTGCCGCCTTGAAGCGGACCTCGTGAGCGTCTGCTTTTGAAACCTCGAATTTGTCGTAGAACTCCAATGAGTCGGCTACGATGTCCTTTAAAATTGGCTGTAATTTGGGAATTTCCAGCAGCTCAGGGTTGGATGCGTGTTCGAGCAGTTTATCAACGGCATTGAGCGCGGCGGCAAGGTTAGTTTCCGATATCTCTTTTGCCGCCACGGCTTGCTGCTGCGCCTTCTCTGCATACTCTTTTCGCGTTTCGGCGACCTGTTGTGCACCCTTGGCATCGGCAGCAGATTTATTGGCCGCGGCTTGGGCCTTGCTGGCTTGAACGGCAAATACTAAGCTCACGATCGTGGACGTCGTCAGTATGGTGAGTAACAAAGCCGCGGCGGTCAGCAGCCCTTTGTTTCGTTTAGCAAACTTCTGGAGTAGATAGACCATCGATGGTGGGCAGGCTTGGACTGGTTCATCATTAAGATATCGCTCGATGTCTGCGGCGAGTGCATTTGCGGATTCGTACCTCCGCTCTCTGTCTTTCTCCATCGCCTTCATAGCGATCCAGTCGAGCTCCTGCCTGAATTTCGTAGCAGTTTCTTCAGTGACGAGACGGCGTCGATCTTCAATGGTCGATTGATCCTTCGCCCTTAGCGTACTAATTCGAACACTGGGACGCTGTGGCACATGTTCCTTGATCAGCTTGCGAACGCCACCAACGCAGAGTTGCGAGAGGGAATTTCGGTCGAAGGGTGTTGTTCCGGTTAGTAGTTCGTACAACACCACACCGAGAGAATAGATGTCTGAACGGGTGTCGATATCGAGGCCGCTCATCTCCGCTTGCTCCGGTGCCATGTACAGCGGCGTGCCGATCATCTGCGAAAATTGGGTGAACAGGGTACGCTCGGTGAGTTCCTGATTTAGAGCCTTGGCGACACCGAAGTCGATGACCTTCACCACGGGGACTCCGTCGTGCAGCGTCACGAGCAAATTGCTCGGTTTTAAGTCGCGGTGAATGATTCCCTTCTGGTGCGCATGCTGGACCGCTTGGCAGATGTTAACGAACAGCTTCAGACGCTCTGGCAACGCAAGTTTCTTCGCGTTGCAAAACTCGGTTAGTGGCACGCCGCGAACCAATTCCATCACGAAGTAGGGGCGACCTTCCGGGGTGGTGCCGGCATCGAGTACTTTGGCGATGTGCGGATGGTCCATCATCGCTAGCGCTTGTCGCTCGGCTTCGAAACGCGCGATCACTTCGCGGGTATCCATTCCCGGCTTGATGACTTTCAACGCCACCTTGCGCTTGATCGGATGCGTCTGTTGAGCCATGTAGACTGCACCCATTCCGCCGCGGCCGATCTCTTCCAACAGCTTATACGGCCCGAGCATGGGATGGTCGGAAATGTTGATCCTCTCGGGCGTATCCAGCTCACACTCCGCTAGCCGCAGCTGCTCGGCCACATCCGCTAATGGGCTAGCTCCGGTACCTTGCTGCGCCGCCAGCATCTGCTCGACGCGCTGACGAAGCTCTTGGTCGTCGCCAACCACCTCGTCGAGATACCGCTTCTGTTGGTTGACGTCGGTAAGTTCGCGTGCAGCTAGAAAAATATCTTTCAGTGACGGACCTCGAGCTACCGTTGGATCTAACGCGTCTGCATTCATAGTTCGATGGTCACTTTCATTGGTTGCAAGCCACTTCTCAGTTCAACAGGCTTGATGGGCAAGCGAGTGACTCAATCAATCAAAAGGAATTCACTCGCTTGCGCGTTTTGATGTTGCGCATTTCGTTACAAGCTCGAAGCGCCAGCGAGTGGGTTCCTAGCTTTTTGAGGCATGCAAGAGCTCCGGGCGGCCGAACTGGTAGACCCACTCGCTGGCGCGCTTGCGCGTTGTGCCTGTATTATGGCATTTTCATCGGATTGAAAAATGGCTTCCCTTGCTCTACAAAGTCGCATCCGGTAGGCCATCGCCGTCAGAATCGTCTTCAAGGTCCAGTGCGAGTGGATCCCAGGTGAAATCCGTCAGTGCCAAATCGACAACTTCGGCATAGGTACCGCTGCTGACATTTTTCCTCCAGCTGGTGACAAAAACACCATTGGAATCCGTTGTGCCTGAGTAGGTTCGACCGTCAAACTGAACCGTAATCGCAACGCCTGATGCGACTGCATCCGCCGAACTCCCTTGTCCATCGGAGTTCGAATCACTACGTATCTCGAATACGGCTCTGTGATACCTACCACTCCTGTAAGACTCGAAGCGTATATCGTAGACATACAGCGCGGTCACGTTGGAAGGCTGTTCAACGGTGACGACAACGGAATCGCTCGAGGTCGCGCCGCCGTTGTCTGTCACCGTCAGCGTCAAGACGTGGGAACCGACGTTGAGCACGGGAGAGATACTGCTTGAAGTGCCCAGGACCGTGCTGCCTTCGCTCCATTCATAACTCGCGATCGTTCCGTCCGTGTCGCTGCCTGCTCCGGTCAGCGTTACCATTTCGCTGCCATTGTCGTCCGCGTCAGACACTGTGATATTCGACCCAGCATTCGCGGACGGACCTTGATTCGGATTCACGGTTACCACGACAGTGTCGCTACTGGAAGCACCCTCGTTATCGATGGCAGTGAAGGTGAGTGTATGCACGCCGACAGTCAGCGAAGTTGTGAGCGTGGTTGCATTGCCCAGTACCGTGGATCCCTCGGTCCATTGAACGGAAGCGACCGAGCCGTCGCTGTCAGAAGCCGTACCGACTAGCGTTACCAACTCAACTCCGGATGCATCGCCGTCACTCAATGTTTGATTGGCACCGGCATCAACCACTGGCAGCATATTAGGTACTTCATCATCAACGATCGTTCCGACTGCGGAAGCATCCGCGATGGTTGCTCCGACCGCATTGCTCAGGCTGACAATGAACGTCTCATCGCTTTCCAGTTCCGAGTCATCAATTACCGAAACGGCGACTGTACCTGTTGTCATGCCGGGATCGAATACGACGGTGCCTGAAGCGGAGGTGTAGTCGTCGCCCTCGGTGGCTGTGCCGTCAGTAGTACTAAATTGAACTACGATAGACTCCGGACTTGGCGATGAAAGTCTGACGACAAAAGCAGCTTTTGCTACTCCAACAGCTTGACCGTATCGCAGTACTTGGTTGGTAGTAACACTGCTAACCAGTAGATCTCCGTTAGCGTCGATCAGCAATGAGTTTGGATTTCTTAGACCACCAACACTAGCCGCAACTATTTCGCCCACGAATTCGCCAGATGTTTGAGCAAAGGCCAAGACTGAATTGGTTCGATTGCTTGCAACTAGAAGTAGCCCGTCGCGAAACAAAAGACCCGTTGGTCCATCCAGCCCGGCCGACCCCGGACTGACAAAAGTATCAATGAAATTTCCGCTAGTGTCGTAACGCAAAACGGAATTACTAGCGACATTAGGACTCGATACGTAGAAATTGCCGTCGGGACCGAATACCATGCGAGTCGGATTGTTCAGTCCACCGTCTCCGCTTGAAATAAACTCGTTAAGAAACGCACCCGTGGTGGCATCGTAACGAAGAATCGCGTCATCGTCGCCCCCGCTGGCTACATACAGATCACTGTTCGATCCGAACAGCAAACCACGAGGTTTCTCGAGTCCACCCGAGCCGGATGTAATGAACTCGCTCAAGAACGCGCCGGTCGCTCCATCGTAACGCAGGACCGAATTTGTTAGGTCACTAGAGACAAACAAATGACCATCATGGAAAGTCAGATCTCTGGGGTAGTCGAGCCCGCCTGAACCAGCAGCTACGAATTCGTCTATGAACGTTCCTGTCGTGCCGTCGTAGCGTAGCACACTGTCGGTGTCAGAACTCGACACATATAGATTCCCGTCGGGGCCGAAAGCCATTCCGCGCGGAGACCACAGACCGCCTTGGTTGACATCTACAAATGCGTCAAAAACTGGGTGCGTCGATTCTCCCTCTTGCACAGAAACGTCGTCGATCGATAGCTTAGGCGTCAAGCTACCTTTGTTTGTGGTGAAGTTTGCGAGAACTTCGGTGCTCGTTAACGCAACATCATGAATTTTCAGTTCGTCGATTACACCATGGAATGGGAAATTGTGAGGTGAGGTTGAGCCTCCGCCGTGATTCCCGATTCCCAGACCAGGGTTTTGCGATGGGTCGAGGTTTCGGAATGGCCTTACGTCGGTTTGCCCTTTCGACATGAGCACGCCGTTGAGGTACAGACTCATCTCCCCTGTCGCATCATCGAGCGTACCGGCGAGATAAACAAATTCGCCGAGCGGCATATCCGTTTTCAGACCCGCTCCCGCGTTTTCGTCGCTAATTCCAAAGCGTATCGTTCCATCGGAATTAACGTACAACTGGTATGGATCGACACCGCCGCGATCATCACCGCGAAACAGGATCATGCCATGTTGTGATGGTAACGAATCAGCGCGCACCCACGCTTCAATGGTAAGTGATCGTGTCAGTTTAAGGCTCGATGAGTCCTCAAGCAGTATGCCATCATCGACTCCATCAAACAGAAACCCTTGACCAACTTGGCCTGCGGCATAACTAGTCCCGTTGACCGTCAGGCCATTGTTTCTACCTTCCGCGTCCAAAGCGGTGTTCTCCGCCGTCCAGTGACTGATCAGTCCAACGGGTTCCGTGTTCGCAAGCGTGCCTTCGACTTGGACGTTGTCGATATACCAGTAGTCGCCGCTGCCGCTCATGCCGGCATCGAAGCGAATGTGTAGCGTGTTACCTACGTCTGGAACTGCCAAGTCGTAGTCGTGGTATTGGCCGTCGTCGTCACCATCAAAGAAAGACTGAATCGTCGTCCAGTTCGTGCCATCGCCGCTGACCATGACATCCGCTCGGTCCGAACCTTCGAACGAAATCAGCTTGGTGGAAAACTGGAGTCGGACATCAGACAAGTCTGTCACATCGACTGTTCGCTGCAGATCGCCCGAACTACGCCGTAGCCGAGCATGGTAACTGCCGCTGGCGGGTGAGGTGTCGCTGCGAATCGTCGCATCGCCGCTCGAATCCCAACTGCCGACCGCCCATTGCTCGCTGCCCCCCGAAAAATTGGCTGTCTCAAATCCATCGGCGGCTACCACGGCCAGCAGCCTTCGCGCCTCCAATGTCTCCACGCGCAGACCACGACGCGCCTTGGATCGAAGCTGCTGACGTCGGCGGTCTTTTTTCAAGTTTCGCAGTGGGTTACGCATGGGTTTGATTCCTGTTTTCCGGGGGGCCTCTTGAGGGTTAAAAAATGGTCCTCACATAACAATGCGAAATCGAGCCATAATTTTTCCCAAGAGCTCGCCAGCGGGGGGCAAGCCAGTCACGACAGACGCAGTGTCTGGCGGCGTTTCCGTCGAGCAATGGCGTCTCGTTGAGGCGTTCTGTGTTTCGGAATACCCGCAAAACCGCGTTGAATCGTTCTGTTTTGCAGAAGATTCACAACGCGACGAAAAGCCGCGAGATCGATGGCAGCGGGTCTAGATAAAGTTGACCATTTAAGCGCCGGTTTGTTTCAACCACACGGCGAACCAAGCTTCGGCAAACTCCCAGGTTTCATACGCTTTGCGTTTGCTTATCCCCAAGGCTTCGCCCGCGGCGGTGATGGATAGACCCGCGAAAAAACGCAGTTTCACAAGCTCGGCCGCCTCAGGTTCCTCCGCCTGCAGCCTTTCGATCCCCGCGTTCAAATCCAACAGCAGATCAGGCTGAGCGTTTAAGGTCTGCTCCAAATTGTGGTCAAACTCGACGCGCCGCAGATCCCCGCCGTTGCGTAAAGCCCCCCGTCTTTGAGCCGATTCGATCAAGATTCGACGCATCGCCTCAGCAGCGGCAGAGAAAAAGTGACCGCGAGAATCCCACTTCTGAAGGCGCTTTTGATCAACCAACCGCACATAGGCTTCATGCACCAGCGCCGTCGACTGCAACGTATGATCCGCCCGTTCGTGGGCCATCCGCGCCGCAGCCAATCTGCGTAGCTCCTCATAGACCAGCGGTAACAGGTTCTCGGCTGCCGAGGGATCGCCAGATTCGATTTTTAAGAGAATTTGGGTCACGTCGGACATAGAGAATTGTCTTCCGAAAAGGAAAAGGACACGAATCAACGGATTGTAGCATCCCTCTGACGCGATTTTCCATCTTGGCGGAACCCAATCGCCGCATGATTTTTCGACTGTGTACTTCGCCGCGGCGGTCGTCTCAGCGTCTTTTCCATCGAAGGGCCTTCATCGGCACGCGAACTGCAGGCATTTGGACATCTCCGCAGCTGCATATCAGTGCTCATTCGCGTCTGTTCTTGACCTAAGCCAAAAAATCAGCCTGCAAATCTGCTCGGGGCACTTTGGAAGTGTCGTCATTCTGACTGCGCGGAACGGTCGGTTCTCAGCCCGAACGCGACTGCCGTTGGTGACACAGGTCGAACCGTCCTGAGTCATTCACGACCAAGTTGCCAGCCTGCTTCGGTCACTTCGACCGAACGCAGTTCGCGAGTTCTCAAAATGAACGAGGTTGGACCACGTTCTATCTCGAAGCAAATCCGCTCGGCTGCTTCGGTCTCAACACCTCTGGCAGTTGCGCCGCTTCGCTGCAGTTTCCTCTCAATCTAGTCCGAGATTCTGAGAAGAGTGCGCTGAAGCGATTTCGCCAACTCCACGAAGCCGATGCAACCGACAGCACGAACATTGACTGAGACCGAGTGAGTTTATGGCCGACTCCAACCCCTTGGAAACAAAAGAAACGGATGTTGCCGCGGACATAGCCAGAATGGAACTGAAGGCCATTCCGAGCGAGTTCACTGAATCACTCGCGATAAGGGTTCCACCAGCGTGAATTTGTGAACGCATTGACGATCAGGGCGAGGATCCCCGAAAAGAGGGCTGCGGGGAATTGGAAGACGATAATCATGGCGGCCTATACATCTCGTATGCTGAATTGCCAACAGGTCGTGATCACCAGTGCAATCAATGACAAGAACAGCAGGGCTTTGGCGGACCAGTTCGTGACAAGAAAACTAAACGCGCCGATGATCAAGTAGGGAAAGACTGTCAAGCCGACGAAAAGCAGAGCAGCGGGTGGGAAAGCAGGGACTCTCCTTACCATCCAGACCGCAATCGCAATTGCGATCACCACGGATAGTATACCGATCCAGGCCCCGCTGTCGGCCCACTTGCGTGGGGTGTGGCGCATGTTGGGGCGTGCATTATCCTTCTCGGCCTGCGGTGTTTCGTAAGGATTGGTATTCACGACTACCAGCTTCGCAGCCGCTGCGAACATTGTCCACTCGCTGAAGGTTCCTCGGAGGCTGGCTTCCTGTGAGGCCTAACGTTGCTCACGCTACGGGTCGCTGCATGTTGCTCTCAAGATAGTCCAGGTCTCGCAGCAAACTGGATCAAAACTCTCGGTTGAAGACGCGCAGAGCGATGCAACCGCCGAGGCTTGCGAAGAAGAAGGGACAACGGCGATCATGGCTGGCTCGATGTCCTTGCGATTACATCGTCAACCCGCTGTGCGGTTCGCATCAACGGTACGAGCGCAAACGTCGATCAGCGCGGCAAAGCGAACCACGTCATCTGGGTCTTCTGTCTTCGCTGAATGCCGTTGCTCGTCAACTGGTGCTGCCGCTGCATTTACCGCCGCTTCGACGTATTCGGTTCGGAACGGTCGAGCAAGCGGCCTCCAAGCCATCCGCCAATCATTGCGGTTACGCAAGCGCTCAGGAGAAACGGTATCACCAACATCATGCTGTCGACTTCGTTCTCGGGCGGAAAGAACGTGTAGGCAACGAGATAGAATCCGATGAATCCAGCGGGAGTTCCCAGCAAACGCCCCGCAGCAGCCCAAGTGACAATCTTCATCGCGTTCTCCAGGACTGTCGGAGGCTGAGTGCTTTGGTCACTGTGATTGCGTCAATTCAGAGACTTGACCAACTTGGGAAAGCGTCGATATGTCTGGTTCAAGAGTGTTGTCCCAATTCTAACTTGATACTCATAGGTAACGCAAGCATTCCGCGATCGAGAGCCCGCGAGCATGATCCGACATCGCTGGACACTATCTGTGCGATCTCAGCGCGAATTCGAAAAGTACCGAGCTCGGCCCAATTCGAAATGCATTTTTGATTATGCGAAATAGTAGTCGCCCGGCAATTCAATTCTTCGCAAAGCCCTGGTACGATCCACGATAGCGAGCGTTTGGCGGCAGCGGTTGGTTCGTCGCCAATGCAAGCGGCCGAGTCATTACCTATCTGAGCGGTTCCAAAGGGGTGTGCACGCCGTCCAGCGAATTCTTAACCCCGTTCCCGCCCGACTTAAAGTTCGGCCACCGCCGTGACACGCACAAGTAAACGCTTCACTCCTGTGTGGACAGCTTCGGCCTTGTTCAAGCCTCGTTAGTACAATTCGAATTTACGGCGTGGTGTGCTTCGTTAAGGCAGGCGTCACGAATGCCTATTGTTTGCAGACACAGGTAGATCGTCGCTGCCAGTTTTGCATGCCGTATCTGATGTTTCGTCGTGCGATGTCCAGTGCTCGCTCTGACGAAGAAAACCAGTCCGCCGGTCACAAGTCGCCGCATCGTGTCTCTCCCGCCAAAGTCACCGATTCGGGACGGCCAATTATCCATCCATGAAACGACGCAAAGCGTGACTCACAATCACGACTGATTCGCCATCGCGAGTATCAAGGCATATCCAAAACCCAGTATGGGAGTCCGATTAAGAACCAGCAGATAGCTGCGGTCGCAGCGTAGACAGCCGCGAGCGATGCAGCGATCCAAAACGAAGTTATTGATGCGTGCCAACGGTTGACGACCGTCGCGACGATCCAGATCGCTGTTAAGGTCAGAGCATGAGCGCCAAAGGCGAAATAGTAGATTATGTATGGATGGCCTTCTACGAAACCATAGAGGGACATCGAAAAGGCAAACACAAACGAGACGATTGGCGGGATAACAAAGAGTCCGAATCGAATCGATAGCAAGAATTGTGCAGCTGATTCTGTGTCGGGCGTCGGCGCATTTGAGCTGGAAGTTGTCTCATCAGGTCCATTGTCGGTCATCACTGCATCTTAATCAATGCAAAGACGCGCGTCGTGTCCGCCGCTGGCTCCGTCGGCGAACTTACGAACTTAACTATCTTGTTTAAGACGATGTGTCGTGCCGCTGCGATTGTTCATCGAGTGCTTCGCCGAGACAGAGCCCGAGGAGGCAAAATGGGAGGCCGCCGATTGGCACTCCTTGCGACAATCCGTTCGAGAATGCAAAGAGTCCTCGCCAATGGTGTTCTCGCCAGCTCAAGGGCGTGATGTAGAAAACGACGTGGTAGCCAAGCAAGGAGAACGCATCGCCTCCTGACGGGATGCCCACGAAGAGCGCGATTGCAGGGGCCGCATCTCTGGCAGCTCCCTTCAGCCCTATTGTGACGCTGAACAGAGCAAAAGCTCCGAACCGCCGGGTCAACAAACTCTGTAGCAAACCGCATTCAATCGCCGAGGTGAGGGCCAAGACTAACGGCGTGCGATGTGCCCTAAAGTACTGACGCGAGCAAACTCACAACTGACAGTCGGTTGGACCATCCTCAGCATTTTAGGCGATCCCCGAACTGCAGGAGGTGCGTGACACCGAAGCGGTTTTCGGCCTGCTGCTTGCGCCACCCGGTGGCCGACTTCGGATTGTCAAGTTCGAGCTACCGGTCGATGAAACCGGAGCAGCATCCGGCGTCGGCCACCGAAGCGGATTGAAGCAAATTCACCTCGGATTCACCGTAGTGCGTCGTTTATCAGTGATTCGAGGTTCCTGCCGGAGAATTCTTCGAGGGGATGACCGCGCCAGCGAATTCGGCCGTCGGGACCGATGAGGATGGCTTCCGGCACGCCGGAGAGCACGAATTCTCGAGCTGCGGTGGCTTCAAAATCCTTCCGCTCATTAGTGCCGGTCCAGAAGTGATCCAGGCTTGTCCAACCACGTCTTTGAACATGTGAGTGAACTCGATCCCGGTTGCCGTCAATGCTGATGGGTATGATGGCCACTCGGTCCTTCCAGTGGGTGCTCTGTTCTGCCGCCAGAGCATTCAGTTTGTCCATGGGTCCCTGACAGGGACCACACCAAGTCGCCCAGAACTCAAGGAGAACAACCTTACCGCGAAAACGGCTCAGATTAATCTCGTTGCCGGTTGCCAGGTTCGTCAGCTTCACGTCTGGTGCCAGATCTCCGTCAGTAGGAATCAGGAAGAATTCAAACTCTTCTGTCGTATCCTGATTCCCAAAGCCAAACGATCCCAGCATTTTGCCTTCGCAAGCAACCGAATACGCGCGGTTTGCCGGTGAGAACGAGGGCACTTTGTCTGTGATACCGGACAACACGATGTCACCCGAAGCTGGCACCGGGCCTTCGAAGACAACCTGAGAACCATAATGTCCGTCGAAGAAATTGACTTGTATGTTACGGTCTTTCGCCGGCTTCCTATCAGGTGTTTTGATTCGCAGAACAGCGGTCCGAGAACCACGAAAGGCATTAGGCTGATAGGGCACTGAGCGAAAATCGATTCGCTCGCTTTGGCCTGCTGAGAGTGCAACCTGCTTGCGGTCGAAGTAAGTCCCGGGATTGATCATGGAATCGGGAAGCGACTTGCGTTCGTCATTCGGCTGCGTGCGAAGGTCAACGAGATAGTTGCCGGGAGCCAGGTCAGTCACTGCAAGCTTCGGTTCCAATGTGTCAAACGCAGAATTAGCAACAGTCAAGTAGGAGTCTTCCCGAAGCTGCCGCATCAGGCTGATGGAAGCCGTCTTGAAAGGGGCGTTCGTAATCGCATGTTCGCCAGGCTCGAAAATCACCTCCATCGATGCAGGCTTCGGAACTTCGACCTTGATGCGGTCGTTTTTCACATCGGCCAATGTAAACGAGCCTGCCTCAAAGAACTGCAGAAAGCCGGGTGCGTGGATAGCCGCATGAAACAGCGGCGTTTTCTCGGCGAGGCGGAATTCAAACCTACCGTCGCCGATATCGCGCAGGTTCAGGATGTTGAAGTCCGGGTGAGAACCAGAGCGGCGATTGACAGACTGTCGCATGGTCCGCACGCGTTCCTGCATATTGTCAAAGTACGTTTCGGGTAACGTCTCTTTCGGCCATGTCATTCCCGGGGGCAGTTGGAATTGTAGTTGAACCGGAGTCCCGCGATGGAGCGTGATCGTTGCTTCGTCCCTGCTTAGTTTATTGCGTTGTTCGCCTTCGAATCGCGTCAAGGCGGACGCAAATCCATCTGCTCGAACCAACACGTCAACAATCTGCGCGCGGTACTGCGAAGGTCCGCCCAAGAATACGATCCCTTCATCGCCGTCAACCCAGGGGCTGTAGCCTGCCGTCGCCGTATGGATCATTGCCTGAAGTTTCGAAATTGGTTTGCCGTCTTCGTCTTCGGCGCGAATGCGAAGATCGGTCACCTTTGAGAGATCGCGCCGAGCACTTTCTTTGGCGACAATTTCGACCTTAGGCATTTCGCTCTGCTCCGGTACGATAAACGACGTGTGCCCGGAAAAGTCCGCTGACTGAGTCGATAGTTTGGGAGTGGA
The DNA here is from genome assembly GCF_007860135.1 of Novipirellula artificiosorum. NCBI lineage: Bacteria > Pseudomonadati > Planctomycetota > Planctomycetia > Pirellulales > Pirellulaceae > Novipirellula > Novipirellula artificiosorum. The sequence goes on from NZ_SJPV01000009.1 coordinate 235,432, forward strand.
CGCACGAACTGCGAACAGGCTGGCACGGTATTCACCAGGTGGTATAGGATCGGTCGTGAAATGCCCGTCAGGATCAATTGAAAGGACGTCGAAGGCGACGTATCTTCTGCCGCGGCGACCGCTTTCATCGAGGACTTCTTCAGGCCCTGCATGACGAATTGTCAGCCTCGCATACTTCAATTCGACGTTTTCCAATCCAAGGATCCGGCCGGAAAGCGGTCGCCCAACGTTCCGATCAAATCGAAGGGCGGACTGTTTCTCTGCTGTGACCTCAACCAACTGTCGATCCATATCCGTCAACAATCTTGAATTGCCGGTCTTCGACTCGTTATAGAGCTGGACGGCATAGTGTCCGGGAGGCAAGTGCTCAAAGACCCTTTCTCCCGGATTGACCAGCGAATAATTCGACGTGTGAAATCTCAACCGGTCACTCATCCAGGTGACGCCGTCAAAAGACGTTGATTCAATCATCACAGGTAACTCGGACGGCTTGTTGGGCAGATCGCAATGCACAGCCAGCGTACCTACTGCAGGCAGCTTTAACTCTATTTTGTCCGCTTGCTTCAGGCCGTTGCGAGGAACCACCCAGAAAATCGGATCTTCGGCAATCACGGCAATGCGATCCGCCTCGCCATGTTCTCTTGCAATCCTGAATTCGCCATTGGAATTCGTCCGAGTGGATGGGGGTTTTCGGCTGTTGCGTTCGAGGTTAAACCAGGTCTTCCTGTCAGCGTCAACAATAATCCGCTCCTGCCCCAACAACAAAACTTCGGCGTTCTCAACAGCAATGCCACGATGGTCGACAACGCGACCGGAAACCGTTGTACCTTCGGGCCATCCCAATGTTGTCTGATCTGCGTTTGGGGCGTCGGCGTTGACGGCCTCTTGGACGGGATTACCAATCGCTGTTTCATCGGCATTCGCAGGATCAACGCTGGTCTCCTCTGGTGCTTGCGCTTGCGTGGGCGAGTCAGTCGAAGACGCCAAGGCTTCGTATCGCATCAGCGGAACCAGTGATGTACCTCCCAAAACGAACACAAAAGCCGCGAGCAAAGTTCGCGACCTGCGATTCATCGTGATTGTTGCTGGTGGTCCAGCCGAGGTCAGTATCGAAACACGATGTTCAAGGCCTTTCTCTTCGAGCAGCGTTGCAACGAGTGGAAGTTGGCTCCACCGATTGGACGACCACTCGGCAACCAGAACCAGTGAACGAGCGAGAGTCAGTCCATCGCCTCGTCGATGTACGACATAAGCATCGCAGAGTTGTTCTCGAAGATTGTTGATGAGCCTATTGGTCACACGCAGCATTGGATTCCACCAGAAGGCAACGGCGGCTAGATGCTGCAGCAATGCCATTGCCGTGTCATGCCGGACAACGTGAGCAGCTTCGTGGGACAGAACACAGTCGAGTTCTTCGTTGTCAAGCCACGCAACTAACCCCTCGGGAATTAAGATGACCGGCCGAAAAAATCCCATCGTCAGCGGTGCCGGAGCAAGGGTGGATTCGACGACGGACGCAGATACCTTCCATTCACTCTGAATCCGTTTTGCGGCGTCGCTTAAACGCGGACTAGTCGACGTGCAGATGGAGTGTTTCAGCCGACGCAAAACCAGAAGGCTGCGAACAAGCCGGAATATCAAGCCTATAGAAACGATTATCCAAACCATGGCGAACGCAGATACGCTGATGGCGAGCACGCCGCCGGGCAAATCATGATTCTCCGGTCCGGCAGCACTCTTCAAGCCAGCGTCTTCTATTTTTGGCGATCGACTCTGTGATTCAAAATCGCGCTCCGGTGACACGCCCGGGTTCTGCAGACTCGACGAAATCTCCGTCGATAACGGCACTTCCTCGACGGCCCCCAAGCCCTGCGGCTGAATGCTCCCGGAATCTTCTGCGGTTCGTGAAACGACTTCACTGGCCTTAGTGAGACTCTGCGTAGCCGGTGAAATCAGCATGAAGCCCATGCCCAGGCTGTTCATGGCCGCAATTGAAAGCGGGCTAAACCCCATCATAAGTAACGCAACACACAGAATGCCGTGCCGGAGTGAATCGGCATGTCGGAGTGAATCGGCATGTCGGAGTGAATCGGCATGTCGGAGTGAATCGGCATGTCGAATCATGCGGGCTGCCGCCAGTGCGACAACGCTGATTACCAGCGATGCTGCAACCAGATTCAGAACGAGCACCCCCGAGCCAGGTGAAAGTAACAAGAACTGCATTGTCGACTCCTATTGTTTTTTTGGACTACGGGTTCCTGGTCGAGATTCAAGTAGCTGCCGCAACTTCGCAATTTCTTCCGCGTTGAGTTTGCGGGAGCCAAGCAGACTCATCACCAGTTCACTGGCTGAACCGTCGAAGAACTTGTCAACAAATTCCTCGGCCAGGCCTCGCGTGGCCTGCTTGCGGTCTTTGGACGCCATATAGCGAAACCCATCGGGGGTTTTCTCGCGTCGCAGCCAGCCACGCTTCTCAAGGCGGTCCACCTGATTAAGCACGGTTGTACGTCCAATCCCTCGCTGTGCGCCGATGGTCTGCCAAATCTCCGTCACCGTCGCTCCGCTTTTCGGAGCGTTCCAAATGACCTGAAGAATCTCATGCTGAGCCGCAGTCAGGGTTCCTTCTGGGTCCGACATTTTTTTGAGTCCTGCTCATAGGTTAACGACACGTGTCGTCATTGTAGGTTAACGACACGTGTCGTCAACCCAGCTGCCACAGGAATCGGAAACAGAAGCTGTTGCCGGTACTGACTTACCGCCCGCTGATATCGGATCGCAACACCGAAGCGAGTTTCGGCCACTGCTTTGCGCGCACCGGCGGCCGACTTCGGATCGCTGCCCCGGTCGTTAAAACGGAGCACTTAAGGTGAGGGCCGCTTCGGCGCATCGGTGCCCGGATTCTGAAGACACCGACGCGAGTTTCACCCCGACCGAACTCGCCTCGGTCGATGCAACGAATGGCACTTAGAAATGCCGCAAGTCGTTTGCAGGAAATGACATATACAGAAAAGGCCTCGCTTGCGTAGATGGATGTAACCACACAATCCGTCAACGGCAAGGAGGCCCAAGAATGGGATATTCTAGCGAAGGTTGGTTTCGGAACCAGTTTGGATTCCTGCGGCGACAGTTTCTTCAAGACGGCGAACTGCCCTTCACAAATGTGCTTTGTGAAGACAGCGTCGCGCCAGCATTAGACGGCATTGAGTTTGCCTGGAAGGACCGCATCTACACACCGCTGATAACACTCTGGGTGTTCCTTGGTCAAGTGCTAAGCGCAGACCACTCGTGCCGTGCCGCAGTCGCTCGCTTGCTCGCGCATCGAGTGGCGCGAGGTGACAGCGCCTGTTCGGCGGAAACGGGAGCCTACTGTCAGGCACGCAAACGGCTACCCGAGAAATTCTTCTCAAGTGTAGTTCGCAACGTCGGCCGAAAGCTGGAAGCTCAAGTGCAAAAGAACTGGCTTTGGAAAGGGCATCACGTCTACATGTTTGACGGCACCACAACGCTGATGCCAGATACACCCGAGAACCAAGAAGCATACCCTCAAACATGGAACCAGAAGGCTGGCGCTGGCATGCCTCTGGCGCGAGTAGCGGCAATCATTTCATTGTCCTGCGGCGTCGTTCTCGATGTCGGTTTCGCCAAATATGCGGGTAAAAATCAAGGCGAAGTGTCGCTGCTCCACAAGTTATCGAGCATTTTTTCTGCTGGCGACGTCTTGCTTGCCGACTGCCTGATGTGCAACTGGAGAGTCCTATTTTCATTTAAAGATCGTGGTGTCGACGTCGTTACGCGACTCAACAAGGCTCACCGAAAGGCAGATTTTCGGCGTGGAAAACGCCTCGGAAAAGATGACCACATTGTTCGCTGGAAGAAACCTACCTCGATCAGGTCGATCGATTGGCCGACTTACCATACCTTCCCCGATTCGATCGTTGTTCGCGAGGCTCGCATCCACATCACGCAACCTGGCTTTCGCACTCGATCCATCGTCGTTGTCACGACGCTCTTGGATCCTGTCCAGTACCCGAAAGAGGATCTCGCATTGTTATACCGAGCTCGCTGGCACAACGAGTTGGATCTGCGCAGTATCAAGTCCGTCATGCAAATGGACTGTCTTCGATGTAAAACGCCAGAACTTGTTCGTAAAGAAATCTGGACACACGTTCTCGCCTACAACCTTATCCGAACCATCATGGCCCAGGCCGCGAGCCGGTCTCAGTTGCTTCCACGCACGATCAGCTTCAAGGGGACGTTGCAAACACTTGAGGCGTTCCAGCCCATGCTTGCCATTCCAGGAGAAAGTAACCGACTCTGTCGGCAACGACTCTACGAACAACTGCTCACAGCGATCGTTACTCATCGTGTAGGTGATCGTCCCGACCGTATTGAGCCGAGAAGGATCAAGAGACGACACAAACACTATGTTCCACTATCAGTCCCACGCGCGGAAGCGAAACGTCAAATACTCAAAGGACTTGCGAAAAACTAAGTGCCATTCGTCGATGCAACCGACGCGAGTTAGAAAACTGAAATGGCAAGACTGTTAAGGCCGGTTTCGCACCATCGCCATCTTCGATATTCTCGGCCATCCGATCGCCGCTACACGCATAGACGGGGGTGACAAAATGAAATTTGATCATTCACACGATTCCTTTCTTTGCCACGAATTCACTGATAACTGATAGCGATTTGAATCTCTCTTGTCCCCCACTGGCAAAGTAATTTGAGCAAACGCTCGCACATCAACAGCGAAGACGGACGAACCCATGAAACGCATATCTGCAGTGTTGATAGTGTTGCTGGTCCTGGCCGGCCTTGAGTTGTCCCCTATCGGCGCTCAGGCTGCCGGTCATCCCCTCGAATGGGCCGGGGCCGGGCAGCTTCGCTTGATCATTCGTGTGGATGCTGAATCTGAATCTGACGAGCGGGCTGCTGGATCGAATGTTCGCAGGACCGTCGAGCGTCCGGCCGACATTGGCCTGGACCTGGCTGCTGAATTGCGGAAGCTCGGGCTGCAATAACAACCGGAACTGAGTTCCATTCAGGTGATTCGGCATGACGAAACAACGGGAAAGCCCATGGCTTACTCGAAGTATGCTTATGGCCGCAGCCCGTTCGATCGGCCGTTTCGCTGGTACGATGACTCGATTTCGTATGAGTTCCCGGGGTTCGCGGATGCTGTTTCGCGTGCGAAGGGTCGAATCGTCCGCCGTCCGAAAACTCGTGGCGGATACTTTTTCAATGCGATTGGTGACTGGCGGAAAGGGCGACTCGCATGGATCCACACGAGCGTCCGCAACGAGTCCGCCACGTATGCGGTCTACTTCGATCTCTTGCGACGGGAAGAGGAGCCCTCGCGAATTCCTCCGCGAGGCTGGCTGGGTGACGGGCTTCCGCGTTGCGATCGCAACGGCGTGACAACAATGGGTGCCGATCACTCACGCGTCGACCTCGACGACTGGAACGGTGACGGGCTGGTCGATCTTGTCGTCGGCGAGCATTACGGCCACGTGTTCTGGTGGCCGAATGTCGGCACGAAGCAAAATCCGGAGTTTCGATTCTGCCGTTTTATGAAGAACCAGGACGGCCAGCCGCTGGATGCCGGACTCGGCGCTGCCGTGAAGGTTGTAGACTGGGACGCTGATGGCGATCTGGATTTGTTGCTCGGCGGTTACGTTACCGGCAACATGCCAATGCATGTGAAGCCTGAAGAATGCGCGCAACACGAGCAAACCTTTCTTCAGTTCTTTGACTAGGCCCGTTCGCCCGGAACAGATTCCAGGCACCGGTCGCTGACGCCCAAAGCGTTCCCGTGCGAGGGCTCCTTTCCGCATGCGCGACTGGCGACTCCTCGCGCGTTCGACTGGGATAACGACGCTGACCTTGATCTCATCGTCAGCTCCCGGATGAACGTCTACCTGTTTGAGAGCCAGGGTTCAAAGACGGCGCCACGATTCGCCGTCCACGCGAATCCGTTGAAGGTCGAGTGGGGACTGGCTGCGTTGTCTGTCGATCACTTTTGTGACTGGAACGGGGATGGTCTCCCGGACCTCGTCAATGGATATTCGGTGCGACTGAACCATGGAGTCGGCAATCCGTATCGCTGGACGAAAGTTGAAGTCGGTGCTGCCGCGAGGAACCATGATCACGCACCGGTCAGGCGTCGGCGATGAATGGTTCTGGCCGTTTCTCGACGATTTAGATCAGGACGGCCGCGTTGACGTTCTGTTTGGCGACTGGTCGGGCCATGTCTGGTTTCACAAGAACGATTCAACAGCGAAATCAAAGCAGTTCGACGTTGACGGATTTCGTCTAAAACTTGCTTCGGGGTCACCCATCAAAGTCGGGCCAATCAACAAGGATCCGACTCGCGACTTCGATGCTTTGCAGGTGGCCCGCGCGGTATTAACCACCTCGGACTGTGATCGCGATGGCCAGCGAGATTTGATTGTTGTCCCCTATCAAAACGGTTGCCGAAACAAAGCGATCAATCCAGGCTAAACCAATCCGTGTCGATGCCGAAGATGTCATCCTTGTGATCTTTCACACGATCACAATCAATCTCCGTATCGGCAATGAACCAGTCCGATCCGCTCCCTCCGTCCAAGTAGTCCCTTGAACCGTCGCTGGCGTTCATGCCAACGAAGTAGGCGTCACGAATGCTTGCCGCACGCAAGGTCAGGTCGTCCTGGTCATCATCGCCATCCATGTCGACATCGGTCTGGGTCCACAGGTTCATGGTGTCACAAATCGAAGCCAGTCTATTGTCGATCGGCGTTTCGCCACCGATAAGAATATCTTCGTCTCTCTGTCCCCTCAGCCTGTCGGCACCGAGGCCGCCAATCAACAGGTCGCGGCCGCTTTTTCCGTCGAGTTTGTCGTCGCCATCCCCGCCAATCAGGACGTCATGCCCCTTGCCACCTCGGAGCTTGTCGTTCCCATCACCACCAAAAATCCAGGCGTCGACATCTAAATCGGAATGCACTTTGATGTTGTCGTTTCCATCGAGCCCGTAGACGATCACCTTGTTGATCGCCGCATCGCTACCTTTGAACTTGAACCGTCCCATGTCTTTGGGCCCATCCATCGACTTGGTTTTGATATAGACCTTAAAATCACCATCGTGAGAGCCGAACTTCACGTCAATCTTGTCATCGGATGCGGAGCCCTTCACAAGCAGTGCTTTACCGTTTCCGCCGCAGAAGCAGTCAATGATCGTGACCGAGACTTCGGCCAATGAGTTGACGGTGATTTCGACCGTGTCGGTGTCTTGCTCGCTCCCCGCGCCGCCTGTCAAGCCAGGATCAGCGCCCGTATTTCCTTGGTCATTAGTGGTGATCGTCAGCGTATCACCGCCCGTGAAGCCAACGTTCGCGAGATACGTGACGTTGTTGCCAAGCGTCGCGTTGATCGCACTGAGCGTCCCGGTAAGCACCACAATATCGCTGTTGTTGCCTACCACGCTGCTGAGACCACTTCCCGAAACCGTCAACGTGCCTTGTGCGACTGACAGGGTTGTCACCATTTCACCGAGACTCGTTTCGTCGACATCGACGTCGCTGACACTCAGGTCACTGATAGTCAGTAGACTGATCTCGTCAGTGGTCTGTCCCGCTGGCACCGTGTGGGTCGGAGCATCATTGACGCTGGCGATATCAATCGTCAGCGTGTTGGGCGACAGATCGAGATTGTTTCCACTGCCATCGTCTTCCACCTGGAAGGTGAACGAGGTGCTGCCGTTGCCGTTGGCAGCTGGTTCGTAAGTCAGGTTCGCAATGTCAGCCACGGTCACCAAGTCGCCGGCGGATACGGCCGCGCCGCTCAGCTTCAGTGTTCCGGTTGCCGGCAGCGTGGTGATGAGGACACCGTTGAACGCATCGGCGCCCGCGGCGGAACCGCTATCGATCGGATCGGTGAATCCGAAGTCGCTACTTGCAAAGGTGTACGTCGTATCCTCATTGGTCGCGACGTTGCCGTCGGTACCGGCCGGCGCGTCGTTGACGCTGGCGATGTTGACCGTCAGGGTGTTGGGCGACAGATCGAGATTGTTTCCACCGCCGTCATCCTGGACCTGGAAGGTGAACGACGTGCTGCCGTTGACGTTGGCGGCCGGTTCGTAGGTCAGGTTCGCAATGTCAGCCACGGTCACCAAGTCGCCGGCGGATACGGCCGCGCCGCTCAGCTTCAGTGTTCCCGTTGCTGGCAGCGTGGTGATGAGGACCCCGTTGAACGCATCGGCGCCCGCAGTGGAACCGCTATCGATCGGATCGGTGAATCCGAAGTCGTTGCTCGCGAAGGTGTAGGTCGTGTCCTCGCTGGTCGCGACGCTGCCATCGGTGCCGGCCGGCGCGTCGTTGACGCTGCCGATGTTGACCGTCAGCGTGTTGGGCGACAGATCGAGATTGTTTCCACTGCCATCGTCCTCGACCTGGAAGGTGAACGACGTGCTGCCGTTGACGTTGGCGGCCGGTTCGTAGGTCAGGTTCGCAATGTCAGCCACGGTCACCAAGTCGCCTGCGGATACGGCCGCGCCGCTCAGCTTCAGTGTTCCGGATGCCGGCAGCGTGGTGATGAGGACACCGTTGAACGCATCGGCGCCCGCAGCGGAACCGCTATCGATCGGATCGGTGAATCCGAAGTCGCTGCTCGCGAACGTGTAGACCGTATCCTCGTTGGTCGCGACGCTGCCGTCGGTGCCGGCTGGCGCGTCGTTGACGCTGGCGATATCAATCGTCAGCGTGTTGGGCGACAGATCGAGGTTATTCGCACTTCCATCGTCTTGGACCTGGAAGGTGAACGAGGTGCTGCCGTTGAGGTTGGCAACCGGCTCGTAAGTCAGGTTCGCGATGTCGGCCGCGGTTACCAACGCGTCTGCGGCGACGGCCGTGCCACTCAGCTTTAGCGTTCCCGTTGCTGGCAGCGTGGTGATGAGGACGCCATTGAACGCATCGTCATCGAGATCGCTGAAGCCGAAGTCGTTGCTTGCGAAGGTGTAGGTCGAATCCTCGTCGGTCGTGATGCTTCCGTCGGCACCAGTGGGCGCCGTGCTGAAGTCATCATTGGCAATCGTGCCAATGGCTGTCAAAGCGGATACCGGGATGCCCTGATTCAACCAGACTTCGTTCGGGTTATTATAGTTCGCGACGAAAGCATCCAGATCACCGTCCAGGTCCAGGTCGCCCAGGCTGACGTTGAGGCCATAAGAACTGCCAAGCTGTTGTGAAGTGACGGTATAGACCCCGGCACCATCGTTCAGCCAGACGGTATCCGGAGTGCCACCTTGGTTGATGCGGCTTGCGAGGAAGGCGTCAAGATCGCCGTCCCCATCCAAATCACCGAGCGAGACTCCGTCGGCTCGACCCAGCACCTGCCCCGAATCCACGAACTCGCCTTCCGTACCGTTTTGGCTTCCGCCCTGGTTAATGAACAATCGGCTATTGATTGCCACCGGGCCACCACCATCGTTCGCGACGAAGGCATCCAGATCACCGTCCCCATCAACATCGCCAAGGACAACCTGGCCTCGAGCATCTGAATCTCCAATACGCTGGCCCGAATCGGTGAAGACGCCCAGGCCGTCGTTGGTGAATACTCGATTCGGGCGGTCATATTTGTTGGCGGTGAAGATGTCGAGGTCACCGTCGCCATCAAGATCCCCCACGGCGACGCCTCCCCAGGTTCGAGGACTTTCTAAATCCTGCCCCGAGTCGACGAATTGACCGAGGGTTCCGTTCTGCCGTCCGCCCTGGTTGAACCAGACTTTAAGTCTGTCACTGACCAGCACGGCATCCAGATCGCCGTCCCCATCGACATCGTCCAGCGAGACGCCAAAGTTACCAGAGCCAATATTATCGAGAGCTTGCCCCGAGTCGATGAACTCGCCGGGAGTGCCGCCCTGAGATCCTCCCTGGTTGATCAACAGTTTGTCGGGGCCAAAACCGGTTGCCACGTAAGCGTCCAGGTCGCCGTCCCCATCGACGTCGCCCAGCGCGACGTCGCGGCTGAGGCTATCGCCAATGGCCCGCCCCGAGTCGACGAACTGTCCCGCAGTGCCGCCCTGAGATCCTCCCTGATTGATCAACACCTGATCGGCCTGAGCGGGGGAAGTTGCAGTGAAGCCGTTTGCCACGTAGACGTCCAGGTCGCCGTCGCCATCCAGGTCGCCCAACACGGCTTGTTGAGTGACATCGCTTCCGAACGACTGTCCATTCGAAATAAATTCCGCCGGACTGCCTGTGCCGACCAGCGTCACGTCGCGGCCGCCAGCCTGCAGGTTGTCCAGGATGATCTGCAGCGTCTCGTCCAGTTCGACGTCGTTGTCGCCGTTGACCGTGATGTCGATGGTGCCTGTGGTTGCACTGGCAGGAATCGTGAGCGTTCCGCTTTGAAAGACGTAGTCGTTGTCTTCGGTAGCGGGATCGCTATCCTGAGCCGTGCCGTCCTGCGTCGTGTAGTCGACTGACACAGGAACATCGACAGGATAGTCCAGCGTCACAGGGAAGCTGAGCACGGTCGTCCCCGTGTTGCCTTCGACGATGGATGCATCGCCGATCGATACGACAGCGCTGTCGTCATTGGTGATCGTGCCAGTAGCTGTCACACCGGGGACAGGGATGCCCTGATTCAACCAGACTTCGTTCGGGTTATTATTGTTCGCGACGAAAGCATCCAGATCACCGTCCAGGTCCAGGTCGCCCAGGCTGACGTTGAGGCCAAAGGAACTGCCAAGCTGTTGTGAAGTGACGGTATAGACCCCTGCACCATCGTTCAGCCAGACGGTGTCCGGAGTGCCACCTTGGTTGATGCGGCTTGCGAGGAAGGCGTCAAGATCGCCGTCCCCATCCAAATCACCGAGCGAGACTCCGTCGGCTCGACCCAGCACCTGCCCCGAATCCACGAACTCGCCTTCCGTACCGTTTTGGCTTCCGCCCTGGTTAATGAACAATCGGCTATTGATTGCCACCGGGCCACCACCATCGTTCGCGACGAAGGCATCCAGATCACCGTCCCCATCAACATCGCCAAGGACAACCTGGCCTCGAGCATCTGAATCTCCAATACGCTGGCCCGAATCGGTGAAGACGCCCAGGCCGTCGTTGGTGAATACTCGATTCGGGCGGTCATATTTGTTGGCGGTGAAGATGTCGAGGTCACCGTCGCCATCAAGATCCCCCACGGCGACGCCTCCCCAGGTTCGAGGACTTTCTAAATCCTGCCCCGAGTCGACGAATTGACCGAGGGTTCCGTTCTGCCGTCCGCCCTGGTTGAACCAGACTTTAAGTCTGTCACTGACCAGCACGGCATCCAGATCGCCGTCCCCATCGACATCGTCCAGCGAGACGCCAAAGTTACCAGAGCCAATATTATCGAGAGCTTGCCCCGAGTCGATGAACTCGCCGGGAGTGCCGCCCTGAGATCCTCCCTGGTTGATCAACAGTTTGTCGGGGCCAAAACCGGTTGCCACGTAAGCGTCCAGGTCGCCGTCCCCATCGACGTCGCCCAGCGCGACGTCGCGGCTGAGGCTATCGCCAATGGCCCGCCCCGAGTCGACGAACTGTCCCGCAGTGCCGCCCTGAGATCCTCCCTGATTGATCAACACCTGATCGGCCTGAGCGGGGGAAGTTGCAGTGAAGCCGTTTGCCACGTAGACGTCCAGGTCGCCGTCGCCATCCAGGTCGCCCAACACGGCTTGTTGAGTGACATCGCTTCCGAACGACTGCCCATTCGAAATAAATTCCGCCGGACTGCCGCCGATAGGCAGAGTGCCTGTGCCGACCAGCGTCACGTCGCGGCCGCCAGCCTGCAGGTTGTCCAGGATGATTTGCAGCGTCTCGTCCAGTTCGACGTCGTTGTCTCCGTTGACCGTGATGTCGATCGTGCCCGTGGTTTCACCGGCGATGATTGTCAGTGTTCCAGTGTTCGCGATGTAGTCGCCATCAGCCAAGGCCGAACCATCTTGTGTCGCATAGTCCAGCGACACATTCACATCGACGGGAGCACTCAGCGTTACTGGGAAGCTCAGGACGGTGGGCCCACTATTGCCTTCGACGACGGAAGCATCGCCGATCTCTAAGGTCGCTTGGTCGTCGTTGACGATCGTGCCTGTGGCGAAGACTACCGCGTCATTGACCCAGACTGCATTAGGACCGCTGTTGCCGACGAAGGCATCGAGATTTCCGTCACCATCCAGGTCACCAAGTGCAACGGAGAAACCTGCGACGTTACTGCCCAGTAACTTCCCGGAATCGGAGAACGTGCCCGAGCCGTCGTTCAGATAGACCACGCTGTTGATTGAGCTGGGAGTCACATTGCTGAAAAAGGTGACCAGGAAGGCGTCCAGATCACCATCGTTGTCCACGTCGCCAAGCTTGACGTCGCCGGTCTTAAAGGTTGTGCTGGTGGGATCACTGGGATAGGCTGTGAGGCTCTGGCCGGTATCGACGAATTTCCCAGAACCGTCATTCAGAAACACCACGCTCGGCGCATCCAGAGACGTGAAACGACCGGTCTTGCTTCGACCAACGAATGCATCAACAAAACCATCGCCATTCAAATCCCCCAGCTCCAAAGCTGTCACATACGAATGGGGCCCGAAGGTGCTGTCCAGGACAAATGTCCCCTGCGTCCCTCCCTGACTGAAACCTTGATTGAGGTATACCTCGTTCCCAAAACCGGTCCCGTATCCAAACACGACATCGATATCGCCGTCGTTATCAACGTCCGCAGAGCCGATGTCGATTGCCTGAAATCCCTGGGTCGGGAAGGAGAATTCCTTTGCGAATGTCCCCGCCTGATTGAGCCAGAGTTCGGCTAATCCATTGGCCCCCCCCAGGATGGCATCAAGCGAACCGTTGCCGTCGACATCGGCCAGTTCCACCGACTGTCCAGAGTTGTTCGCCGACAATGCTTGCCCGGCCGTGAATTGGCCCGAGCCATTATTCAGCCAGATCTGGTCCGGTACTATGGCTTCAAACCGGCCGGAAAAGTTGGATACCAGCACATCCAGGTCGCCGTCGCCATCAATATCCCCCAGGGCCCCATCCATACTGATGCTGCCGCCGCCGAGGCCCTGGCTGTCAACGAGATATTCTCCTTCAACGCCTAGCTGGTCGCCGCCCTGATTCAGCCAAACCGAATGGCCCGCACCGAGCCGATTCACTGCAAACGCATCCAGGTCCCCGTCGCCATCCAGATCACCCAGCAGCACGTCAGTAGATAATTCCGATCCCAGCCTCTGACCGGAATCCACAAAGCCTTCGGAAACCAGCACACCCGTACCAGCCAGCGTCACATTCGTTCCGTTGGTTTGCAGGTTGCCCACGATCAGCTCGAAGGTTTCGTCCTGCTCGACCGTCGCATCACCGTTGACCGTAATCTCGATAGAGCCCGAAACCTGTCCGGCAGCCATTGTGAACGTGGCCGGAGTTGCGACACCCTGGAAATCGCCGCCGGCGGTGGCTGAGCCATCTTGGGTTTGGTATTCGAACGAAATGTCGACCGCTGCGGCCTCACTGAGGGTGACCGGAAAGGAGAGGACCGCCGTGTTTCCGACAGGTCCCTCGGTCGCCATCGCATCGCCGATCGCCATGACAGCGAGCAATCTGCGATCCTCCATCCGTTCGAATTGGATCTTCCGAGCAAGTACGGATCTGTTTTTGTCGCGACGGGTTTCGCGGGATCGACGGAGAGAGAGTAGTGACTTTCGAACACGTTTCATGGGGATTAAGCAGCTTACAGCGAGTAGTTTTCTAGAAATCGCCCCTGAAGCGAAGACAATCGCGTCTTAGGCCTCAATGGACGTATGGCCGTCAGCCCGAGAACTGTCTCAAATTTTCTTTTGGTTGCGTCCTGGCAGGGATAAGACTCTGGTGGGAAGCCCTTCAGGAGAGACTGCCAGCGTCAGAGGCGCCGTAGCCACGGCAACGGCCATGAATGAGCGTCGGTGGAATGTGAATGAGGGTCGAGATAAGTTCGGACTAGTGGGAATCTTCTGCGGGCTGGTTCATCCTTGTTTCGGGAGCGATGACGCAGGCACGCCGGATGGTGTCTTTGTCGAAACCGACGACCGCCGGAAAGCGAACGCCGGTCAACAGCTGAACATCGAACAACTCCTGGACGGTCGCCTCGAATTCGAGGCTGCCCACGATTTGCCCGTTCCGCGTGTCGACGACGGTCACACCGCAGGGCCGTTTCTGCTCGCCTTCCGCAATCGGCACGCCGCCAAAAATCGCCGTCTCGCGGATCTGGGATTGACCGATAAAGGCCAATGGACCGGCAAAGGCCAGGCCGCGCGCGTAACCATCGGACTGGGCCACGGTCTCCGTCTGTCCCTTGGCCGGATCGACCGTGACCAGTCGACCGCGTCCCGAATCGAGGACCCACAAGCGGCCGTTGTGGACACGGGGAGAATGTGGCATCGCAAATCCGCGGGCGACGGTCTCGCCACTGTCCACATCAATCACCACGCCGCCGTCGGCTTTACCCGGCCGCCAGCCTTCCGGTGTATCCGTCTCGCCAAACGCGGTCACGTATTTCGGTCGGCCATCCACCATCGCCATCCCGTTCAAGTGGCAACGATCCTGGCGTTTGATCTCGCTGATAAAGCGAGGTTTCCAACGAGGTACGAAACTGTAGTCGGGATCGAGTGTGCACAGACAGGAGAACAATGTATTGACGACCCACAGCTGAGGCGTCTCGCCATGCGTGCCGTTGGCTGAGCCGGTATCTTGCTGGAGGGTGGTACGTGGGTCGTCCGTGCCCCAGGCAATTTCATGCACGTCGATATCGCCCGTGACATGGCTGCTGCGAGGCAGGAAACAAGCATCGTGCTGCCCCGCGGGTTTCATTTTGGCAGCAACCTCAGGCGAATTTCGCAGTGTCCAGATCTGGTATTCGCCGCCCACCGCGATGCGATCGCGGCGCACCGCCAGCCCCATCGCGTTGCCGCAAGAGCGCATCAGCATCGAAACGTGCCCGTCACACGCACGAAACGCCACCAACTTACCGGCCTGATAAGTTGTTACGAAAAGCGTTCCGCCGAGCGCCTCGAGCAACTCGGCGAATCCTTCACTATGCACGAACTGAAACGGAGCTGCGTTGCCAGCCTCAGCGTCGTCGTTGCTCACCGACTTTTCAATCAACTCAGTGCTGGTCATTCGATCCGGACCAGCAGCCAAATCCTGCGCTATCGAGATTCTTTCTCATTGTTGTTTTTCTGGTAGGGGGATTTCGCGTTGGTGAAACGCTCAGTCGCACATGCACTCAGTCACCAAGTTTCACCGTCGCTAGGGGCTTAATGGCCATCCGGTGGTGAACTGTCGCAGCGTCTGATAGCAAAATCGCCAAAAGTTCCCATTTTCTATGATGGAGCTGGCGAATCGAGCCGAGGACCTGTTCGCCGATCAACCGGCGAGTGATCACCCGGCAAGCTGACAACCAAATCTCGCCAACCCGTTGACATGCATGCCTTTATGGCGACTGTCGGGCACAAGAAATGGCAGCTGGAGTGCCTTGTCCGCTCGCCGTACCACTTCCACAGGTCAGCGGTCATCCTTCTCGCCGTGGAGGATCGTCTGACTGTTTGTCCGGCTATCCGGGCACACCGGTTAGTTCTGATACTGGAGGCTCATCCGAATCTTGTTCGGAGAATCCCAGAGCATCTCGCAAAAAATCGGCCATCGCTTCGAGGTCCTACCGATTCGAACCCATCGCAACTCGGTGTTTCCACCGGCTGCTTGCCGCGTTTTCGACCCGTGGAGCCGGGCCTACTTTGCTGCACCCTCTGAAAGCCTCAATACGCGAGTGGCTAGAAATCGACCGCGGATATCCCGTCGAGGCGATGATGGGCTGATTACAGCTCACTCCTTGTCCGCGCCACCGGAAGCGTGATGTAGACCGAAGCACCTCCACGGCATGGATTGCCAAAGTGAATTTGTCCACCATGCGCCGCGATAATTCTTCGGCTGATGGCCAATCCCAAGCCAGTTCCGTGCGTGTTGGTGGTGTAAAACGGATCAAAGACCTTTTCTCGATCCTGGCAAGGAACACCGGGACCATCATCACTGAGAATGACGGTGACAGCAGGACCAAAGTTCAGCTCGTCCATCCTCAATGAGATCGCAACCAAGGTTGCACCACTGGCCAGAGCATTATCGATCAGGTGAACGAGCACTTGACGCATTGCGGTCACGTCGACGCAACAAGTCGAATCCCAGTGGCTGCCGGCTCACCGCCATTCTGATGAGAGAATCGCCGCCATGTCTCGTTCACGGCGCAGATGGTGCCGTCCTTATCAAGGACCGCGATCCCGGCCATGAGCGAGTCGAGGACGTGTACGGACAAATCTTGGTCCGATTGTTTTTGATCCTGCATTGGAAAGCTCCCGTAAAATGTGACTAGTGCTTCGTCAACTCTTAATTTTGGGGTAGCTGAAGTCGCCAGACTTCAGGTCGTATCCGAAAACCCGAACTCTGGCGAGTCCGGCTACGATCGCCAACCCTAACTTTTAAAGTTGACGAAGCACTAGGAACGCCGCCTCATTTCCGCCGTGTGCGACTCGCTCACTTCAGGGCGATCAAGCGATGAAATCCAGGCCAAGAGACCGATGCAGCCGACGTGCCATTTGGTGCATCATTCTGATGATGCCAGGATCGCGATCGCGTCTTCCTTCAGGTATTCCGTCAATTCGGAATCGACTTCGGCGATCAGCTTGTCGAGGAATTCGGAAGCTTCTTCTTCCGCCAGCTTCACGCCAAAGCCAAGTGAAGCGTGTCTGGTGATTCGTCTGCGGTGTCCAGACGGCGAAAATCCGATTCAGTGCAGCGAAGCACTCTCGATCTAAACGTCGTTTTCATCAAATGATAAACACTCGCGACGAACGATTTCCAAACGGCGTTGGACGGTACTGCGTGAACAATCCAAGTGCTTTGCAATCTCGCCGTCGTTGTAACCCTCCATCCGCAACACAGCGATTTCTTGCAACTGGGGATCGCCGAGTCGTTTGAAGAACCTGTCGCAGGTCTCGGTAAACGACGCCACAAACTCGGGGGTGGGTTCGCGTGCCTTGATATGGTTGACACCTAAAGCTGCCGCATCATCAGCATCGGTCATGAAAACCGAACCCGTCATGGTTTGACGTACATCCCGCTTCTGTTGCTGGTCATACCGATGCCGTTGACGCACCTTGCGCCCCGTGATGACCAGCAGCAAACGCAATAAGCTCTCGCGATCATTCAATTTGGGAAAACGACCCGCCGCAAGACCGTTTGCAAAACTGTTGAAGGCGCTCAGCGCTGCATCTTCCTCATCGTACAAAGGCCGCGAGTCGGAGCGTAATTTGCGACGCGCTGCGGCGCACAATTGCGTCCAGTAGTGATTCCAGATCTTGTCGGCAGCCGCTTCGTTGGCACCTCGCAATTCTCCGATCCATTCAGTGATAGGGTCATCCGACATGATTGCCAACTGCTTTTCTTGATACCGGAAATACCGACCGAGTGAGAATTCAAATCCAGCTATTGATAGACCGTGATATATTAGGGTACTCTAATGGCGTAGATGCCTCAACTAATTCACGGGGTGAAACTGCAATCGATTTCCGCATCTTCGGCAAGCTTTGGTGTTTGCGCGGCATAAGGATACCGAGACCGGTCCTCTGTGTTTCGTGTCGTGTGCACGTCATGCGAGGCCAGCCTTCACCACGTCTTTAATGGCCGAGGGAACGTGACCGACCCGCGCTTTTCCGATCTGAGTACCGAAGAACTGCGAATCGTCGACGCGGCATGCAAAGCGTTTGAGGAAGACTTTGCACAGCAACGTTCCACTCTCGAACAGCACCTCGCCCAGGGAACGATCCGAATTCGCAGCGTGCTTTTTGAGGAGCTGCTCGCAATTGAGATCGAGCTGCGAGCGCGGGGCGGATCGTTGCCTCCGATCGCCTCTTACGAAACACGTTTCCCGGATCGAAAGGAACAGATTCAATCGGTGTTCCAGCGTATCGCCGATCAAAGCTTGCAGACACGAGAGCTCTCCGCCGCGAACTCAAAATCAAAAATCCAGTTGCATCCCAGCGGTGCCGATCTCCAGATTCCTGATTCGATTGGACGTTTCCGTATCGACGAAGTGCTTGGGCAAGGCGGGTTCGGGATTGTTTACAAAGCTCGTGATGAGGGATTGGAGCGAGCGGTCGCCATCAAAGTACCGCGTGCTCGATTCCTTTCTCTTTCTCAGAACGAGACCGAGGCGAAAATCGTCGCGAAACTGGACCATCCAAACATCGTGCCGGTTTATGAACTTGGCAGCGACGAAGATTTTCCCTTTTACATCGTTTCCAAGTACATCGATGGATTCAGTCTCGCGCAGCAAATCAAGTTGGGCCAAGTCGGCAATGCATTCGCTGCGGCTGAGCTGATTGCGACGGTTGCCCAGGCATTGCATTATGCCCACGAGCAGGGCCTTGTGCACCGCGATGTCAAACCTGGCAACATTCTGATGGATGGTGATGGCAATCCCTTTGTGATCGATTTCGGACTGGCGCTCCGAGAACAGGACATCGGTGAGGGACCCAAACATGCGGGAACTCCCGCCTACATGTCGCCAGAACAAGCCCGTGGAGAAGGCCATCGTGTTGATCGTCGCAGTGACGTTTTCAGTCTCGGCGCGGTGCTCTACCAGTTGCTCGCCGGTCAACTCCCCTTTCACGGTGAGACGAAGGCCGAGCTTCTCGATCAGGTGACAAACGGTGAATCCAAACCGCTCAGGCAACACGATGCAAGTCTGCCGAAAGAATTGGAACGCATCTGCACGAAAGCGATGGCAAAGCGAGTCACGGAGCGGTATCCGTCGGCCCGGGACTTTGCCGAAGATCTGAGGCTTTTCTTGGCTGAGAATCCCGCGTTGGCTCGTGGGTCGGCGAACGGTGGGCTTGCGGGAAAGGTTTCGGAATCACAAAGCTCGACACCGCCGTCCTCTCCTGACTCCGCTACGGCGTCTTCCGGCGCGGTGGGCTTGGGATCGTCCGGCAGCCAGGCAATCAGTATCGTTCCGAAAGGTTTGCGTTCCTTTGACGCCAGTGATGCGGACTTCTTCCTGGACTTGCTTCCCGGGCCGAGAGATCGCGAGGGTCTCCCCGACAGTCTGCGGTTCTGGAAAACTCACATCGAGGAAACGGATCCGGATCATACGTTCTCGGTTGGTTTGATCTACGGACCATCAGGTTGTGGCAAGTCGTCATTCGTGAAAGCCGGCTTGATGCCTCGGCTTTCCAATGAGGTGGATGTTGTTTACATCGAAGCCTCGCCTGCGGAATCCGAAACACGATTGCTGCACGGATTGTGGAAGCAGTATCCCGCACTCCGGGGAATCGATAGTCTGAAAGAGGCACTGACTGCCTTGCGACGAGGACGCGGTGTCCCGGTCGGCAAGAAAGTGCTGATCGTGCTCGACCGATTTGAACAATGGTTGCATGCCAAAAAGGAAGAGGAGTACACCGATTTGGTGGAAGCCCTGCGGCAGTGCGACGGAGGTCGGGTTCAATGCATCATGCTGGTGCGGGACGATTTCTGGTTAGCGGTCAGTCGCTTCCTCCATGAGTTGGAGGTGCGTTTGGTCGAAGGTCACAACACCGCCTTGGTTGATCTTTTTGATCTCAAACATGCCCGCAAAGTTTTGGCCGCATTCGGTCGTGCGTTTGGCAGACTGCCAAAGACCTTCGGTGAAACCACGAAAGCACAAAAGAAGTTTCTTCAACAAGCAACCGTGGGACTCGCCGTGGATGGCAAAGTCATTTGCGTGCGTTTGGCATTGTTCGCCGACATGATGAAGGACAAGCTCTGGGTACCTGCCACGCTCAAAGAATTGGGGGGAACCAAGGGAGTGGGGGTCAAGTTTTTGGAGGAGGTCTTCAGCGCTCCGTCGGCAAATCCAAGTCACCGCCTGCACCAGAAAGCTGCCCGAGCGGTGTTAAAGGACCTGCTTCCCGATTACGGCACTGATATCAAAGGCACTATGCGATCTCATGCGGAGCTCATGGAAGCAAGCGGCTACGGTGATCGACCCCACGACTTCGACGATTTGATCAAGATTTTGGACAGCGAAATCCGACTGATCACGCCGACCGATCCCGAAGGAAATGGCGCCAATGATCAGTACGTGACTCAGGCCCCAAAGGGGCAGCTGTATTTTCAGTTGACCCACGATTATCTCGTGCATTCGTTGCGGGATTGGCTGACCCGCAAGCAAAAAGAAACCGCTAGCGGCCGAGCAGAGCTGAAGCTGTTTGATGCTGCATTGCTGTGGAATGCCGAACCGAAGAACCGCTTCCTGCCATCGTGGTGGGAGAATCTCAACATTCGGTTGTTCACGGATAAGCGGAAGTGGACTGAGCCGCAGCGGAACATGATGGCCAAGGCGGGACGCACGCATGGAATTCGCACGGGAATGGTTGCCTTGTTGCTAGTGGCCGCCAGCTTCATTGGTCTGAGCATTCGCCAATCGGTGGTCGAATCCCAGCACTTAACTCGTGCCACAGCCTTGGTGGGTTCTCTCGGGAGTGCTGACATCGCTCAGGTTCCCTCCGTTATTTCCGACTTGAATCAACACCGTGAATGGGCTGATTCGTTACTCAAGGCCAAACTCGCCACGGCCAGCGATGGTTCCTCCGAGAAACTTCATTTGTCTCTCGCCCTACTGCCTGTTGACGAGAGTCAACTCGAATATCTACGAGATCAACTTCTCGTCTGTTCGCTGACCCAGTTCCCAGTCCTGCGAACAGGATTGCTGCCTCACAAAGACAAGCTGGTCGAAACGCTGTGGATCGTGGCGAAAGATGAAGAGCAAGAAGCTGTGGTACGTTTTCAGGCGGCAGCGACCTTGGCGGAGTACGCCCCCGACGATGAACGCTGGCGGGCGACGGCTCCGTTTGTCTGCGCACATTTGACGAGTGCCGTTTCGTCCGTTTACCTCGGCCCGTGGCGCGAACTTTTGCAACCGGCGAGCAAGCCATTGATGGAGCCACTCACCGCCATTCATGCCGATCGCTCCGTTAGTGGAAAGCGGCGAGAAGCTGCAGCGTTTGCCCTGTCGGACTATCTGCGAGAGCAACCCGACAAGCTGGTGGATGTGGTCTTGGTAGCTGATGAATTGGCCGAGTTCACCTTGTTGTCCAATGCGCTGACCCCACACGCCGCCACGGTGCAGCAGAGGTTGCTGGAGGAAATGCGGGCATTGCTTCCTGTCGAACTCGACAAGACCAACGAACACCTCGCAGAATCAGATCAGATACTTCGAGACGCTCACTGGAAACGCCAATCGTTGGCCGCGGTGACACTTGTGCATCTCGGAGTTGGTGACGAGGTTTGGGCGCTGCTGAAGCTAACGCCTGATCCCTCGCTACGAAGCTTCGTGATCCACCATCTGGGTAAGTTGGGCACGAATCACAACACACTCGCTGCCCGATTGAATAGGGAGAGTGACGTTTCGGTTCGCAAAGGGTTGGTTCAGAGTCTGGGAGGGCTGAATGCGGCGATGTTGCCGGCGTCCGACCGCAACCGCATCGCTGCGCAATTGAAATCGCTGTATGTCACCGACCTCGATTCCGGCATCCACGGTTCGGCCTCGTGGACGTTGCGGCAATGGGGCATACCGTTGCCAAGGTTGCCTGTCTGCGAACCCACGTTGAATGAAGGACAGTTAGCTCGGGCTGCGAAGCTGAATGCGGAAGTCGACGAGATCCGACAACGGATCACCACCGATGAGCAAGCCGGGCTTCTTGCCCGACAAGCCGCCTGGGAACGGCAATTGCGAGAGCAAGCAGCGCCATCACTGGATTCACTCAAGGAGGGACTGGTGGCCCATTACCCACTGGATGAAACCGAAGGCAGAGAAACAGCGAACGCGGTCGAGGGCCAGCCAGTCGGAATCTATGAGGGACAGGGCCAGCCGGAGTGGAAACAGGGCGTTGTCCGTAATGCGATACGACTCGACGGCAAGGGCGGACACATTCGTTGCGGCCAAATATTCAACCCTGACCGCGGGGATGCATTTTCATATGGGTGCTGGGTATTCAGTGAAAACCAGGGCCGGTATGCCACCTTGATCGGCAAAATGGATTCAGCGAAAAACTTGCGTGGCTTCGATTTATTTTTGGATGCTTCTGGGCGCATGGAGGTTCATTTCAAACATCACTACCCAAGTAATTTTTTAAAGACGATGTCCGTCGATTCACTTCCGCCAGGTCAGTGGCACCATGTCATGATGACCTACGACGGTTCATCAACCGCTGCCGGTGTGATGCTCTATCTTGATGGCCAACCGATCGACACCAAAGTCGTCACCGAGAGCTTGTCAGACACGATCCAGAACGATGCTCCACTGAACATCGGGATGCGTGACATACAGTACCCGTTTTTGGGCGCTATCGACGATATGCGAATCTACAATCGCCTCCTAAGCGACGGCGAAGTGCAGCAGTTGTACGCAACGGGACTGCGGGCGTTAGCGGGCGTGGCGACTGAAACTCGCACGACCGAACAGCAGGCCCTGCTGTCAGCGGCGTACCGTCCACAGGATGAACCGCTGCAACGCCTTGAAAATCAGCTTGCCGCATCTGAGACCGCATTGAGTGAAGCCCGCTGGAACGGTGTTCGCCGCTGGTACGTTAATGGTCAGGGCCAGACGATGGCGGTGATCCCGAACCCTGCGGCTTCAAGTGAGAGTTCGATCAATTACAGCTTTGCGATTGCCAGCCATGAGGTGACGGTGGCCGAGTTTCGCCGGTTTCGAGGCGACATTGCTGCTGATGAAACCAATGCCCCCACGGAGGACTGCCCGGTCCACAAGGTCAGTTGGTACGATGCCGCTGCCTACTGCAACTGGCTGAGTCAGCAGGAAGGAATTCCGGAACATCAGTGGGTATACGAGCCGACAGAGAATGGGCAATATGCGGACGGAATGTTGATTCGAGAGAATGCATTGGAGTTGACGGGCTACCGCCTGCCTACCGAAGCGGAATGGGAACACGCGGGCCGAGCGGGTAGCACCGGCACTTATGGTTTCGGGGAATCGTTGTCGCTGCTGGAACGGTACGCCCGTTACGATCACAGTTCGTCTAGTCGCAGACACTCGGTTGAATCGTTGCTGCCGAACACCTTGGGACTGTTTGACATACACGGCAACGTTTGGGAATGGACTCAAACTTCACTGTCGGGTTCAATCTCCCCGGTGAGAGACGATGGTACCCGTTTATTGCGTGGCGGCTCGTTCCTCTATTCTTCGTTGAACGTCAGTTTCGCCAATCGCACCAGCCTCCAGCCGACGTATAGGGACCGCTACGGTGGTTTCCGTCCGTCGAGAACTCTCCTCTTCTCCCATTAAGACCGTTAGCCTTTACCCAACGTTACGAACAGGAAGCCGACGTCTCGATCAAACGGGCCTTGCTGTTGTGCCTGGGCGGATTGGACGTGACGCAGTTGCCTCCCGTGCAACGCGATCGTCTGTGCGATCAATTTGCCGAGGTCTATCGCAACCATCCCGACGCCGGGATTCATGGGGCGGCAAGATGGATGCTGACAAAGTGGGGGAAAGGCGAACAAATCGTTTCGATCGATCAAGAGTTGCGGCAATCGGAAGAGCAAATTCAAAACGCAACCGACGATCCACGTCAATGGTTCGTAAACGGGCAAGGCCAGACGTTTGTGATCCTTGAGGCCGATCAAGTCGCGTGGAATAAGACGATTCCCGACGAGGCCAGCGTGCACGGTCACCTCAAAGACGGGATGACGCGCGAGGAAAAGGAGTCATTGGGATGGTACGATACGCCGATAGCTAACGCGGAAACGCGCGACTGGAAAGGGCGGCGATTCCTGCGTGCGCAGCGACGGATCGAAAGGCGTTTCGCCATTGCGACAACAGAAGTAACCAGGGCACAGTTTGAAACGTTTGAACAAAACGCTGACTACGTACTTCGCGAAAATCGTGAAATGAAACTTCAGAGGATGAAAGGATTACTCCCCAGCGAAGACCAGCCAATATACCTGTCTTGGTTTCAGGCTGCCCATTATTGCAACTGGCTGAGTGCAAGCGAAGGCATTCCAGAGGACCAATGGTGTTATGAGAAAAATGCCGCCAACGAATTCCATGAACGAATGAGGGCCAAGGATCATTTCTTGGAATTGCAAGGCTATCGTTTGCCGACCGAAGCGGAGTGGGAATTCGCCTGTGCCGCTGGTGCAAAGACACATCGTTACTGGGGCAATTCCGAAATTTTGTTGACAGATTACGCCTGGTGTGAATCAAATGCAGACGGACGTTCTTGGCCCGTGGCAAGCCTGAAGCCAAACGATTTCGGTTTGTTCGATATGCACGGCAATCTATACGAATACTGCTTCGATTACTACTTAAGAGATTTGGTGAGCGGGGAGGATTCTCCGAGTACGCGTCCCTGCCTGCTCGGGGATTGTAGGGTCAGCAAAGGCTCGAGCTTCGATAGGCCAATAGGTTGGTGTTCTACAGAAGCCAGAATTCACTTTGACGAGTGTAACAAATCGTACCCAAAACCAGGATCAGGATTTCGTCCGGTCAGGACCTATTTTCCCCGAGCGTCTGCGGACTCTCGATGATTCCTATGCGAAGCTGCATGCAGCCGTCGAGACGCTTTCAACGGCGGATGAGTCGGTGCTGCCATTCCTGCAGCAGCAATTGCTGACGGTCACTGCTCAAGAGTTTCAACGTGTTCGCGATTCTCTCGAAGAGCACAAAAGCAAATTCATTGCCGACTATTGGGAGACCACCAAAAAGAGCGACTCTTCTGCTCTTCGTTTCCACGCAGCCTGTGCCCTGGCGACCTATGACCCGTCGATTGCATACTGGGAGAACGAGGATTTCTGTCAGTTTCTAACCGAACAATTGGTAAACGTGCCGCCTGCTGATTTACCTGACTGCCATGGGAGTTTCAAGTCCTATTCGAAAAATTTTTGCGATTGCGTACATTCCTTGTTCCACCGGCTGGTGGTTTTCAGAAAGGGTCGTAGGAGTATCGACCGATCCCATGTGAGGATCCTCTCTGACGTTGGTGATCACGTTATCGCCATACAGGTAATACATAAGAGGGACGACCCCAAACTGCCGTATCAGGCGGTGATGATCCGTCAGAGCGCCACGCACCGGAAAGGCAGAGATGCCGCGGCCGACGAAGGCGGTGTGGATCCTCACACAGGCTTAGGGTCGATCCCCAGATTTAATTGTATTGGTTTTGTCTATCTCATTGTCGTTGATTCCTAAACGGGCAAGGACTGCGGTAAGGAGTTCGCCAAGTCCGACCTCGCGACGTTTTCGAGATGCTTTTTGGCGCAGCACTTCCGCAACAACTTTTGCTTCATGACCTTTCGCATATTCGGGCAGTTGCTCTACCGCTTTGCTTAGATCAGCGAGCACTTGGTCCAAGGGCGTCTCATGGAGGCGGTGAAACTCACGGAGCTTTTCTAGAATCGAATCGGGCGCGCGGAATGCCGGGTGTCTCATTGGTTGGTCACCAGCAAGGCAAGCGAATGCAAGACGCGTGAACTTCTTGGTCGTTTTGACTCGACTAGCTCGGACCGCGACTCCGCGTGCAAGATCCTGCTCGGCAAGACCGCGATAGTGGGCGCAGTGACAAGCGAGATTGTCAGCGATCCTCATCAGTGCGCATCGCAAACGTCGATTGGCTTGGCGGATGATCGGCCCACTTGTGTCAGTCTGGTCGCTTTGGTGCCGGCACGGGAATAGTCCACTTCGTCCTGTGATTGCGTTTGCGTTTGCGTACGCATCAATCGGTCCCATCTCTCCAGCCAAGTCGGCTGCAGAAACAACATTGATTCCAGGAATCGACATTAGACGAACGTAGGGCGTTTGAACCAACTCACCTGCAAGAACTCGCTCAATTGAAGTGATTTGGCGTTGAATCTGCCGAAACAGCTCTTCTAAATCAGTCCAGATTGCGTGGTGGACAGCGCCATCTTTGACCATCTGATTCTTTTCCTGAGACGCCCAGGCAAGAACCTTGTCAATGGTGCGTTGCTGGCATCGGATCCCTTGTTTACGCAGCCGCTTGCAGATTCCCGTCTGGCCGAGCTTCACAATCTTCGCTGGGGACTCGCAGCAACGGCCGATGCCCATAGCAATTCGGTGCTCGAGTAATCGATCAAATAGAACTGAGTAACCTGGCATCGAAAGATGTAAATGTTCTCGCACCTGGCATGCAAGCGATGACGCCTTCTCGACGAGGTTGCGCCGGTGACGCACTCTCAGTTGTAACTCACGGTAAGGCGATTGCAGCTCTCGCTCACAAAGACCAAATCCAGCGACAGCAGCGCGGTGTTGCGCGTGAAGATCGGTTTCATCTGTCTTGTTGCCTGGGTCGGCAGGCATCCGGTATTGCTTCGTCGCAAACGGATGAACAACACGTGTTTCGAATCCTGCACTGGAGAAAGCATGCTTGGGCGCCAGATGGTAGTTCCCTGTTCGTTCTACAACCACGATGAGATCGCGTATGTCATTTTGCTTTTGAGATTGTTGAATCTGAGCGATAGCAGCTTTGAAGTGACCTGACTGATGCTCAAGAGTTTGTGGCGCGATGAGCAGCTTTCCAAAGTAGTCAGCCATCATCCACTCGGATCGATGCTTGGCAGGATCAATGCACACGATTGCGAATCTGTCACCGCCAACCTTCGCTACGCGAGGTCCAATCAGCCCGGATGGCTTTTGCAGATGAACCCGATTCTTTGATCTGCGCTTCGATGGGCGTCGACGACGACTGCCAGTGAGTTTACCGGCCATTAGACTCTCCAATTTGGGGAAAGGAAGCGAATCCTGAATTCTCCCAATCGCGATCCGTCGCGGCGATTCCAATCCCAAGAAAGGGATTTTCTCTCTTATAAGTGTCATACCAGGCCGACACCGGCAACCGAATATTGCACTCTCCTCGATCGATGAAACCAGATGCAGTTGGCTGAATGCCATTCGTGCAGGCGGAATGACCATACGGATGGAGCGGATCGAAATGCGGAATGTGTCAGCAAGTTTGAGACGACATGTTTTGCAATTTAGTGAATGGAGCCAGCGTTATCGGGTGCCAGCCCTCCGAAACCCCCATAAGCATCAAGTTAAGACATAGCCAAGTCGGCGCGATTTTTCGCCGCATCTCGCGCTACGCAGTGAGGAGGTTTCTGTGCGGCAACAACACAATCCCTTTCTGTAGACATGTTGACGTGTAGACGGGGGAAAGAACTCGGTGGCCCACCAGCCAAGGTGATCAAGTTGATCATCTCATCACACGTGACAAAGTTTGATCAACTTGATCAACTTGAATATCCTGTCTCGATTTGTCTCTCCTGCTCCCATTGCTTGAGCAGACGCATCGCTGCTCGGTTCCGTTCTTGCTGGCAGACGTAATCGCAACAACTTGGATACTTCGCTTGTAGCTCGGGGGACTTATCCCATTTTGCTGCTTGCCTCCATCGCCAGCGTACGTCTTTGTTCGTCGCCACGGGGTAGGCGCCCGTTAGCATGGCCAGCGAATCGAGGACTTCGTGGGTGGCGTACTGTGTCTTTCGGTTAGCAAAGTCAGCGAGCTGTTGTAGGGAGCAGCCACACCATCGTGCGTATTGCCGAAGTGTTGGCATTGGCCTGCCTCCAGCCTGCCGGCTCTTCCGCTTGGCGGCGACTCGCAAGTCTTGGCGTATTGAGTCGGTGAGTGAGAGGGATTTTGAAGCGTTCATGAGCCTCGATCGATCAATAGAGAAGCGACGGGAATACTGGGCGAGGCGGAAATCACCATGCGACCAAACGTGTTGGGTTCTCGGTTTTCTGAGCCAATCCTGCGACTTCTTCGGTACATTTGCAACCATCTGCCGGTGAAAACGCGACACGAAACGATTTCGCCAGTTCTGCAGCCTCAAAATGGTGATGCGATGGTTACAAACCCCGAATCCTTGGTTTCAAACTTGCGTGACAGCAAACATTTGGCGACGCTTGAGACGACAAACCTTTGGTCCTACTGTTTGCGACACCGAATAAGCGAGGCAGTAAACGCGTTTTGATGCTTGTGCGAAAAGTGGTGGAATTGAGCCAATTCCACCTGTTTTGGAAGGAGCAAAATACGGGGTATCGGAATCTGGTGGTAAACGGAGTTGTTTTCTCGAAAACAGAAAAGCACTTCGTCGCAGGCATTGCTTCGGGGTTTCTACCGCAGAACGAAGTGGCGAACTCGAGGAAACTCGGCCCGTAACTCCGGCGACGCCATCCATATGTCGGCTTGTCGTAAACGAACCATTCGTTGCTCGCGTGTGGCCGAGGGGAACAGCCCAGTCAGTGCCGCGAGGTCGTCGACGATCTCATGCCCCAGACTTTTCGATTTGCCATTGGCGAACTTGCCGAGCAGTTGAGGCGTGCAGCCGCACCAACGGGCGTACTGGCTGATTGTCGGGTGCTCTTTTGATTCATGATGACGACTGCCTTGGTGAGCACTGAGTCGGAGGATTTGCCGCAGGTCATGGACGATTGGGTGTATGGTTCGGATGGGGACATCAACGGACGTGGACATGGTCTTACCTGTGAAGAAAACTTGCTTAACGAACTCATCTTTAAAGATACAAGGATTGCTAGAAACACCAAAAAGATGGGTGGATGTTTGACGACGGGACTAGCTACCATCTAATTCGACAACCGAAGTTTCTGTCGGTGGATTGAAGCGATGTCCCCACTACACCACGAACCGCCACATAGAAGGTGTCGCTCCGAATCGTCCTAGGAGAGAACCGTCTACAAGCAAGCAGGCTACAGCAGCAATGGAACTCGAACGCCGGGCCCATTCGCATCCGATGTAGTGCCTACGCCTTTAGTGAAGCGACGATCGCTTCAAGATCCTCTATCGGAAGTGACGACTTTAGCAGTCGAGACAGCTGATCGATCCCCTCAATCGGCAGTGAGGCTTCCTGTGAGGTGTCGTCGGGGATGATGGCTAGAATCCCCGTGTTTTGGCCGACAATTCGTGTCCTAGTGGGACAGCTTGCTCACCCATCAAGAAGCATCCCGAACCCTCTTTTCCCATTGTTTTCGCAGATTGGTTATTCGCCGTGCGAGCTCGGGATGGGTCATTAGCGGCAGAGATGACACCGCCACGGACACCGCCGATCACTGCATCGAAATCAATTGCTTCGCCAGTAAGTGATGACGCCCCCGCTGCCCAGTGATCATCGTGAACTTGCAGGTAGTGTTTTTCAGCCGTCTTGCTTGAATGGCCGAGCCAAGCGTTGATGACGTGATCCTCCCGATGCTCCTGAAGTTCTGTCCTTCTAGTGGCCCGCAAGTTGCCGAAAGTCTTCTCCCAAGGAACTATCCCCGCTTGTTCGATGATCCGGTTCATCTGCGTCCCAAGGTTCGCCCTGCGGTGGTACCGCCGAATACATCGTGTTGCCCCGTCTGGTGCCGATTCAGATGATGCCAACAGAAACGGCATCAACTCGGGGAAGATCGGACAGAACCGCAAACCCGTCTTGGGCGAATCAATTCGCAATCGGTCGATGTCCCAAAGGATGTCCGCCCAGGTCATCACAAGAATCTCGCAACGACGTAAACCCGCAAATCTGGCAAACGCGAAGATCAAACGCCAGTCGTCATCGGGGCAGGCTTTCAACACTTCGATTGCCGTCGCACGGCTAATGTAGTGATCGCGAGTCCTATTCACGTCGCTACCCGGCTTCACGTCGGCAAATGGACTTTCAGGTATCAGACGATCACGAACCGCATCTGCAAAGATTGCCTTCGCTTTTTTTGTGTACTTTGAAACCGTCGCTTCCGAGTGCCCTCTATCCGATACAAGCCATCGTTGCCAACGGATCGCATCGGCAGGTGTAATCGTAGTCAGCAGGCACCTTTGGCCGAAACGATCAACAAGAAAGCCCTTCACTCGTGTGTAGTCTTCAAGAGTCACCGCAGCGATGTCCGTTCGCCCTGCAATGTACTTGTCGCAGAATGGCCCCAAGAATCGATCAGAATCAGCGTTGCGGTTCTGGATTGGATCAACCAAGCCCCAACCACAAAGCGTATCCCGAATCCGCCCGTCAACCCCCCTCGCCCACTTAGCTGCATCTGGTTCCGGTTGCACGTTGGATGCCCTCGCCCGTACCAACTCCTCAACATGCCGAGCAACAGCATCTGCAGCCCGTTTGCTAAGCGGTCCCAGCCACAGCGAACGCCGCTTCTTTTCATGCCGAAACTGCAGACGCCAACCAGTACGCCCACGGTCAGACTCTTTTCTTAAACTCGCCATCTATAACTACCATCAGTTAAACCCATGAACAAGAAACACAACGGCGGGCTGGTCATGGGAACCAGTGTTCGCCCCGTCGGGCTAGCCGCTGCGTAAAGAAATGTATACATCCAATTCCCTCAGGGCCAATCACCACCCATCAGCCGCAACTATTTCCACTCGTTTCGGATGCGTCTCGTGCAAGGGGACGTCTCGTGATCAGTCCAGATGGTCAACTACCAATCTCGTGCATCACCAGCACGCACATAAAACGACCACCCAAAGCATCCACCCAAAACCACCACCTACGTCAACAACCGTAAACCCCAGGGCAAGAACCCAGATCCATCGAGACAAGAAGCACATCAATCTCCGCATCGGTAGTCCTCCATCGTGTCGGTCAATCGCATCGAGCCATCAGGTCGCCGAGGATCGCGAGTAAGGCCCTCAGCCTGCTCGGGTGCAATCTGGCTCACATCGACGCACCGGAGCCCGTAGGATCGCAATGCGGCTTTCAGGAAGCGGCGCATCGAGCGAAGCACCGCATCGTCATCGCCCACCCACGCCTCGGGCCTAAGGGTGACCGTCCAGTGAGTTCGGTCTTTCGGTTTGATCATTGTTCAACTCCATTTGGTCAACCGCGTGAACGGTCGTCGTCAATTCCGTATTCGGGAGGCACTCATAGCGAAGCGTGCATGAGTGACGCTCGTAATGTGTCTGTGTCTGTATGTAGGCGCGGTGATGTCCCCACTAGCGGACATGAGAGCGCCGTCTATTGGACATGAGAGCGCCGTCTAGCCTTAGTAGGCGCGGTGGTGTCCTCACTAATCACTTTTCCCGTGATGACGAACACCCTCGGGATCGTCCCCTGCTTCGGTTTGACGAGCTTGATTGCCTGCCATCGTTCGAGGTCATCGAACAACCGTCGCGCGGTTCGTCGATCAACTCCAAGAGCTATTGCCAAGTCCGATTCGGAAACTCGGAATTGCCGGTTGGCCTGCGCGTGCCGGTAGCACACTAACATCGCAACACCATGCCGTGCCGGTAGCTGACGCAACAGCTTGTCAACGATGTGATTCAACTGTTCGAATCGACGCTGAGATTTTGATTTTGAGGTGGCCATTAAAAGGACGCCTCCTCGTAGCTCTCGGCAGCAAACGGATTCGCGTCGCCATAGTCGAGGAACTCGCTGTGTGGTTCCACAACCGGCTCAGGACGCTCAAAACGCATCGCTGGCATGTTGAACACCAGGTCATGCGGAACACGTTCTCCGTGCCGGTTCTTACCGCATTGCAGGTCTACCTTGCGAACCTTGTCGTTGTCATCGACTGGGCCATCGTCGCAAAGCAGGTAGATCGAATCAGCCATGAACTCGATTTCGCCGGATTCCTTCAACGATGCCATCGACAACTGACTCGACTCGTAACTCGAACCGTTCTTATTACGCCCGCGAGTGACTGCCGAAACAGCTAAGACACCCCAGTCCCGGTTCGCCAACTGCCGTAGCGACCTCATCACCTGATTGACACCGACGCGGGCATCATCCCCGGGCGCGAACAATTGCAAGTAGTCGAGCAACAACAACCCACAACGCCCTTCCGTAAAGCTCTGCAAGTCACCTAAACCAAAAGGCCCAGGCATAACCTCTATACGATCCAAGTAGGGTCTAATATCATCAGCCGCATCTTCAACCGCTTGCATCTGGGAGGGGGTCAAATCCGCAAACCGGAGTGCCTTCGCGGGCACCCCTGAACGACGTGTCAATTCCCTACCCAGCAGTACGTCAAAACTAGTCTCAGCGTTTGCAACGAATACAGTGATCTCACTATCGTGATCCAATACATCGAACACATACTGCATTGCAAAGGTCGTTTTGCCGAAACCAGGGGGGGCAGCAACAATGGTGATCTTATTTGGCCCACACTCAAAACCATCAATCCAATCACCAGTCGGATAAAGGTAATCGCCCTCCTTGCGTCTCAATCGATCCAATAATGAATCCAAGCATTGAACCGACTCGGAAACCTCACCCGGTAGCACATACCCCTCGGGCACCTGCATAGGCGCTATGCTCAAAGCCCGATACCGCTCATGAACAGTCGCGGAACCGTACTCGGTAGCAATGTCCTGTAGTCGATGGGAGTAGTCCCACGGAGTCGCCCCACCGAACACCTCGACGCCCCACTTTCTTGGAACTAGCTCATTGCCTGCATCCCTTGCACCAATCAGCAAAGAGTCAATCTCCTTCGTAATCTCAGGAGCCATTGTCTGAACCCCCAAAATCACGAATAAAATAATAGGCCGCGAGACTGCGACAAAATCCATCAGGCACTACATTAAAACGCGCTAGCCGCGCCTGCATTTCGCATGCGTGACCACCCGCGACGACCAGTTGGCCATCCTCTATACACGCGTGATGGGTGTAGGCCACTGCACGCCATACAGTGCCCTCGGCTTCCCAACGCAGTTCGTCTATCTTGTCTGCCGGGTACTGGTTGTTAGAATGTGAATGGCGGGTCGCATCGTCAAAAACGCTTTGGGAGTTAGCCATTTTTGGTTGCCTCCCTTTTTTCGTCCCTGGTCTCCAGGGCAGCAATCGCAGCATCGGGTCGGTACAGCCGACGCCGACCGATCATCACGGATGGGATCTTGCCATCAGCTCGCAGTCGGTCCACGCTGCAACGAGACACCCCAAGCAACTCCGCCAACCGGTCGCCGTCGACGAGGCGGGGTTCGGATGACTCGTGCAGAAGGCTCCCCAATTGTCGCATCACGTCGGAGACGATCGCTCTGCGGAATTCATCGGGATCAATGTCTTGCAAATAAAGACTAGGCATGGTGATCCTCCATGCGAGCTTCAATCCAGTCGCGAACGGTCACCAATTCGTGCTCGGCAAGCTCGGACACAAACGTCCTCAACTTGCTCATGCGTCCGGTGTCTTGCGGTTCCTCCACATCCTCGTACTCGTCGCCGCATTCTTCGTACTCGTCTTCCGCGCCATCGTCGGAGACTTCATTCACATCGTCGTCGTCAACGATCTCACCTTGAACGACTTTCTTGCGTGCTTCACTAACGATCTTCGCCGTGACCTTCGTGCCGCGTTCATCAGCTATCTTCTCAGCCTCATCAACAACTTCCTGCTGCTTCTCGGCTGGTGCTTTCGCAAGTTCACGAGCCTGACGCTCGTTCTCGATCTGTGCACCATGGTGCACACTTTGTTCACTGTCCTGTACAGCGTCACTCGACTCGATTAGATAGTAGGCGTATCTCCGCTTGAACCCGAATCGCTCCTCGGCATACGCCACAAAACTTCTGTGGGTCGCCCTGTATAACTTGCTGTCGCGGATTTCCTTCAGCGCGGAGCCGACCTTGAGAAATGTCTTCTGCCCATTGGCAACAATCTTCTCAAGTGACCGGAGACGGTTTGCGTCTTTGGGTGTGATTGACCTCTGCATTAGGTGCCCTCCGACGGTGCGGGGACAGGTCGCATTGCCTTCGCTTTTTGCGATTCTTCGCGATGCTTTGCGAGTGCTCGCTCAATTGTGCGCAGCAATTTCAACTCGCGGCGACGCTCCGCGATGCGTTGTCGGATGGTGAGTTCATCCAACAGGTTTTTCTCGTCCATTGTTTCTCCATCGTTTGAGTGACGATGGAGGAACGATGACATAGCTCATGGACGCCTCGACCGACGACGCATCGGTTTATACGTCGGTCGTTACATCGACCAACTTTGCCCGTGATTTATCAAACTTCACAGTCCATTCAGTATCCGCCAAATCTGTGTTGAGCTTTTCTAAGGCTCGCTTTACAGATGAATCCTTAACACTTCCCTCGTAAACGTCGTCGTTCAATGTGCCGAGCGATACGAAGTGCTTGTGTTTGCGAAGTGCCTCAAACAAATCAAACGAACGTCCTTCGAGCATCGAAGCGATTTCATCGAGTCGGGTATTGTTATCATCCCCAACAGCAGCAACTTCATCTGCCGGAAGATCAATTCCCGCATTCGTAACAGCTCGCTCGACCGCTTCCAGGGCATCCTGCAATGCCTGGGCGGTATCGCGTCGCATCGTCCACAGGTGCAGTTCTCGCTCGTCCTCAGGCGTGTTGTGCGTCACGAGCCAATCAGGCGTTCCCCACCAATACGAAAATGCTTCTTGATGCTCCCGCATTTTTGGAAAACACTCGATCAGCCGTTTCGCATTTCGTCCCACGCTTGGAATGACGGGCGAGTCAGATTTCGAAACGTCAATGCCAGCCTCGACCGCAGCAATACGGGTGACGGCATTCCCAACCAGCGACTCAAGCGACTCCAGATACTCGCCGATCTGTTGAAGGCACAATTGACGTGACGCTTGATCATCAAGCCACGCAAGACGCGATTCGATTTCGTTCATTGAGATTCCCCGTTGAAAGATGCCATCGCGGGCAACCCACGGGGATGGGTCGCCGCGACGGCGATTGAATGCGGCTCATGACTTCCGCAACCAAAATCTTAGCCGATGCCAAAAAGAGCGGTACCCATTGGAGGCCGCGGTTTTTCCGAGCGAGCGCCGACGCGACGAAAAACCGTTCTCTCCTTTCTCTCCTGTTCCGTCAATCGCAAGAATTACCGACGACTTGATCTATCCCGGTTTGCCAGAGATAACTCATTCTGAACTCAACTGAATGTCTTTGCATAACTCACGGTACCTTCCTGATACAATGACGAGCCATGAACCTAAGAGAATTAGTCGAAGCGAATGACACAAAGGTTGGACGGACATTTGATCTGTTCATCCAGGCTCTTATCGTTGTCTCGATTGTTACGTTTTCACTGGAAACTCTCCCGGGGATCAGCTTCCGTCAAAGAGAGATCCTAGGCATCATCGAGACTGTTTGTGTTCTAATCTTTACTGCTGAGTATCTAGCCCGTCTTTTTGTCGCAGACCGGAAGCTGCAATTTGCAACGAGCTTTTTTGGCGTCATCGATTTGCTTGCAATTTTGCCGTTCTATTTGTCACTTGGGGTCGACCTTCGTTCGATACGAGCGTTCCGTTTGCTCAGACTGTTTCGGATTCTGAAGTTAGCTAGGTATAGCAAAGCAATCCGCCGCTTTCACCATGCGCTTCTCATAGCAAGAGAGGAAGTTGTTCTCTTTGGATTTACCGCATTGATCGTGCTGTACTTGGCTGCGGTCGGCATTTACTACTTTGAAAACGAAGCACAACCAGACGCGTTCGCCTCCGTTTTTCATTCTCTCTGGTGGGCTGTCGCAACACTAACCACTGTCGGATACGGCGACGTCTATCCAATTACAGCTGGAGGTCGATGCTTCACGTTCTTGGTGTTGCTCGTTGGGCTTGGCATAGTATCCGTTCCCGCCGGGTTAGTTTCTGCCGCGCTTACAAAAGCACGAGAGATTGAAGACCAGGAATCGGTTGATTCGGAAACTCGATAGACCCAACTAACGATACATTGTACCATAAGGCAAAACCGTTCTCCCTCTGCCGCCATCTGGCCTACGGTAGGGCAAAATAGTTTGAGATGGACATACAATAGGGTCTGCGGTCGGCTTGGGGTCGGGGCACGGGCTTCCGTCTGCAACAGGACATTCGTGCGTCCGCCTTGGGATTGAAGATCGTCTCAGCGAATCCATCTCTCGCGGCCAGTCGTTTCGCCTCCGAGTCGTTTGGCCGGTAGACCGCTTCGCCTTCGCAACCGCAGTTCGTTCCTCACAGCGGATGCTTGGCTTCGCTACCTGATTGACAGCACCACCGGTCTACACTGGCGTCGCTTCAACGTTCCGTTCGCCGCCGACTTCGTTGCGCTGCGCCACATGTTCGTACCTCACATGCCGCTTGCTTCACTTCGCGTCGGACTTGCAGCCGGGCATTCGCACCGTCGCGGCCTCTAAATAGCGGCGTTCGCGATCCATCGCTCACCCGCTTTACTCGGCATCCTGCCTCGTTCGTCGCCGTGTCGCATCGTTCAGCCGATGACGATGGTTCTCGGATCGTACCGCGAAGTAGAACACGTTTGGCTCGAACCACCCTCATCGACTTCACGGGCTCGACGCCATCACTCATCCTTCGTTCGGCTACGTCGACTCACATCGACCGCCTCGCCCCGCTTCGCTTGCTCGGGTCGATCGCTACGCCCATCCATGAGCTTCGCTCACGACGGGCTTCCGTGCCCCGGTCGGGCTTCATGCGCGGACGTCCATGTCCGCGTACTGGTACTCAACATTGCGGTGGCTCTTGGCGGCGATGGGTCGCTCGGTGTAATGGATACCGTTTGTCGCCGCCGCTTCGTGTCGGAGCCTTACGCGAGGTTTCGCGGGCGTGGTTGATCGTTTGGCTACGGGTTGCCGGTTACGCCCGCGTGGTTCGGTCGCCATCGGTTCCCGCAGACGACAAGGCCACGTTCCACCCGGTTGCCGGGATTGCGGCAAAATGTCGCGACGTCCCGGGCTTGGCGACTTGGACGTTGGTTCGCCGCTTGATCCTAGCGACCCACAGGGACGCTTCACGAAGGCCTCACGGCCTTTCTTTGGAATGAGCAAGGCATTAACGAGAAGGAACAAGCCGAAACTTGTTTGGGACTGCGTCCACCTCGGGGAGCCAAGATTCGATTATGCTTTTGGCTGATGTTCGCAATCTCTGGCCGCAGGGGTACCGAGATAAACTCAATGTTGGCAACAGTCGGTTGCCTCCGTGCCAACGATTTTCAAGCAACTTGCAGGGAATTTGCAATGAGAAGATTTGTTTTCGTGACACTCACATGCATGCTCTTAGGCGGCCTTATCGGTTTGACGTCTGCCGTATCCAATCCGACATTTCGGTCCACATCACGTGTGATGATCGAACAGGCACCCAATCCCAAGGACCGAGACGCAAAGCCCATTCCGTTCGAGATTCTGCGATCGCACTTCTATAGCGATTGGGTGTCGTCTATGGCTTTCCGAGATCGGCGAATGCTTCCGTTTCACCGTGAATTTTCCGGTCACGCTGGCATCTTTGCTCGACACGCACGTGAAGCCCTTATTGTGGAACCAGAAGTTACCAGCAACCAGGACTTCAGAATCGCAGCCTTAGTTCACTACGATTCCAAGAATAGGGAACTGGCAGAAGCGGGCGTTAAAAGTTTCGTTCATGCGTTTCAAAATTGGGCGAATCAGAGGCAGCACACTTTACATGGTGATTTGATGCGCACGATCAGTGTCGCGATCGAGCAACTCTATCCAAAGCTTGGTGAACTAGAACGTCAATACCGTGACTTTCGGCGCGATGCTCCATTAGTGTGGAACAGCGACGGCAAAGCGATTAATCCGCATCGTGAGCGTCACTTGTTCTTGACCCAAAAGCGAAGTGAAACAATCGAGGAATTCCGCAGAGTGGAACTTATGTTGAAACAAGCGGAACAACTGGCTGAACAAGCCAAATCTGCGGTCGTTACACTTCCCATCATCGCGAAACTGTTGGATTTTCCAATAGCCAACGTAAAGGTTGTGGAACCCAGTTCGACGGATCCCTCGATTGGCAAACTATTGGTAGAAGCAATCGCGGAACGCAATCGAATCGCCGAGGAGTTGGGGGAAGAAGATTCACAAGTCGTCGAACTCGATCGACGTATTGAATTGCTTGAAACGGAACTCAAAAAGATCGCCAAGAACCAAATTGACCAAGCCTTTGCCAATGCCCTTAAAGAAAGTTCGTCCCAGCAAGTAGCCGCGAAAGATTCTACCATTTCCGCGTCAGAGGTCATTGCCACAATGCTCGATGCTAAAAAAGCGGAAAGCAGTATGCTGAAGGCCTATCGCGCTGAACTTGAACAAAACATTGAGTCTGAGAAACAGGCAAGTGCTAAACTCGCAAAGCTTGAGCAGGATGACGCAGGAATGCAGCGAGAAATAGAACGTAATCGCGAACTACTGAATCAGCTTGAGGAGCAAATGTCACTCGTCGAAATGCAGACGGAGGAAAGCCAATTGAGGATCGTCGAGCTGACAGCACCGTCTGTGGGCCACGTCACTGGCTGGCGTAAGGTCGGAATCGCTACGCTCTTAGGACTTGGGGTCGGCAGCGTGCTATCGCTGTTCTTGGGACTGCTCTCACGAGGAAAATCGGCTGCTGCATAGCTAGTCTGCGGAGGCTACCTCGTGAAGTAAAATGTCGAACGATCACTTAGGGTCTGCGAAAACCAAGGTGCGTCGTCAGATGCGATTTAATAGGTCGACATCTGGCCCCAGGAAGGGTGGAAAGAACTCTGGAGAGTGTTGTCCGCCATCTGGCTTTGGGAGCGGGAAATACTAGCAGGGTGCTATACATCAGGTATCGCGGGAGGCTTGGGGTCGGGCTACCCGGGCTTTCGATGCCATTGCAGTGCCTACAGCAAAACACTCTGCATAAGCCACTGCCGTTTCATGGACACTTTGGTTTATCGCATCCCCACAACAACGTCCGTGAATCGCTTGTAACGCTCCGTCGTATCATCGTGACATCGATGCGTCTCATTGCTTGCGATCGCGTTAGCGTTGATCCCTGTCGCCCCGATTCGATGCAATGCCTTTTGCCACGTTCAGCAGATCACCCTTGGCGGCGTCATCCATCGATTGCCAGATCGTTAACAATTCGGTCGTTTGTTCGTCGGGTTGCTGCGACAGTGACACCGCCCACGACACCGCCGCTTCACCCGTTTGCTTGTTTCCTCGTGTCTCAGACGATTGTGACAGTCCTAGTGGGACAGCTTAATGGCAAGCCAGCCAAAGACTCCACGAGACAAACCCAGATATTCCGGGGGTTTGCAACTTCGGCCACTTTTCGTGTCTTGGAATCTCCGCCCTTGGCTTGCACCGTCGGTGGTGTTTTAGAATCCACCACTTCCGCGTCATCGCCCTTTGCATGGGGTATCGGCTTGGGGGCTGCCGGGAGAGTTGTCATGCCAATCATCTTGGCACCTTCGGCGACGGCTCGGTCGAAACTCGCCTGCATCGTCATCGCGTAGTGGTTGTTCGCGACCGTGGGCGAATTACCAAGCCAGCTTGTCACGTCCTTGGCCAGATAGGAACCCCAAATTCTGCGAACCAGAAAGTGGAAACGTTGCCCAAGGCGCAGGACCCGAGTCAACCGAGTTCCTTGAACAGAGCCCTTGAGCATCGGCTCGTTCCTCGCGATGTCAAAGACTTAATTGTCATACGGCTCGTGGGTGTTTGGCTACCACGGACGGAGTAGCGATATGAGACTGCTTGTGTTTCCTGAGTCGAGTGTTGTGCCGGTTCCGTATTCTGCCCACTTATGTTGCGGGTCAAGCTCGGCTCGGAAATCGCTGGTGGTTAGATCAATGGAGGCGCCGACTTTCCCATCGGACTCTACCCAAAGCTGGCTTCCGGTTTTGTTGTACTTTAGGACCACGTGTTCGAAACCACCGTGGACTCGATCAACCCAGTAGTATTTTGGTGCCATGTTGGGAGCAACCACGGTCAGGCGGTCGTCAGTTTCAAAACCTCCTGGACGTGCTTGAAAATAGACTTCGGTGCCATTGGGCAATTTGCCACCGATTCTTGGCCCCCAAGGTGCATGGCCCGTCAGCACGCGTCCAATTGTGAAGGGTATCCATAACACAAAGAGCACAATGAGCGTGCTGAAGATAAGAAAGTATGTTCTCTTTGTGCTCTGCTGGGTTTCCGAGGCCATGCGTGTCCTTGCCGTATAATTTGGTAATTCTGTGGCGCTCGCGCCAGAACACGAGTCTATCCCGTCGATGAGATCCGGTGGGCTCCCGGTCGTCTTCGCCCTCCGAAACACGTGATTTACCTGCGAATCATTTCATGTCCAAGTGATTTGCCGAGAAATATTCGGCGCATTAGGCCTCGGCGCAGTCTTCCCAGATTTTGGTCCCAGAATTCGAGAAGAGTGCGCCAAGGCGATCGCTGCTATC
The DNA here is from genome assembly GCF_007860135.1 of Novipirellula artificiosorum. Classification (NCBI taxonomy): domain Bacteria; kingdom Pseudomonadati; phylum Planctomycetota; class Planctomycetia; order Pirellulales; family Pirellulaceae; genus Novipirellula; species Novipirellula artificiosorum. Next base: position 275,628 of record NZ_SJPV01000009.1, read on the forward strand.
CGCTTCGGGCGATCCACCCGCAGCGGGTTAGACGGAGAATTGCTGAGACTGCTAAAGGCCGGTTCCGCACCCCTGGCGTCGTCCGGTGTCGCGCCTGCGGCAGAAGTTCCAAGTCGTCCTTGACTAAATTCGGTTATGCTACGCATATGAGCGAAGTAACGAGAATTCTCTCCGATATCGAAAACGGCGACTCAGCTGCATCGGAACAGCTTTTGCCGCTGGTCTATGACCGATTGCGCAAACTGGCAGTTCACAGGATGGCTCAGGAGAAACCGGGCCAAACATTGCAGGCGACTGCCCTCGTGCATGAAGCCTATATCCGCTTGGTGGATGTCGAGCAGGCTCAGCATTGGAATAGTCGCGGTCATTTCTTCGCAGCGGCTGCAGAAGCGATGCGTCGACTGTTGATTGATAACGCAAGAAAAAAGCACGCATTGCGTCGCGGTGGAGACATGCAACGACTGGAAATCTCTTGTTTAGAACTACCGGCGACAGAATCACAAGTCGACTTGGAAGCGATCAGTGCGGCTCTGGATGGACTTGAAAAGGCGTTCCCGCAAATTGCTGCCGTCGTCAAACTCAAGTACTTCTGCGGGTTTACGATCAATGAAATCGCCGAAGCGCTTGGAATTTCGGTCTCCACAGTAAAACGCCACTGGTCCTATGCTCGAGCGCGTTTGCACGCGGAGCTAGATTCGAGTCCATGAGTGCATGCTCAAGAACTCTTGACAGAAAACTTCAGCTTTGAATGAGCGCATTTTTACCTGGAATCCGCACTGACCTTGAGGAGACCAGGAATGGCACTAGAACGAAACGAAGCAGACCTATTTGCCGCGGTTTTGGATGTAACTGAATCCGAGCGACCTGAATTTTTGCAACAAGCCTGTGGCGATGACCTCGAATTACGAGCGCGTCTGGATCGATATTTGCGCGCGCATCAAGCTGACAATGGTCCGTTGGACGCCAGCCCAGCGGATATTACCAGCGTGATGAACGACCTAATCGCGGACTGTCGGGTTGGATCGCGAGTTGGACCTTACAAGTTGCTTGAGCAAATCGGCACCGGCGGGATGGGCGTGGTTTTTATGGCCGAGCAGCGCGAGCCGGTCAAACGGACCGTAGCGCTGAAGATTATCAAGCCAGGCATGGACACACAGCAAGTGATTGCCCGATTCGAGGCCGAACGTCAGGCGCTAGCGCTGATGAACCACCCCAATATTGCCAAAGTCTTGGATGTCGGCACGACCGATTCTGGATTGCCGTACTTTGCCATGGAGCTAGTCAAAGGCATTCCGGTCACGGATTATTGTGACGAACATCGGCTCGATACTCGACAGCGGCTGGAGTTGTTTGTCCAGATTTGTCGAGCCGTCCAGCATGCCCATCTCAAGGGTGTGATCCACCGCGATCTCAAACCATCCAACGTGCTGGTTGAACTCCACGACGTTCATCCAGTTCCCAAAGTCATCGACTTCGGCGTCGCCAAAGCCGCCCATCAATCTTTGACCGATCGGTCCCTACATACCGGTTTTTCGCAGATGATCGGGACGCCAGCGTACATGAGTCCCGAACAGGCCCAGTTGAGTGGACTGGATGTCGACACCCGCAGCGACGTTTATTCCCTGGGGGTGATCCTGTATGAACTGCTAACCGGCGAGACGCCCTTCGATCGCGAGACGCTGCGTCAAGCTGGATTCGACGAGATGCGGCGGATGATTCGGGAGGACGAGCCACCGCGGCCGAGTCATAAAATCAGCACTTTGGTGGCTGAGAATGCCACGACGGTTGCCACGCGGCGCATGACCGATCGGCGCGGCTTGAAGGCCGCAGTTCGCAATGAGCTGGATTGGATCGTGATGAAGGCTCTGGAAAAGGACCGCACGCGGCGTTACGAATCAGCCAGCGCCGTGGCGGTTGATGTTCGGCGTTATCTAGACGGAGACGCTGTTCAGGCTTGCCCGCCCTCCAAACTTTATCGACTGAAGAAGACCGTATACCGACATCGGACGATCACCCTAGCCTTTTCGATTGCGATGTTAGGCATGCTTGCTGGCCTAGCCTACGCTTCCGTAGCAGCGGTATACGCAAAGGATGCACAAGCGCTGGCTGAGCTGGAGAGAGCTCGAGCAGAATCGAATTTGACAATCGCGCTGGCCGCCTTAGACGAACTTTACATCCCCGGCGGCGTCTTCGCTGGAGAGGAACCATCGGCAGACAGACAGCGTCAGATCAAACGCGGCATTGCGTTCTATGAGGCCTTCGCGAAAAACAACTCGAGCCAGAATGCCACCCACTGGGAGGCTGGCAAAGCGTACTACCGCGTCGGGCAACTATTCTCAATCTTGCATGACGAACTAACTGCCGAACAATACATGCTCAAAGCACTCGAGCACTTCGAGCACTTGGAATCGGTGCAGCCTACCGAGATCATCTGGCGTCTCAATCGCATTGTCGTCTTGGAGAATCTAGGTTGGCGTTACAATTACCAGCATCGCATGGAGGAAGCAGTCGCCTACCAGCAGAGAGCTGTCCGACTGGCTGAGGAGTTGCAGCGACAGTATCCAGCTGACGATTTGATCCTCGCCGCTGTCGCACGCACCAAGAAGTCGTTAGCGTTTTGCTGGAACGATCCGCAAAAGGCCGAGCAGATGCTCAACGATGCCCTGGCTTTTTACACCAGCGGTAGGAAAATAGAGTCTCGCCTGATCCAAACAGCTGACCCTCGATACTTAAGCTTCTACGAAGGTGAAGGGGATCCTGAGGATGAAACGGCACTCGCCTGTGCATCAATCTATATCGGCATTGGACACCATCATGTTGGTTCGCAACAGTTGCTGTTAGCGGTGACAGATTACCAGAAGGCCAAAGAGATTTTACGCGAGCTGATGAAAAAGTCGCCCGAAAGTGCATCCTTGGGGAATCGTATATTGTTGGCATTTACTCGGCTTTCGACCGTGCATGAACAATTAGGAAATAACGTCGAGGCCACTAATGAGCTAGAAGCAGCAGCAGAGCTATTTGAAACCCTGCATTCCCAAAATCCCCAGAGCATTGACTTGGCGCAAAAATCGATCTGGACTGCCAACAGTGCGGGGCAGAAATTGATTCAGCTCCATGAGCTTGATCGCGGCAGAGTATTGCTGGAGCGGGCGTTGAACGAAAGTTCGCAACTGCCTAGTTTGGATGAAAACGCTCTGCCAACTATTCAACTCAATTTGGGACATGCGTACCAACAACTCGATCGGACGTCCGAGGCTATTGAACTGTTCCGCGCAGCCTATTCACAACGATTGTTGGTAAACGGATGGAATGGACCCGCTCTCGCATTGACCTTCGAAGCATCACGGTCGTTGAGCCGAGCGCTCTATCTCGCTGGCCAATATGCCGAAAGCCTGGAGGTCATTCAGCAGGAAATTGACGAATTGCGAGAAAACCCCGACCAGTTTTCGCCCAGCGAAACACAGCATGCCTTGTTGCGATACGCAAGCACGCTCTTGGATGTTGGCAAGCACGAGGAGTACATGGTCGTTATCCGCGAAGCGATCGAGAATTTCCGAGACAAACGCTTTGTGGAAGATATGAAGGAAGAGAGAGCGATTCTTTTTCCTAACGTTTTGGCGAATTATGCCAGGCAGCTTTTGAAAGCGGATCAAGTTTCTGAGGCGATAACGTGCCTAGAGGAATGCGTTGCGCAAAGACAGGTGCATGCGGCAGAGCACTGGTCGCTGTTCGATGCTACGTCAATGCTGGGCGAAGGCTACCATAGGCAAGCGAAGATTGAGGAAGCGCGGGTAGCACTTACCGAAGGATTCGAAGGCATGTTGGCTCGACGAGCATCCATTCCACCAGAGCGTTTCGCTCGGCTCGTGGACGGAGCGATGCGGCTGAAGCAATTCCACGAATCCATTGGCGAGTTAGACCAGGCCGAGCATTGGCAGGCGAAAATTGAGGCGCTCCAGGTGTCTGACAAATCGGAATAGCGAGACTCTTAGCCGGTAGGAGTAAGTCCCCCGGCAAACAAGACCGTCTCCAGGCGTGAATACGCCCTCTGCTCCCGCGTCGTATGAATCGCGTGCGCATCTGCGGACTCAGGATTATCCGTGGCAGCGCTAACTTTAGCGCTCGCGTGCCAGAAAGCTTGAGTGCCTAAACCACGAAGGTTCTCACGGCAACGAATCATCCGTCACCCGCCAACGCTATGTTCTTAAAAAAATTTCTGCGGCAATTTGAGCCAATTCTCTCGCCAAATCCGCACTGTCTTATGGCGGCGAAAGGGTTGATTCCGAAGCATCCGGTCGGGAAGGACCAGCGTCAGCCTCGACTCATCCATTTCGATCAGCACAACTCCACAGGGAAACCACGATGAAACGTTTACTTCAAGTTCCGTTACAGGCTTTCGGAGCGATCTTGCTGGTCATGTTCACAGTCAGCCTCGCCTACGGCCAGGCAACGGTCCAATATCGCTTGGAGCAAGTACCTATTCCCGAAGGATTTTTCGTCAACGATTTCAATAATCAGAACCTGGTGGTTGGCCATTCTCGGTATACCGACGGGGAAACCGTCGTCCTCTACGACCATGATGGCGTACTTGGCGCACCAAGATCGACATGGTCGCTTGACGATCTAATCGACGTGTCCGACGAGTTTTCGAGTGCTTCGATCCTGGATATTAACGAATCTGGGCAGTTCGTCGCATATCTGAAACGCGATGATGGCACCGACGAGAGCATTCTCGTCGACCTGTACGACACCGGCGGCAGTCTCTCGCCCACTTGGCGATATCTCAATGTGCCAGCCTCCAGTGGATTGTCGTATGCAAAGCGAATTAACGACCTGGGCGAAGTCCTGGGGCAGTTTGTGGATGATGTCTCGGGAGACACGCACGCCTTTCTCCTGGACTCGACCAACCCAAGTTCCACGCCCGTCGTCTTAACTGATCCTACGACTGGAATGCCCATCGCAATTAGGGCACCCGATCTTCTACGACTTAACAATTTGGGGCAAGTCTCCGGCAACACCTATATAGAAACAGATTTCGGCTACGGCATTTCGTTCGGTGGTTTTCGATTGACACCAAGCGTCGAGATGCTGCTAACTCCCCTCAGTGAGACTTTGAGAACTGCAACGATTCGAGACATGAATGACTTTGGCGAAATGACGGGAGAAGCGCTGGTGGCTGTGACCGGATCAGGCCGCAAGGGCAAGACAACAACAAGTCTGCGCGGGATTCGCTTCGATGAGACCGGCTATGAATTCCTTCCCCCAGCGGTCCCAGTCCGCGGGAGGGATATCAATAACGCAGGCGATGTTCTTGGCTCGATAGACACGACTGACGGTTCGCGGGAGGCTCAGTTCCTTGTGCACGACTCGAATCTGATCTATCTGGATGACGTCGTGACCGGTGTCCCAGGCGATGAGGATTTCTGGCACGCGGCTACAGACTTCTACCACCAACACATGAATGATCGCGACGCGACAGGTTACGGGCACGTGTTCGCTAGGGCGGGAGTTGTCGTTACTACCGGGAAAGGCAGGAATCAAACGACCACCTCCGAAACGCGTTACTTCATACTCACACCCGAGCTGCCATAGTTCCGTCTACGCATTGCTCAGGCGGATGTGATCCGGCCTTGAAACGAAAGAGTGTGGCAGCGAATGCTCAACCAATCCTGCCACAACGTCTTGCGGGATTCGTTATCCGATTGGCATTCTTTCTGGGCATAGAATTACATCGGTACTCACCTGCGCGTCCCCTGACGAATGAGTCCCAAAAAGCTTCGCGAGTTCCACGCTACTGAACTGTCTGGCTAATAGCACGAGCATCTCGCATCGCGGTATCCAGCCCACGAGCCAACACGCGAGCCAGATGGCGATTCCTTGCGCCGTTCGTGGCGTTGTGGAGTGTCCGATTTCTTTCCCTCGGACCTGCCGCAGTTCGGCCTCTCCAATCTCGTTCTTGAGAATTTCTTGCTAGTCGTGAGCCGAATTATCCGTGCATTACGCACTATCTTGTAGTTGCATATGTTTGGTGGTCGATTCCCGTCCCATCCCGTCCCGTTTGGACGGATTGCCCATCGAAACTGGCGCCCCCTGCCAACGTGCTCACACCTCAATGATCCGGCACAATCCGCCGACCACTATTGGAGAATTAGCCATTCAACCTTTGCAAGGGATTGACGAATCGAATGCGGCCGCCTCATCCGCACTACGGCTAACGAGTTCACAATTCTTTACAGATTGGTTGGCAGAGCTGCGGGTGAGTTTGGCGTTTACGACCTACCAAGCCGGCAAGCTCTTTTTAGTCGGTCATACGCCAGCCGGAAGACTCTCTGGATTTGAACGTACTTTCCCTAGATCAATGGGACTTTGGACGAATGGACAAACGATGTGGTTGAGTTCGCTCTACCAGCTTTGGAGGCTGGAAAACATGATCGATCCACAGGACGCTATCGAAAAATATGATCGCGTCTTCGTTCCGCAAGTTGGTTACACGACAGGGGACATCGATATCCACGACATTGCAATGGATGGCGGCGGCCGCGTTGTATTTGTCAACACGCTCTTCTCGTGCCTGGCCACCGTCAGTGAGCGTTTTAGCTTCGAACCCGTGTGGAAGCCTCAGTTCATCAATCACCTGGCCGGAGAAGATCGATGTCATCTGAACGGCCTGGCGATGCGGGACGGAAAACCTCGGTACGTCACCCTATGTGGTCTCTCCGATGTCGCCGGAGGTTGGCGCGAAACGCGTTTGGGCGGCGGCCATGTTATCGATATCGTCAGTGATGAATCGGTATGTCAATCTCTCACGATGCCGCACTCTCCCCGTTGGCATGACGATCGCCTCTGGCTATTGGACTCGGGCACGGGTTACTTGGGTTATGTGGACGTCCAATCCGGGAGCTTCGAAAGAGTGGCGTTTTGCCCCGGTTATGCGCGCGGGTTGGCCATCGTTGGCAACTGGGCAGTGGTCGGTCTCTCTCGACCTAGAAAAGATACGTTTGTTGGCCTACCGCTCGATGGCGAGCTCGCGAAGCGAAACGTGAATGCAAAGTGCGGGCTACGAATTATCAATCTGCGCACTGGAGTCGCAGATCACTGGCTGCACATCGACGGGGCAATCAGCGAACTGTATGACGTCGCCGCGATTAACAAGTCCATGCGTCCAAGTGCCATGGGATTCAAAACAAACGACATTCGGCACAACGTTTGGTTCAAGGATGGAATCGGCAATTCCACTTGGTCCTGCAGTGAAAGCGACCGGGGTTAGCACTGATCAGTAAAAAACTTCCGCGCTGCCAACATAGCCATAACGTTTCGTCGCGATGATCACAAACGCAGGACAGTTCATAATCGCGAAAAGCTTGGCACAACCCATTTACACGATCGACACATTTTTTTGCAATTGATAAACGAGTATTGGAATTCAGCATGTTTTCTCGAAGACCTCATCGAACCGCAACCACTCGGCGTACGCAGCGCCGCAACTTTCGTCGCAGTATTCTGGAGTTGCTCGAACGCCGAGTCATGCTTGCAGCGGATATGGACTTTGGAGATGCGCCTGCACCCTATCCAACTTTGATAGCCCAGTCGGGTGCATCGCATTGGGCCGTCGGACCGAAGTTAGGAGCTCTGCGCGACGTGGAAGTTGACGGTCAACCCTCTTTGTCCGCTGATGGTGATTCCGTAGACGAAGATGGCGTGACGTTTGGCACCTACCGCGTTGGTCAGTTGGATGCGAGTGTCGTCGTCGACGTGCAAAACGCAGCGAGCGGCGCTATGCTGGACGCCTGGATTGACTTTAATGCTGACGGATCATTTGATGGCGCGCGCGAACGCATCGCCGATAGTACTTCGGTGATCAACGGAGAAAACTCAATCCTTTTTGACCTTCCGAGCGACGCCGTTAGCGGAGTTCCGCTCGTCGCGCGCTTTCGACTCAGCACCGCCGGAGGACTTGGACCAAGGGGTACGGCGGCGGATGGAGAAGTAGAAGATCACTTGATCGTGATTGCTTCGCCCCTCGGCACCGGATCGTTCATCCAAGGAGGGCAAAATCTTGGATTCTCGATTACAGCAGCTCTGGGTGATCTGGACAATGATGGCGATCTAGATGTGTTCGCCGTCGGCGATGACAGCATCGTATTGAATCAGGGCGGGGCACAAGGTGGCCAGCTAGGCGTTTTCGTTGCCAGTGGGCAATCCCTGACCGATGAAAACTCTACCAGCGTCGCGTTGAGCGACATTGACGGTGACGGCGATATCGACGCGATCGTAAGTAGTGTAGGAGCGAACGCCAATCGCATTTTGCTTAATCAAGGAGGCGCACAAGGAGGAAGTTTGGGGGCCTTCTCTGAAGCCGCCCACGATCTTGGCAATCAAAACGTCATTGATATCAAACTGGGCGACTTCGATGGCGACGGTGACTTGGACGCATTTCTGGTTCGTGAGTTTGAACCAGATCGAGTTTGGGTCAACCAAGGCGGAGGCCAGGCTGGAGTTGAGGGCACATTCATAGACAGCGGCCAGTCCTTGGGAGGCGGTTCCGTTAAAGTTGCACTTGGCGACCTGGACGGCGACGGCGATTTAGATGCATTCGTCGTCAACAAGGAGTACTACTACAGTCGCAATAAGATTTGGTTGAATCAAGGCGGCCTACAGGGTGGTCCTGCAGGAGTTTTTGCGGAAAGCGGTCAAGTTCTGGCGGATGCGTACAGTCGTGATGTTGAGTTAGGAGACGTCGACGGCGATGGCGACCTCGATGCAATGATCGCCAATGGTGATGGGGCATCGCGACTCGTCTTGAATCAAGGTGGCATCCAGGGCGGAAGCGAGGGAGTCTTTGTGGACAGCGGGCAATTGTTTACGGCCAGCGTCCAATCTGCTGAGATGGGGGACATTGACGGCGATGACGATCTCGATCTTATTCTTACCGGTAGGAATCTACCGGGATCGACACATGTCTGGATTAACGCTGGCGGTGCGCAAGGAGGAAGTCTCGGATCCTTTACCGAAGTATTCCATGGTCTGACTGATAGCCATTCGTGGGATGTCGCTGTTGGAAACCTGAATGGCATCGACGGACTGGATGTTCTTTTCGCAGCCGCCCAAAGCACTATATGGTTCAACGCGCCGCCATCGAATCTTCCGCCAATAGCAAACGCGGATAGCGCTTCGGTTGCCGAAGATGATGTGGTGGTGATTGACGTGTTGGCGAATGATTCACCCGGCGCAGGCGAATCGGCGCAAACGTTGCGGATCCTTCAAGCCAATGCGAACAATGGCACGGTGTCGATTAATGCCAACGGCACGCTCAACTATGCGCCCAATGCAGATTACTTTGGCGCCGACCAAATCGATTATGTGATCGAAGATGACAATCTCGATGGAAATCTTCCAAACCCGCTAACGGCAAACGGCGCTGTATTCATCACCATTACGGAAGTCAACGACCCGCCGGTAGCGAATACGGTTTCACTCGGCCTGACGAGCAGACAGGCATTGTTCTTTGTCCTGGGGAATGACTTGGCTGGACCCTCCAATGAGAGCCAGCAAACATTGGCATTGGTCAGCGCATCTGCAAACTTTGGTTCAGTGACCATCAATTCCAATGGAGCGCTAACGTACACCGCCAATGAGAGCTTCGTCGATCAAGATACAATTACTTATACAATTGCCGATAATGGAACGACCTCTGGAGTTGCTGATCCGAGAACGACGTTGGGGACCATTGACGTCACCGTTGCTGTTCCGCCGGTTGCTGCTGAATTAGTTGGTACAGACCTGCTAGCGCAGCTTTCCCCTTTCTCCGGTGGCGTTACTGTTCGCCAGATCGATGGAATCATCTCATTCGATGGACTGGAAACCGGCTTTGACGCCAATCTCGTAAGTGACATTACCATAACTGGCTCCAGCTACCACGACGACATACGCATCATCGATGCCGACTCGGTTCACGAGCCGTTTCAGGCTTGGTTTCACATCTATGGAGAGAATGGCGACGACACCATAACTTTGCCCACCACTCAGTTCGCTGGAGCGGCAGTTCCCGAGGGTAGAAATGAAATCTGGGACCTCCACGGATCGAGTCATATTTTTGGCTCGAACGTCGCTGACTTCATCGACGTCAGCGGTCCGTTTTCCCAGAGTAGTCTGATTTTCGGCAACGCAGGCGATGACGAAATCATCGGAGGGCGTCGTCGCGATGAGATCTATGGTGGATCGGGGAATGACAACATCACAGGCGGACCCGCTTCTTCGATCTTGATCAATTCTGGCGATGTAATTGATGGCGGTGAAGGTAATGATCAAATCCACGGTGGTGGTGGACCTGGGGACGTCCTTCGCGGTGGAGCCGGAGACGATACGCTACGCGTTGATTTCCATCAGAACACCAATGGGTCTGATTTTCTGTCAGCTAGCGTTTACGGTGATGATGGTAACGATGTATTGATTGCGGCGGACTATGGCGTGAACCTGCTCTACGGAGGAAACGGTAACGATCACTTATACGCCGGGGTCGACGGACTGCAATCGCTCTTAGGAGAAGACGGAGACGACGTACTCCATGGCAATATCGGCATTGATGGATTGCATGGAGGAGATGGAAACGATGAACTGCACGGAGGGGCTGGTGATGACTACTTGTCCGGCGGTGCTGGGAATGACAGCTTGTTCGGTCAATCAGGCAATGATCGCGTTTTCGGTGACGGTGGAGCGGATATCTTGCATGGCGACGATGGAAATGACGAATTGGATGGCGGCGATGACGATGATGTGATCTACGGCGGTTTAGGGCTCGATTTCATCCAAGGTGGCAGCGGTAACGACCAACTGTTCGGCACCCTGTTTGATCCATTGCTTAATCCTGAAGACGATTTAAGCGACGACGACAATCGCATCGAAGGAGGAGCGGGTGATGACACCATCGTCGGCGGCGCTGGCAACGATGTGCTGCTGGGAGGCGATGGCACCGATACTATTGTTGGGGGCAAGGGCGAGGATGCTATATACGGCCAGGATGGCGACGATGCACTTTACGGTGGCGATGGCAACGATTGGTTAGTCGGCGGACCGGGGGCCGATTCCATCGAGGCGGGTGCTGGCGACGATACGTTTGCATTCTACGAATCTGGACAAACGGGCGATCTCTTAGCTGGAGACGATGGCTTTGACACCGTTCTCAATACAGCACGCTTTTCCGGAAACTTGCAATTGGCTGAATTTCATAGCTTCGAGTGGGGAATAGAAGCAGTTGATGCCGCCGGGCAGAGAATCGTTGGCACGGACGAGGCAAACGTACTGGACTTTTCCGAGGTCGCGCTAGTGAACGTCCTAGGTGTTTATGGTGCTGGCGGGGACGACGTTATTTCCGCCTCCGCTGTTACACCCGGCATTTCCTATTATGGTGAGGCGGGCGCGGATGTCCTGAACGGCACTGACAACGACGACCACTTCAATGGAGGAGACGGCGACGATTCGTTGTTCGGGCGTGCTGGCAACGATCTGATCGACGCAGGCTACGGCGATGATTACGTCGATGCCGGCAGCGGCGACGACGAGGTTTTCGGCGATCTCGGTGATGACACTATCAGGGGTGGTTTAGGCAACGATGTTATCGATGGAGGCGAAGGCAACGACAACATCAACGGGAATTCGGGCAACGATATCGTTGATGGGAGTTCAGGCGATGACCTGCTGGATGGCGGTGATGGCAACGACATCGTCAGCGGTGGATTGGGCGCTGATCTCGTTGCCGGTGGTTTGGGAGACGACCTGCTGTATGGTTCGGTCGAGGGAGGAACGAAATGGGACGACGACACGCTTGTCGGAGGAAATGGCAATGACATTTTGCGTGGTGGCCCCAATTCCGTTTTGTTCGGTGATGAAGGCGACGACGACGTCACTGGTTTCATCTGGCGCAGTAACTTCAGTGGAGCCGTGTATGGTGCCTCGACGATTAGCGGAGGGCTGGGAAACGACACGTTGCGCAATGGTTATTTGCTGGAAAGCGGAGACGTTAACTTCACGCTGACCGACAACTCACTGAGTGGCCTCGGAACCGACACGCTTTCCGAGATTCTAGCCGCTCAGCTCACCGGAGGTCCAAGCCCAAATAGTTTTGATGTAAGTGGTTTCTCTGGCAGAGCAACGGTATATGGCGAAGGTGGCAATGACCTCTTTGTCGTTGACCTGACATTTGCAACCAAGACTCCGTACGTTCACGGCGGCGGTGGTTCGGACAAGATTCAAGTAACAGGCCAAAGTATTAACCTGAGCGATAGCAAGCTTAACGGCGCCGCGTTGTCATCTATTGAATCGGCAAAGATGCTGGGCACCGAATCGGGTGATTCTCTGTTCGCATATTTCTTTAGCGGAACCACAGAAATTTGGGGGCTGGGAGGCGACGATCACCTGACTCCCGGGTTGGGCAACGCGATCATCCATGCGGGCAATGGCGATGATTTTGTTCAAGGAGGAAAAGGGACTAGCGATGTCGTTGTCTACGGCGGCGAGGGTGATGATACTCTATTTGGTAACCCAGGTAACGACCAACTCTACGGAGAGGGAGGACAGGACTATCTTTTCGGCTCGTTTGGAGACGATCGGCTTTGGGGCGGTGATGGCAACGATTACATATACGGTGAACAAGGCAACGACACGGTTTACGGCGGGCCGGGTGATGACTCCCTGCATGGAAACGAAGGCAATGACACGCTGCGTGGCGAGGACGGGAACGATGAGATCTGGAGTGGAGCAGGCAACGACACCGTTTACGGCGGAAATGGGCATGATCAAATAAGAGGTGAGGGTGGCGGCGACACGATCTATGGCGATGCGGGCAACGATTTACTTTACGGCAATGACGGCGGTGATGCCATTTACGGCGGACCGGGCAACGATGAACTTCAAGGTGGGAATCACGATGACATTCTCTACGGCGATGCGGGCAACGACTTACTGATTGGCGATGATGGCAATGATGTCATTCGCGGCGGATCGGGCGACGATCAGCTTCAAGGTGGGAATCACGATGACGTGCTATACGGAAACGCGGGTGATGACACACTTTTTGGCGAGGACGGTATTGACCAGTTGTTTGGCGGCTCCGGTAGTGACCTGCTGTTGGGTGGATCTGGAAACGATGTTCTGGATGGCGCTGAAGGTCCCGCTACTCGCGGCGGATTTTCGCTAACGGGCGGACCGGATATCGACGAACTGCAGGGAGGCCCCGGCGACGATCTTCTGCTCGGGAGCGCCAGCCGTGATCTACTCTTTGGGCAAGATGGGAACGATAAGCTCGAGGGCTGGAGTGGGAACGATCAACTCATTGGCGGGTTCGGGAATGACGTGCTGCAGGGCGATTGGGGTAATGACATTTTGCTCGGGGGATTTGGAAATGATTTTCTTGACGGTTCGACTGGGTTCGATTCCATGTACGGGAACCAAGGTTTCGACCAAATAATCTCCGAAGGAATTGGGGACATCATCGACTTTGGTCCGGATGATCTCCCGAAGGCGGATCTAACGAATGCAAGCGTAAGAAACGAGCTGATCGAATATTTGGACAACTATTCAGGGAATAGCGGTTCCGTCGATCTGGGAACGCTGGTCTACGACAAAACAAACAGTTTGGTCAGCGGCAGCTATACCGTGCACTATAAACACAAGTGGTCGTCAGGGATCACCGTACTATCGGGATCCTACTCCGGTCGCTTTGATTATCGTTGGTCTGACAACACGATGGTGTTTGCCGACGTCAATATTAAAATTGCCGGGCAACTCGTCGGCAAGCTCTCCGTTGACACCATAATCGATATTCTGATTAACCTCGGAACCGACATTGCATTCTTGAATACTCAGCTTGATGTGTTTGCAGCAGACGCCATCGACTGGGGTATTGCCGGCCAAAATTTTCTTTGGAATTCTTTGACCAAAAATAACTACCCTGAAAAGCAAACTCAATTTCTGCGAAACAACCCCAGTTACTCGGCCAACGACGTCTACTTTGCGTCGGAGAGCCTTGTCAACTGGATGGGCCCAGAAACGATTGCCAAGTATGCTGCGGCCTTTGCTACGACGGGCGGCGTAGGTGCGAGTTACATTGGACTGGAGATCAAGCAATACGCCGTTAACGAAGCCAAGTCCATGGGCATTTGGCTGGTAAGTAAGGGATGGGCGGGTGGCGCGCTACTCATCCAAAGCCTTTCCGAATACGTTGAGCACGCGATCAGTATCACATTGGGTAACGGTGGGACTCCCATCGACAATCCATTTTTCAAGGGAGATTCGTTTGCTGTCTCATACAACTATCTACTTGGGGGCGGGTCAACCCACAAGGCATTCGGATTCGTCTTCAGCAATTCAGTACCCAGCGTGGATGGGGGCGGAAAGGCCAATAACGGTTATCTAGTCGGCAGCACCGCCTACTTCGACAGCAACCTGAATGGAGTACTCGACCCCAACGAGCCTTGGACCCTAACCGATTCCAAGGGAGACTTCGAAATAAAAGTCCCGGCTGTCTTCGATAGTAATGCCAACAATTTGTTGGATGACGATGAAGGACAATGGGTCGTCTTCGGGGGTACTGATTCATCGACGGGATTACCTGCGGTCAGTCAGCTCAGTGCACCTGCAAGCTGGAGTGTCGTATCGCCCTTGACGACCCTGGTCTCCTTGCTTAGGACCAACTACGGAATGTCATCCAGTGATGCCACGGGCCGCGTACGGCAAGCATTGGGGCTGGCCGAAGTAGATCTAAGCACCTTGGATCCAATTGCAGGAACGATTGCTGGCCAGCCGGATGCGCCTGAAGTGTTTGCAGCTCATGCGCGGGTTCAAGATACGATTGCGCAATCCGTCGCTGTTCTCGAACGTGTGGCAGGTTCTTATGGTAGCCCGCAAATGGCTCAAGAACTGCTGGCTACCCTGGCGAGTCGAATTGCTGTTTCAGGATCGATGCTCGATTTAGGTGACGTGGCACTTCTTGAGTCCATTCTTCAGGAAGTTGAAACCAACCGCGGGGTTGCCATTCCGGACGAAATGCGTACTGGTACCGCGGCGGTGATCGCGGCTGGAAATCAGTTGATTGATGCGATTCCCGTCGTGGGCGACATTAGCTACCTGACGCAAGTCGCAAAAGTGAAAACGTTGTCGCAAGGCGTTGCATCCGAGGAGCTGAAACAAGCGGCCCTTGGACAACAAGATGTAGCAGCTGTTGTTGCCAATTTGAGCGGAGAGTCCCTTGCGGCTCAAGTCGAAGCGATTGGTCCCGTGCTATCGCTCGTCGCTCCCTCCTTCGTTCTTTTTGAAGCCACATCTGCAGTTGGCGCTGCAGTCAGCTTTACCGCTACAGCGACCAACCTGGCTGGACAGTCGGTACCGGTCAATTGCGCGCCCAATTCAGGCGCTGTTTTCCCATTGGGTTCGACGACGGTAACCTGCTCAACAACTGAAGGCGGAGTCGACGGCTTGGCAAGTTTCGAGGTCATGGTTCAAGACACCACGGCACCTGAGATCACCATTCTATCGAGCGTGTACGTTGAAACTAGTGACACCACTGGGACTTTCGTCGATTTCGATGTTCCTTCGGCCGTTGATTTGGTGACTCCCAATATCACTGTAGAATGCGATGCTTCGCCAGGCCTATTCCCCGTCGGAACTACGCTTGTGACTTGCACGGCCGTCGATGCAGCTGGCAACGTGAGCAGCGAAAGCTTTACGATTACCGTCGTGGCCATCAATCACCCGCCGCTTGCTTCAGACATCTCCCACATCACACATGAAGACTTCGGTACTATCAGCCTGGATCTATTGGCGGCTAGCGGCGCGATGGACACGGATGCGATGGATACCCTGTCTCTCAACGGTCTTTGGCAAGTATCGGGCAGGGCAATCGAATTCATTCAGCTGGGCGATAGTTTGCTGTTTGATACCAATCAGTTTAACGATCTGGCTGCTGGAGAAACGCAGACACTGTTGTTCAGCTTCACGATCAGCGACGATAGTGGCAAAGAGAATGCGACGGCCACGGCTTCTGCGACGGTAACCATTGAGGGACGGAATGATGTTCCTGACGTGGTAGTGGTTGCCAATGCGGTGACGGTCGATGAGGGTCAGATCGCATTGAATAGCGGCAACTGGAGCGATGCCGATACCAGCGACATCGTCACGTTTACTGCTTCGGTGGGAACGGTGGCCAAGGACGCAGGTGGTGGCTGGAGCTGGATCCACAACGCCAGCGATGGACCAGAACAGTCACAAACGGTGACGGTCAGTGCGTCGGATGGCAATGGAGTTGTAACTGATACGACTTTTGAATTGACGGTCAAGAACGTTGCGCCAGCTGTAGGGACGATCATGATACAAGCGGACCCCGTCGCCGCGACGACTCTGATCGACGTTAGCGCCTCCTTCTCGGATCCAGGCTCAGCGGACACGCATACAGCATTCTGGGATTGGGGCGACGGCAGTACTTCAGTCGGTAGCGTTAGCATGACTGCGGGTTCTGGGTTGGTTAGCGGCAGCCATGCGTACGCATCTGCTGGTGTGTACACGGTCCAATTGACGGTAACGGACAACGACATGGGTTCTGCTCACTCGATATACCAGTATGTCGTAATTTACGACCCTTCCGCAGGCTTTGTGACCGGCGGAGGTTGGATCCAATCGCCAGCTGGAGCCTTTGCGGCCGATCCGACCCTGACGGGCAAGGCGAGTTTTGGATTCAATTCTAAGTACAAGAAGGGCGCTTCAGTTCCGGTTGGAAATACAGAATTTCAGTTCAAGATCGCCGACTTCAAATTCAAAAGCACAAGCTACGAGTGGTTGGTGGTATCCGGCGCCAAGGCCCGCTTCCGTGGCGTGGGTTCAGTCAATGGAGTTGGCGACTATGCCTTCGAGTTGACGGCTTGGGACGGTCAAGCCAACGGGGGCGACGGAACTGACCGGTTCCGGATCAAAATCTGGAATAGCAATCAAGGCAACGGAGTCATCTACGACAACCTGCTGGGCGCTTCCGATGACGATAATCCCACCGCCCTCGGCGGCGGAAGCATCGTGATCCACAAGGAATCCAAGGCTCTGATGGCAGAGGCTAAGGCGGCGACGAAAAAGCCCCAATCAGTTCTGACGCAAGCGATGCTAAGCCAAGCAGTGGACCAGGTAAGCAAGGCTTGGCGAGACGCCGGAGTTGACGCACACACCTCTGTCGAACTGCAACGAATCCACATCGAAGTTGCTGATCTTCCCGACGCGACGCTGGGTATCTCTTCGGACACGGACTATGTTTGGATCGATCGTGACGCTGCAGGCTACGGCTGGCGGCTAGACACCATGGGCGGGTGGGATTCATCTGTCAGCGACGGAATGGATTTGCTGTCGGTCGTCGCCCACGAAATGGGACATAAGGTTGGTTTGGATCACAGTGATGATGAACGCGACGTCATGGCAGCGACGCTGGCAGCCGGCGTACGTCGATTGGCTCTCCCTGAAGAACACGTAGAAGCCTTTTACCTCGAATTGGCCAGTCCGCAGAGTCTCTCCGCAAGTGTCTCGCGCTCAAGTCTCCAGCACGATGTGCGCCTACGACAGAAAGAATCAAAAGAGTTCCAGGCCCATGACCAATTGTTCGCGACGCTCATCGCATCCTCACGGAAACCCGATTTGCGGGCTCCGGCCGTCAGGCTTGGTTCTGTGTTCCACAATTGGAACGAATTCGACTCAGGCGACGAAGGATTACTCCCACAGGATCTCATAGAAGAGATCGCAATGGTTTGCCTGAACTGGCGGTAATGAAATGTGTTGTTACCCCGAACACCGAGGAGTTCATGACGGCCTGAAACTCAGTTGGGAATCGTCGCAAGTGCTTTGGCAGCATTGGTTAAGTGACCAGGCATGTCGCGGACGCCTGGCCCAAAAAGTTCAATAGCCGTCTTGTGGCCCCGATTACTTACATCAAATCGTTGCTCAAAATAACTCTGCAAAGCATCCGCGGGTTCGTGTGGATCTGACTCGTATTCTCATAATCGCATGAAGAGACCAGTTGCTATTGAATATCCGCCGATTGTCATCAGAAACTGTGTCCGAGCATTTTTGTTGCCAACTACGACTACAGAATTCCAAAATTGCAGCGACGTCGACTAAGTGAACGAATGCCGGAATGCGATACCAAGAGTACAAACCGACAATCGAGCTTGCTTCCTGGATCAAGTTGTTCTGGGTTTTTGAAAGTCGTTCGAACGATCCGGTTCCGGAAAAAATTGTTGCCGACGGCTTTCCTGAACTCGTCATTCATTTTCGTTCGCCCTTTGCAGCAGTAGTCTAGTTGCAGGACGCCACGAGGAGGCGAGCGAGTTTGCCAAAGAAACATTAGCCTCACCACGACTGGATGCACCATAGACCAGACCATTCACACACACCGTGCCGCCGTGGCTAATCGTCAACTTTTTGACCCACGTCTTCTTTCCCGTAGTTCCATCCATAGCAACACCAAAAACAGCTCCATTTCCGCGACTGGCGTTCGTAATCATCAGTTTATTCTCGGACAAGACGGGAAGGGTGCAAACGGTGTTTTTGGGATCTTCTTGGGGCACACTCCAGCACAACTCGCCAGTCTCTGCGTCGACGGCAAAAACGTTCTTTGTCGCGCTGTTAATCAGAATCTCTCGCCCATCGCAATTAACGAGGATTGGCGAAGAGTAGGAAGGCGTCTCGTCGTCTAATGGCGGCGTTGTCCAAACGGTCTCGCCGGTGTGCTTGCTCACGGCGACAACCATGGCCTTGCTTCCCGCCGGAGTGGCGAAGACCAAGTCTCGGTGAACAATTGGCGACTCGCTGATTCCCCACATGATGTTTTGGCCGCCGAACTGTTCCAAAATGTTGACGGCCCAGACTTCGGCGCCCGTTTTGGCATTGAGACACACCAAGCGACCGTGAGCATTCATGTGATAGAGCTTGCCTTGATCGTAGGTGCACGACGATCGAGCACCAGGAAGCGAACCCGTCCAGGACTTCCCGTTCTGCGTTTGCCATTTCAGTTCGCCGGCGAGCGAAAATGCGCTGATCTATTCCCGTCGATTCTCGTCGCTGACTTCGTAGCAGAGTCCGAAGTCATGATTGCCCCAGACGCCGATCACACCGGCATTGGAAAGCAACTGGCACGTCTCTTCAACTCGCTCACCCGTTTCAACGACATCGCCCACCATGACGATCTGGTCGACAGCTTGCTTGTCCAACTCATCCAGCACTGCCTGCAACTGTTCGACGTGTTCGTGAATATCGGTGATGATGCCAAGTTTCATAGCAGAACGAATTCCTCAAAATGTGCATCTACTGTTCCGTTTTCCCAAACATGACATCGGACCGTAACACATACTTGCGGCCTTGCCGCACTTCAGCGCCCATGTGCTTGAGCCAGTGGCAAAACAGAAGTGCCATGCCAACTTGAGGCCTGATTTTGAGTCCGCCGCTGAATGCGGTTTCGCCACCAGAAAAATCGTCGTTCAAGTAGACGAGGAACGTAAGAAAACTCTTTTGGCCATTTTCTCGTCGATGAATGCCGTCGGCATGCCATCTGAACCTCTCGCCGACGTCGTAACGGTAAAACCGCATTCGCTCGTTCAGTCCCACCGACGTCCAACCCTTTGCAACGTTGGGAACATTTTGGGCGATGCGTTGCCATAGTTCATCGGATTTCTGCTCATCATCCAGCAGCACGCGTGCATTGTTCCGAACGTCCACTTGTCGCTCTGGTCCGGACTGAGTGTTGATCGGAGCCGGCTGGTAGCAGAGCGACTCGCTCAACGCGATCCATTGTTCGCATTCCTGCGGTGTAAACAGGTTCGCGATCGTGAAGATGCCTTCCTTTACCCGTACCAGATTTCTCAACATGCCTTCAGTACCTTACGTCGTTACGAAAAACCTGCACGTCCCAAGTTAATGCTCTATTCACGGTGCCGGGGCAGGCCACACGAATAGAATGCAAAGGCCGGATACTACCGCAGCCATTGACCAGCCTATGCTTGGACTGCAAACCGATATTCGAGCACGGAGCTCCGTTTCTTGTCCCCTACCCTCTGATTCCGTCATCTCGTCCTCCGAGCAATTTCGATTGGACGATGAACCAATCTGTATCCTAACCTAAAGCAAAAAGCAAATTGCGCGCCGGAGCACGATGAGATCGATCGCGCTGTAAAAACCCAACTCACGCTGCCAAGCTCCTCGTCGCAGACAATGCAATGCTTCGAAAATCCCGTGGAGACACTTAACCACATAAACCCGGATGCACCCGAAGACATCCCTGCGTGGGATTCGCTCGACGAACAATCTCGCGACTTTGAAGACCTTCGGATGGCAACTTATGCCGCGATGGTTGATTGCGTCGATCTCGGAGAAGTTGGCGACATCGCTGAAATCTGGTGCAACGGAAGGCGAGTCGGAACACGTTGGGCGCCGCCCTTCGTGTTCGAACTCTCGGGACGTTGCGAAAGAAACTCACCCGCTACGGATCGTTCTGTTCGCTTGACAATCTGCAAGACTGCATCTTACGGTTCATCAATTACTATAAGGACACAATGGCAAAACCTTACCGCTGGACGTGCGATGGAGTCCTGCTGTGCAAGTAGGTAGCCTGTGTGACCTCCATCCAGCGTCAACTCGATGATCTAGCACTAGCTATTCTTCTGCACAGCAGCCAGCAACGGAAGCCTTTCCTGTGTGGACACGACGACACCACCGGGTTTTTCGATGGTAATCGCGAAGGCGGCGGGCTCTAAGACCGAGAGCTTCGCATCGATCGGAATGATCACCTCACCGGCCTGGGAAATATCGAATACGCCGCCATCAATGGGTTCGTCATCGCGAGCCGGATCAATAATCCACAGTTGGTATTGCTCCTTGGTCGGTTGGTTGACTGGCATTTGCACAAACCGCATGAATCCCTTCTGCTTCTTCGTGCTCCAAACAACGTCCCCGCGGACAGGATCAGCGAACGGATGTTTACCCTCGGACCAATCGACTTGAATGACGTCGGGATCACTTGCGATTAGCTCGCTTCGCATTTCGGCAAGCGACAGTTGTACGTTTGGGTTGGGCTGTGCGTTCCAGAATCCAAATGCCAGCAGCAGAGCTGCGGCGCAAGTAAGCCAAGCAATGACTTCGCGTCTACCGATCCAAGCCGATCGCTGGAAGTTTGAAGCGGGCTGGACAAGATCCGTAGTGCCACTGGTCGAAGCGTCTTCCTGCGGGCCCGCTTCCTGCTCTATGTACGCTACCGCGTCACGAATAATCTTCGTGCGCAGATCATTTGGCATGCTCTCGTTGGGTTGCTGAAACGCCAGTTGAACGCGTGCCAACGTCGTCTCCAGTTCGCCGAGCAATTGCTGATCCTGCGCCGTCAACGACGCTGCTTCAAAATCAGCCAGCTCTTCGCCCACCAAATCCCCAAGAACATGGCCAGCCAGCAGTTCATCCCACTGTGGCGAAGAATCATTTGGGTCATTCATGATGTACCTCCGTCGCTCGTCGCCAAAACGGGATGTGTCATACATTCACGCAGTTGCAATAACGCCCGCCGCGCAAACGATTTCACCGTACCCAGCGGCATCGACAACCGCTCGGCAATCCCACGATGTGAGACGCCTTGATGGATCGACAACTGAATCACCTTCTGCTGATCGGCGGACAACTTCCGTACACAGTCCAACGCCTTGTTCGCCTCGTCAGCCAATTCCGCCGGTTCGGCGGGTGCATGTTCCGGAATCTCAAACGCAACCGTTGACATACTCTGAGTGTCCACGGCAGCTGACCCGCGTCGTCTGCGGTCGATGATCCTGCGGCGTGCTATTAGCGTAACAAAAGTTGATTCACTGGATTTCGCGGCGTCGAAACTCTTCGCCTTTTTCCATATCTCTACAAACACTTCCTGGGCCACGTCCTCCGCATCCGTTGCGTTGGCCAGCAGCCGATTGGCTAGAGACCAGACGAGACCGCCATATTGCTGCAGACAGTCCTCAACCGCTGTTTGATCGCCCGCCGCGATTCTTTCCAGAATGGTCGCTTTCTGGGACAGTCCTTCCATTGTCATGTTTGCGTCATCTCTTGATGGAGCTGCGATCGACATATAATCAACCTTGTTACTTGCTCATTTTAATAATTAGAGCAACCAGCTCAGCCAACGACAAGGACGCGAGCCGCTCGTGCGACCGCGTCCAGAGAGTCTCGGCAGCTTTTTCAAATGTTTACTGAGCACTCAGCTGAGCGTACATTTGATCGATGCCGCGACGAAGCGTCCAAGCTCGTTGCGAGTCGCACTTTTGCTGACTGGCCGACTGAATTACGGAAGTCATGTGGTGCTGGAGCGACTGGTCGATGTCGGCTGACATCAGTCCGTTCATCGTCTGGTGGTACAGATTGGCACATTCTGAGTGATAGCCCGAGTTGTAGAGGGAAGCTCCCTGAGCGACGGCATGCTCAATTACCTGGCGAGCCGAAGCGGTTTTAGAGGGAGGCATCAGGACCGAATCGATGATGTGGATGACGCCATTCGATGCGTCGACATCCGTTGCAATCAGCTTGGAATCGTTGATCATCGCACCAGCGTCGGTGACGCGGATCGAGATCGCCGAACCTTCCAAGGTTTTGGCGGACTTGGCGGCGACGGCATCTTCGGAGTAAACCCGACCCGACAGAACGTGGTACTTGAGAATGTCGACAAGCTTCTGCTTGTTTTCTGGCTTGAGCAGCGTTCCGACAGTGCCTTCTGGCAACTTGGCGAAGGCTTCATCGGTGGGTGCGAAGACCGTGAACGGTCCTTCGCTTCCGAGTACTTCTGCCAAACCGGCGGCCGTGGCGGCTGCGAGCAGTGTTTTGAACTGTCCGGCTTCAGCAGCAGTTGCTGGAATGGTTTTGTCGGCTGGTAGAATGACCGAGTCGATCACGTGGATCACCCCGTTGTCGCAAACGATGTCGGCCGTGACGACGGTTGCACCGTCGACCATGACCTTTGAACCGTCAACCTTGATGTCGACGCGTTGGCCGTTGACGGTCTTGGCACCCTTCAGGTCTACAACCTGTCCTGCCATGACTTTACCGGGTACGACGTGGTAGGTCAGAATGCCGGCTAAAGAGTTCTTGTTTTCAGGCTTTAGCAGAGTTGCGATCGTTCCTTCGGGCAATTTGGCGAAAGCATCGTCGGTCGGTGCGAAGACAGTGAAAGGTCCATCGCCCTTGAGGGTTTCCACTAGGTCAGCGGCACCCAGTGCGGCTGCTAGGGTCTTGAACTTTCCTGCTCCCACTGCGGTATCGACGATGTCGGCAGCCATGGCCGAGGTGGATAGCAATGCTCCGAACGCGACAGCCGCGAGGCCCTTCAGTTGAATCTTCATGTTTGACATCCAAATAGTTGTTGAGTTGTTGCAAAAGTTTCAGGTGACCGGCCGGGTCACAGTACTATTCGCAAGACAGGTCCAACTGGATGCAAGATTCTAAAATTCTTTTTGGAAACGACAGCTTTCGCATGCATTTCAAGGGGTTTCGCACGTTTCGGTCGTACACCGCCCCGTCAATCGCAAGCGGTTTTTGGCAGAAAGCCGATAGCCCAAGTCCAATCCATGCCGAAGGATCACCAGTACCTTGCCGCCCGCCATCACGGCTGAGGAAGTTACTCCTTCGCCCACAGTGGCAAGGGACCTGCCTTCTCCAGCCAGCGATACAGGGAGCCCCATCGCCAATCCTCGGCACGATCGACATGGCTTGCGAGTGGTGCGTTGCGTTGGGAAGCATCATCGTCTTCTGGCTTAAAACCGAATGGACTCGATGATTTGTTCGCCCGTTGAGAGGACGTGAACGCGGGCCTCGGCCTGATGTTGGCCTCTCACTCCCTCGGGCATCTCGTACAGATCGTGGATATCATTCCATTTTCCATTTTTGGACTGGCTGCGGATTTCACGCGTCGGGACGACTTGCCCATCCACGGTCAGGCTTAACAACTTGGACAGGGGTTCCTTCAGCAACCCTTGACCGGTGTTGGACCAGGCACAGCGGACTCGGATCGCAATCCCCTTCGCTGGGCAGCCAGTTTCAAAGGTGTCGTCTGGACCAATCGCGACGAGAGAACTCATCGGTCTCGAATTTTCTCCCTCCAGCCACCAGCTCCATTGCTCCTGCCTCTGTATGACATAGTCTGAGAGTGACTGAGACGCTGAGTGCATGATCAGTTGGTTGTCAGTCCGTGCGTCGCGGCGAACAGCGATCGTCCAGTTGTATTGGAGTGCTTTGAGCCAACCGTCCCAACTAGGTTCCTCCGCCAGGAACAGCGTGCGGAAGCCGGTGGTCATGTCGGCAAACCACCACGGTTGTGGGCCGTGTGCGTCCTGCAGTGCGACAAATGGAATCTGCCCACGATAAAGATGCAGGAACGGTTCGGTGTCGGTGAAATCGGGGTTGCCGAAATGAAACGTGCTGATCGCGGCGAATCCCCCACGATCCAACGAGTCATCCAACAACAACCGCACGAGGTCTTCGTTTTCCCCGAATTGCCATATCAAACGTCCACCGGCTTTCTCCAGTGGCTGCAATCGTTTCTTTCGATACTCGTCCCAAGTCAGTACTTTGCCGCGCGTCAAAGCACCCTCCGCCGCGCTGGCGTTCTCCGCCATGATATCACTCATGTGACTGTAAGTCCCTTCGCCGGGAACCTCGATCCAAGTCCCATAGTCTTCGTTGGCAACCGCGAACTGAACCGCCACGCCGTCTTGATCGGCGATCCGCTGGGCCGCCGCAATCCATTCCGGCTTCGCGTTCTTCGCGCCCCATAGGTGGATTCCCAGTCGCTGAGCGAGCAACACGGCATCGCGAGGACTGCCGGTTCCATGGGACTGAATTTGAGCAGAGAAAACTCTCAACTTTTGGGGAAGTGGGACCGCCTGGGTGGCACCGGAAGTTTGAGTCCTTTGGAGACGCAGCCGATCTGCCTCTGCGGCGATTTCCAAGCTGGCGAGTGCATCAACGGCGTGATAGGTCGACAACGGATTGGACAGCCAACCCGGCCGCTCCGCAAAACCATCATCGGGATTCTTCAGGCTGCGAAGAAACGTTGCCGCAGCCTGTTGGTCGAGCGGCTTGGCATTGAACAGTTGGAGTGAACGCAGAGCGGCTCGCGTGTAGGTGACCGTGCTCCGTGCGGACATGGATGGGTTGGGTTGCCAGGTGAATCCCCCGTCGTTTTGCTGACACGCTTGCAACCATGGGACCAGACGCTCTCGCAATTCACTGACCTGCCCGAACAAACTTGCCGCTTGCAACCCCCACCATGTTGCGACGACGTGACCGTCGCTGCCATCGTCGCTGGGTGTGTTGTTGAAGCTGCCGTTGGGACGTCGGCGCTGAGCAACATACACTCGCATGGGTTCGTTCAAATCATCCCACGACAGATTTAATTTGTCTCTGCAAAGCAGGGTTGCAATCTGCTTGCAGAAGATTGGATAGGCATGCTTCTCATATTGGTTGGCGTAGGGAATCGGCGCTTTCCAACGAACGGCCTTCGCATGAAACGCCGAAACATCCTGGCCGAGCCACTGCAACGTCTCGATCTGTTGCAAATCGAATTCTCGATAGTGCTGCTTCGGCGGCTTGAAAGCCGCCGGATGTTCGCGTCGCACAAACTCCGCCAGCATCTCGACGTCGGTCAACTCAATTTGTAACGCGACGCAACAGCCAACCACGGCATGCGTCGCAACCAAGTGAGAGCCGGGCTGATCACTCCAGCCGAAACCGCCATCGGGTTTGCGAAGCCCCATCAGGTAGTCTCGGAAACCCGACTCGGCGGCGTTCAGGCGTCCGCCCGTCACCCCAACGCAGCCAGCAAACGCCAAGGATTGCAACGCAACACGTCGCGAAAGTCGCGCACCCGATTGATCGATCATGTCCTGGCACCGAAAGAGTTTGTATCGTTTGTCACTTTTTAGGCCTCCACGGGAAGGTCTCGATGTCGACCCGTGCTTCACTCATCCGTCGTTCCGCTTTAGCAATTTGATCTGGGCTGTTCTGCTGGCCCTTGTTACCTATCGTAACCAACAATCATTGGACACCGGCGCGTCCCTTCAAAAACCTCGGTTCTGGGTATTACGCATGTTTCCATTGGATGAGCCCTTGTCTAGCACGCCCGTCGAAGCTTTGAGGACGTTCAGTTGCCACCAACCGGCTTGGTCGTTGGCTGGTTTGATCTCTTGTCGATCCACGGAAACCTGAGTGCCGATGTAATTCGCCACCTGTCGGCCACTTGAGTCCGTCAATGTGGCGGAGGCGGTCTCTCCCGGAGGAGATGCTTTTCTAGCTCTCTCAACTGGCCGGCTTCGGAGGAACCCTAGCATTATCGACCGGCGCTACGCCTTGATCGTGTACGGCTCGCGCTGCGGCCGAGCTACCCATGTGGCCGCCTCTTTGTCACCAACGATTTGCTCTTCGGTCGAATCCCACGTTAGCTTCCGTCCCAGTCGAAGCGAGATGTTCGTCAAGTGACACGCGGTAATCGTTCGATGCTGGATCCGGACGGGCGAGACCGGCTCCTCTCGCGTCGAGCAGCAGTGAAAGAAGTTCCCCATATGATCCAGGCTTGGCTTGGCTCGCCATGCGTCGCTTGGCAGGGGCGTCTCCTTCAACTCTTCGACCGGGCCTCCGTAGACACCGCCCCGATTGACGAAGACACGTCCTTTGTCGCCGATGAACATGATGCCGTTTCGGTCGAAGGCTTTGATTTCGTCTGGACAGTCCTCTCCGAAGAGGGCGTTGGTTTTTTCTGGCGTCATGGCTTCGTGCCCAAGGGCGACGCCGCCGTAGAGTCGCCGATCGTTGATCGAGGAGAAGTAGAGCAGTTCGACGCCGCCGGGATAGGTCATTCGGGAGAAAAAGCGATCAGCCGTATTGAAACAGCCCTCGCGGCCTTTGTTCGGGAATATGCCGCGCGCTTCGATCGACGTCGGGCCGGTCAATTCGCAATCAGCACCCCAATGAGCAATATCCATATGATGGTTGCCCCAGTCGGTGATGATCCCTCCAGCGTATTCATACCACCAACGGAAATTCTGATGGGTCCGTTGTCGACAATATTCGTGCTGCGGTGCTTGCCCTTGATAGAGGTCCCAATCGAGTTGCTTCGGCACGTCGGTCGCTTCAAACGGGCCAGCCTTGGTGCTGTAGTACGGCAGCGCGACCCTTGGCCTCCGACACCAATCGCACCGATTCGTGGCCGATCGTTTTTCGATGTCGGCGTTTGGGCACCAGCTTGTCTGGCGGTTAGCCAATAGGGAGCTATCAAAGCTTACCATTGAGTCCTGGTCAGTACCCAGTCACCGTACTTGCACCGGGCTTCGCGCCTCAGCAGGTCAACTTCGATCTCGATCCGTCGTCAAAGGACCTCGATTTTGAGTTGAAAGTCGGCAACCCTCTCACTCTTGAAATCGTTGACCACGACGGTCAGCCGATCCCAGATGTCTATGTTGGGATCGGCCAGTGGCGAGGGACCGAAGCGATCTACAACGAAAAGCGCTCCAGTGTTCCTGAGAGTGGGATTCCAAGAAAATCGGATTCCAAGGGGATCTACCAATGGGACTGGGCTCCCGAAGACGCGGTTGTCTATCGCCTCGGCAAACAGGGGTTTGTAACGACGGAAGTCGGGTTGGTTGCCAGGGAACAGCCACACCGAATCGAATTGTCGCCGCAAATGAAAATTTTTGGCACGGTGACCGACAAGCAAACAGGCAAGCCGATCGGAGAGTTTTCGGTCGTGCCTGTGAAGGCTTTTCGACCCGACTTCTACTCAACCAGTTTTCAAGATCGCCTCCAAGCGAAGGAGGGTAAGTTCGAGATTCCAATTGAAAGCCATGGGCAGACGGGCAACCGCTACATGGTCCGAATCGAAGCCGACGGTTACCGGACCGCCTTTTCAAACAAGTCGATGGAAGTTGGAGACGCTCCACTGCGTGAAGACTTTCAATTAGAGTCTGCGGCGCCAATTGAAGCTCAAGTGGTGAATCCGGATGGCACACGCGCCTTCGATTTCATGGTGGCGGTCGGTACACCAACGTCGGCTCCGCAATTTCGAATGGAGCGTCCCGATTCCAGCTTCGGAATTGCGATGAAAATCTCTGGCAATAGCCGATTTGAGCTTCCTGCCACATTCGAGCCGCAACTCGTCAGGGTTTTCAACGATCGCAGGTTCGCAGAGATTGACCTGCCATCGGATGGAACCCTTGGGAAGGTTCGCCAATGACGTCGAGTCAGTCGATCGCAGTCAAGCTGCAGCCAGGTGAAACGAAGAGCCTACGCTTGGGCAGTGAAGGCAGGCGAGTTGTGGGAAAAGTCATCGCGACGGGGCGCGACAATGACGGTTTAAGCAAGCAGTGGTCAATCAACTATCTCATCAGCCGCAAGCCTGGGCTGCCGCTACCCGAAGACGCTGAATCGCAGAACATTGCTACCGATCAAATGGTTGATCAGTCCATGCTGCAAAGTGACGACTTCTCCCCATGGCTTGGTACAAAGCCGCACCATTACGTCAAACTCAGCGAAGACGGAATGCTGCAAATCGACGGCGTTCCACCCGGCCAGTACGACTTGGTGATCCAGTTGTACGAGCAACCAGCGGGTTGCTTGGTGGAAACGATTGGCCAAGAGATCCTTCCGGTTTCGATCGAAGCCGGATCGAGCACGAAGGATCTGGCCGAAATCAAAGTCGAGTGTCGCAGCGGACCGAGGATCGGATTGTACGGGAGGATTCATTCAATTCGCCGATTCGTATTCCAAGATCGGTTGATCCACTGCCAACGTGTCACCAACGTTGGCAAGGACCTTCGCCACGATTCCATCCTGCTCAGCCAGCAACACATTCTCCATCTTCATCGCCTCCACCACAGCCAGATCCTGGCCGGATCGGACTTCACTACCCGGCTGCACTTTCAATTGGGTGAGCAGACCCGGCATGGGAGAAAGCAAGAACTTCGACATATCCGGCGGTTCTTTGACCGGCATGCAGGCCAACAGCTCTGCGGCGCGAGCTGTCAAAACCATGATGTCCAACTGCGATCCCCGATGAAACAGGCGGTAAAACAGGTTTCGCCGTTCCACCTGAATACAGCATAACTGACCATTGACCGTTCCACGGAACAAGGGTTGGCCGAACTGCCAATCGCTCAACACGAGATACGACTCGGAACCGTAAATCACTTGATGACCACCGTCGACGGGTCGGATCTCAACCAGGGACGGATGACCGTCGAACAGGATGACCCAGTGATCATCCGCCTTTTGTTCATACCCGGGCATTTGGCCGCTAATCCCGGCGGCCCGGTCCATGTAGGATCGGTGAATCGCCGCCGCCACGACAATCAGTAAAGCGGGATTGTCGTGGACCAGATCGGAGGGGTGGAATCCGTCTGGATAAACTTCCGCGATCATGTTCGTGCTGATGTCGCCTTTGCGGAACCGCGAATGCTCGATCAACGCAGAAAGAAAACTGATATTGTGCGACACGCCGCGAACATAAAACTCATTGAGTGCTTCACGCATGTGGTCGATCGCGCTGTCGCGGGTCATGCCAAAGGTAATCAGCTTGGCGATCATGGGATCGTAGTGCATCGATACTTCGCCACCCTCAAAGACGCCCGTATCCACGCGAACGGTATCGGAGGCAGGTGGCGCCAAGTATCGGACGAGTCGCCCGATACTCGGCAGGAAGCCGCGTAACGGATCTTCGGCATAGACTCTGGCCTCAATGGCCCACCCATTGAGCTGGACGTCCGACTGAGCCAAGGGGAGCACTTCCCCGGCAGCGACACGAATCATTAACTCCACCAAATCGAGTCCGGTCACAAACTCGGTCACCGGGTGCTCTACCTGAAGCCGAGTATTCATCTCCAGAAAGTAGAAATGGTGGTCACGATCGACAATGAACTCAACGGTGCCAGCCGACTCGTAGTGGACCGACCGCGCCAGTGCCACCGCTTGGGCCCCCATCGCCGATCGCGTCTCATCGTTCAGGAAGGGGGAAGGCGCTTCTTCGATCACTTTCTGGTGGCGCCGTTGCAGCGAACACTCTCGCTCACCAAGATGAATCACGTTACCGTGTTTGTCGGCTACGACTTGGATTTCAATGTGCCTTGGCTGTACGATGAACTTTTCGATGAAGACCCGATCATCGCCAAAGGATGTTCTGGCTTCCCCGGTGGCGCGTTCAAATCCCTCGCGGCACTCGTCATCGTTACTCGCAGTACGCATCCCTTTACCACCACCTCCAGCGCTGGCTTTGAGCATGACGGGGTAGCCTATCTGCTGGGCAACCCGAACGGCTGCATCGGCCGACTCGATGATGTCGGCACATCCGGGGACGGTATTGACTCCTGCCTCATGAGCCAGTTTCTTCGAGGTAATCTTGTCTCCCATGCTTTGGATTGCATGGACATTCGGACCGATGAACACGATTCCCTCGCTTGCCAGTCGTTCGGCAAAGGCGGCGTTTTCGGACAGGAATCCGTAGCCGGGATGAACCGCTTGTGCGCCCGTGTCCAAACACGCTTTCACAATCTTGTTGATGTCAAGATAGCTTTGTGCCGAAGGCGGAGGACCGATGTGGACTGCTTCGTCGGCCATCGAGACGTGCAGCGCGTCACGGTCCGCATCGGAATAGACTGCCACCGTGGCAATGCCCATGCGGCGGGCGGTCTTGATCACACGGCATGCAATTTCACCGCGGTTGGCGATCAGGATTTTGTTAAACATGAATAGTATCTTGCGCTCGAATTTCGTTGTCCGTCGATCCAGGTTGCCTGATCAACAAAGCATGGCCGCAAAAAGGATGTCGTGGGATGGCTTCAACAGGCCGTCCTACAAACGAAGCAGAGATTCAATTCTGGCACGATCCTAAAGCGGAATGTTTCCGTGCTTTCGCCATGGATTTTCAAGTTTTTTGGTTCGTAGCATTGCCAACGATCGGCAAATGCGTTTGCGGGACATTCGCGGCATGATGACATCGTCGATAAAGCCACGGTGGCCCGCGATGAAGGGATTGGCAAATTTGACTCGATACTCTTCGGTCAACTCGGCAATTCTCTCAGGGTCTTCCAATTCCTTGCGGAAGATTATTTCAACAGCACCTTTGGGCCCCATGACGGCAATTTCCGCACTGGGCCAAGCAATGTTGACGTCGCCTCGCAAGTGTTTCGATGACATCACATCATAGGCCCCACCGTAAGCCTTGCGTGTGATCAGAGTCACCTTGGGCACCGTCGCTTCGGCGTAAGCGTATAGCAATTTTGCACCGTGCTTGATGATTCCGCCGTATTCCTGAGCCGTGCCCGGCATGAAGCCGGGCACGTCAACAAGTGTCAACAAAGGGATATTGAAAGCGTCGCAGAATCGAACGAAACGGGCCGCTTTGATCGATGACTTGATGTCGAGACAGCCAGCCAACACAAGCGGCTGGTTGGCGACGATTCCGACAGGATACCCCTCCATTCGAGCCAGTCCTGTCACAATGTTCTTTGCGTGTTCCGGCTGCAGTTCAAAAAAGTCGGTGTCGTCGACAATCTTGAGAATCAGCTCTTTGATATCGTAGGGCTTGGTCGGTGAATCAGGCACCAGCGTGTCGAGCGAGGGTTCGATCCGGTCAGCAGGGTCAGGGGTTGGCCGACGCGGTGCCGCGACGCGGTTGTTGGCAGGCAAGTAATTAATAAATCGCCGCAGCATCGCGAGCGCCTCGACATCGTTTTCAAAGGCCCGGTCCGCAACACCTGAAACAGTCGAATGCGTAACGGCACCACCAAGCTGTTCCTGTGTCACTTCCTCGTGAGTCACCGTCTTTACCACGTCGGGTCCGGTCACAAACATGTACGAGCTGTCCTTGACCATAAAGATGAAGTCCGTCATGGCAGGAGAATAGACGGCTCCTCCCGCACAGGGCCCCATGATCAAAGAAATCTGCGGCACAACCCCCGACGCGAGGACATTCCGCTGGAAAACATCGGCGTAACCACCCAACGAAGCCACCCCTTCCTGGATCCGGGCGCCACCAGAATCATTGATGCCAATAATAGGGGCTCCGACTTTGATCGCATGGTCCATGACTTTGCAGATTTTTTCCGCGTGCGCTTCGGAAAGCGATCCTCCAAACACGGTAAAATCCTGACTGTATACAAAGACGACTCGCCCGTTCACCGTTCCGTACCCCGTGACCACGCCATCACCGGGAATGCTCTGTTCGTCCATGCCGAAATCCTTGCAACGGTGCTCGACGAACATGTCCCATTCCTCGAACACACCGGGATCCAGCAGCAACTCGACTCGCTCGCGCGCCGTCAGCTTGCCTTTCTTATGCTGCGCGTCGATCCGTCGCTGTCCGCCACCAAGTTCGGCGGCGGCACGCTTTTCTTCCAGCCGCTTGATAATCTCTTGCATAATCGTTTTCTATTTCCAAATTGCCAGGGCTTTTAAAACTTGGCAACGAAAGGGTTCCTATTCGAGTGGAGTGATCTGCAATCCAATTCGCCCCCCGCGGCCACATCTGCCCATTGATCAGTTGGTTCTGTGGACGAAGCATTTTAACATCCTACATCAAAACCGATCGCTTCTTGCGTTTGTGGATCATCCCACTTCAATCGTGATGACGAAATGCCATCGACGTGCAGGAAATCTCCGCTGTGACACGTCGGGTCACGGCGTGGGGTCAATAAGATAAAACCGGCGTTTTTGGCGAACAAATCTCGAACATTCCTTGCCCGAGCCGGTCGGATTGTCTGTCGAGACGTTTGGGACGCGAGGTCAGGAAACCGCGATTTTCACGACGTCGGAGCGTCGCTTGAGTCGTTCGGCCAAACTCGGTTATGCTAAAACACGCCGCAGTGCGGAGCCCCTGGGTCGTCGGGGGTCTATACTGGAGACGGCGTTTGCTACGGCTTTCCCGCCACTTTCTCTTCGACGAAACTTCCTGCTGCCTGACCGCGTTTGGCTTGGTTACGCAGTCGACGCATCTCGATGCCATTCACAATTGATGAATTGGGAACGAATGCTCGAAACAATCAATGAATAATGCCTACCTATGCACCTAACCCCTATTTCTGTTTGTGGCCGCATCAATCTGCTGCTGGTAGCCGCGATCGCTGTAGCTCAAGTTCCTTTTGTCGCTTGCGCCTCGGACGACTGGCCCATGTGGCGCAGTGATGCGCAGCGTTCGGCGGCAAGTACCAACAGCGTATCTGATTCGCTCAGCCCGCTATGGCAGCGAGAATTCACACAGCGGGTGCCCGCCTGGGACGATCCGCTCAATAGTGATTTGATGACCTACGATCGCATCTTCGAACCGATCGTCGTCGATGGACGAATGTTCGTCGGTTTCAATGATCAAGACAAATTGCTAGCGCTGGATGCCAGTACCGGACGCGAACTGTGGTCGTTCGCTACGGAAGCTCCTGTGCGTTTGCCCCCGGTGGGATGGCAGGGCAAAGTCTACTTTTGCAGCGACGATGGCTTCCTATACTGTGTTAACGCCGCAGATGGAACGCCTGAGTGGAAATTCAGCGGTGCACCCAATGCTCAACATGTGATCGGAAATCGACGGCTAACCTCCGCTTGGCCAGCTCGCGGCGGTCCCGTGGTGCGTGAGGGTCGAGTCTACTTCGCCGCCAGCATATGGCCCTTCATGGGCACCTTCATTTATGCACTCGATGCGGAGTCCGGCGAGATCCGGTGGCTCAACGATAGCACCGGAGCCCAGTACATCAAGCAACCGCATAGCGCACCTTCCTTCGCCGGCGTGGCGCCTCAAGGTGCCCTGGTGGCAACGGAAAGTGAGTTGATCGTGCCGGGCGGTCGATCGGTTCCCGCCGTCTTCGACCGGGCCACAGGCGAACTGCGCTATTTTGAGTTAAACGAGGGCGGCAAGGGAACGGGCGGATCGTTTGTCGCAGCGGCAGACGATCGCTTCTATGTGCACACTCGTGAAAAGGGAACACGAGCCTTTCAACTAACCACCGGAAAGAAAACGGCCTTTATGCCTAACGAACCCGTGTTGCATGCCGGTATCATCTATTCGGCAGAGATGGCCGACGACCAACCCATGGTTCGCGCTTTTGGAACGGACGAAAAGTTGATCTGGGAAATCGCCGCGGATGGACGCGGCGATTTGATTCTGGCCGGTGATAAGTTGATCGCTGCGGGCCACAACCACATCACCGCGATTCGCTTGCCCACGCAAGACAAACCGGCGAGCATCGTCTTTCAGTTGCCTTGTGAAGAGCACATCGAGCGATTGCTGGTTGCGTCCGAAAAAATCTTCGCGGTCACGCTCGACGGCAAACTGCTCGCCTTTGGCGACAGTGCGACTTCCCCCGCGCCGCCCGCCGAGTTGCCGGTTGAGGGAAATAGGGTCAAACCCAAAGACGCAACGGACAGCGGTCCGACAGCCGACTGGGAAACCAACACAGCTGACCTGCAAATCGTAAAAAGGATGCTCAGTAGCTCTTCGGCCGAAGGTTATGCTTTTTGGTATGGCTCAACCGATTCGGGCATTGCCCGCACGTTGGCCAGCGAATCACCGTTTGTGCAATTGGCCATGGTCGATTCTGACATCCGCCGTGTTCATCGGATGCGGGATCAGCTCGATTCGCAAGGCATCGAAGGTGTCACCGTTCATCATGCCCCGGCTGCTGCCTTTCGAGCGCCGCAGTACGTGGGGCACATGGTGTTCATCGCACCCGATGTTGTGGTGGAGATCGTAGATGAGATCACAGCCGGAAGTACGCAGTCGGCGAACGATGCAAACAAAGTAAGCGGTCAATCCGAAACGCTAGCCAGCTTGTATCAAACGGTGCGTCCCTATGGAGGAACGATGCATCTGATAACCTCCGATCGCAGTGGGGATGAAAGTGCTGCTGAGATTAACGCGGAGGACTTGGTAGCGCTCGTTGATGCACAGAGGCTCGAAAAGGCTCAGGTGGAGGATCGCGATGATGGAGTCTGTGTCAGCCGCATCGGTGCCCTGCCAGGTTCCTCCAATTGGACGCACCAATATGGGGACGTGGCCAATACGCTCAAATCCAACGATAGCCGAGTCAAGCTACCCTTGGGCGTGCTCTGGTTTGGCGGCAACAGCAATACGGACGTGCTGCCGCGGCATGGCCACGGACCACCGGAGCAAGTCGTTGATGGGCGGCTGTATATCCAAGGTATGAATAGCCTTAGCTGCCGCGATGTCTACACGGGCCGTGTCATCTGGAAGCGAGACTTTGGTGACCTAGGAACGTTCG
This sequence comes from Novipirellula artificiosorum, assembly GCF_007860135.1. Taxonomy (NCBI): domain Bacteria; kingdom Pseudomonadati; phylum Planctomycetota; class Planctomycetia; order Pirellulales; family Pirellulaceae; genus Novipirellula; species Novipirellula artificiosorum. The sequence continues at coordinate 310,916 of NZ_SJPV01000009.1, forward strand.
ACGTCTATTTTGATACGACGTACGAAGATACGCCACTGGATCCCAAATACAATCAAGTTCACATCCCCGGCGCGAATGCCCGAGGGACAAACTATGTCGTGACCGAAGATCGAGTTTACATGCTGGTCGGCAACGCCTGCCTGGCACTCGACCCGCTGACCGGAGAAACGCTCCATCAAATCGAACTGCCGCGCGATGAAAACGGCGATCAACCCGAGTGGGGCTATATCGGCGTCTACGAAGAGGTGCTCCTTGGCGGTTTGGGTTTCGCCAAGTATCGCGAACGTCATGAATTGGAGTTCGAGTCGGACGAAGGCCTGACTCTCAACAAAGCTGGCTTCGGTTCGAAGAGCTTCGACCGCGCGGCGAGCACAGGACTGATCGGTTTTGATCGGCATACGGGCGAACAAAAATGGCAGGTCATGGCCAAGCACAGCTTCTGGCACAACGGCATTGTCGCTGGTGGCGGCAAACTCTATTGCCTGGACAAAAACCCCAAGCCAATCGAAGAAGCCTTGTCTCGCCGTGGCCAACCCGAGCCTGACGACTACCGGATCCTGGCCGTGGATTGTCAAACCGGTCAGACATTATGGGAAGTTGAGGAGGGGATTTTTGGAACGTGGCTGGGCTATTCGCCTCAGTTCGACCTGCTGCTTCAAGCTGGCGCAAAAGCCAGCGATCGTTTGGTAGCAGAAACCGGCCACGGCATGACGGTCTACCATGCGGCCGATGGGACGATCAAGTGGCAGAACCCGGACCTGGACTACTCGGGACCCTGCATCCTGCACAATGATTGGATCATCACCAACGCCAACTCCTACACGGAATCGGCGGGCGCCTTCCACTTGCTCAACGGCAAGCGGAAGATGATTCAGAACCCGCTGACAGGAGAGACACAGCCATGGAGGATCACGCGTGCTTACGGTTGTAACAACATCATTGCCAGTGAAAACATGCTTACTTTCCGTTCGGGCGCCGCAGGTTTTTACGACCTGTTGACCGAAGGTGGCACGGGCAACTTGGGTGGCTTCAAATCAGGCTGCACCTCCAACCTCGTCGTGGCCAACGGCGTGCTCAATGCGCCAGACTACACGCGAACGTGCAGTTGCGCGTACCAGAACCAAACCTCGTTGGCCCTGGTTCACATGCCTGACATCGATGTGTGGACGATTGACCTGATCGCAAACAGCGCAACGCCAAATCAGTTGTTCAAGCGTTTGGCGCTCAACTTCGGTGCGCCCGGCCATCGCCGACAACCCGACGGTCAATTGTGGATGGAGTACCCCGTCATGGCTGGCGACTCCATTCCCATCGATATCGAAACCAATGCCGAGGCCAAGCCATTTCAACATCACTCGTCGCTGGTCAAAGGCGTGGATCGGCCATGGGTGCTGGCGTCGGGTTTGGAGGACCTGACCGAATTGCGGATTGGCATGCGAATCAAGTCGCCTCCTGCGAAGGCGGCGACAAAGAAATCGAATTCAAAAAAGACCGACGCGACATCGAAAGCCGAAGCGGTGGCGAACCCGCGCAGTAAGCAACCGGTGGTTGCCACGGCGGCGGATGTCGACGATCCCGTTCACCGCTACGATGTGCGTCTGCATTTCTCGTGCTCGCCAATTGCCAGCCAGGGGCGAAGAGTATTCGATGTTCATGCACAAGACGAGTTGGTACTGAGCAACGTGACGATCGATCCAGCCGATGGTTCGGGCCAGCAGACCGCCGAGCATTTGCTAGAACAAATCCCCATCGCGGGCAATCTACGATTGCGGTTCGTTCCCAAACAGGGGACCGCCGTCCTGTCGGGTATCGAAATCGAAAAACACTGAAATCGGCAAGAGTTCGTTGATATGAAGAAGCCTTTACCCATTTTTCTGTTGGCCGCCGCAGCAGTTGCTGCTTCGGCCGCCGCTTTGATGGCTTGCCAAGTCCCGGTGTTTCGTTACGCACTTGAACGTTGGTCGGCCGATAAGTACCAAGTGATCGTGCTTTCGTCCGGACCGCTCGACGCGACTTCACAGTCCAGCCTAAAGCGTTTGCAAACGGCCGAGGCGGATCGCGGAGCCAATTTTGAAGTGGTGACAGCCGACGTGGCGGCGATTCGCGACGAACGTATGCTCGCGATGTGGAAGCAACATCAGCCCAACGGCTTGCCACTCATGATCGTGCTCTATCCGCATTCGTCAGAGCAGGTGCCCGATCGCGTGATCGAGGCAGGCGCGTTCACCAGCGACGCTGTCGATCGAATGCTGCATTCGCCCGTACGAAAGGAAGTGGCTCAGCGGCTCGGCAGTGGACAATCAGCCGTCTGGATTTTTGTTCCCTGCGGTGATGCGGATAAAGACAGCTTGGCAATCCGCACACTGGAGCAACGCTTGGCCGCCGGCCAACAAAAGCTGACGGTACCCACCGCAGAAGAGCTGGACATTGACCCGCTGCGATTGGAAAAAAACCAGATCCCCCTCCGAATCGAATTCTCGATCGTGACGCTTGACCGCCAAGATCCACAGGAAGCATTTTTGTTAGCCGCACTGACGCGTAGCGAGCCTGACTTGTCGCAGACCGAGCCGCAAGCATTTCCTGTTTTCGGGCGTGGCCGAGTGTTGTATGCGCTAGTTGGTCGAGGGATCAAGCCCGCAACGATCGATATGGCCTGCACATTCATGGCTGGCCCTTGCTCGTGCCAAGTCAAAAACATGAACCCGGGTTTTGATTTGCTTTTGTTCCATAACTGGGATGACGTGGTAGCCGGATCGATGATTTCTGACGCCTTACCCGACGGATCGTCTGAACCCTTCTTGCTGACCATTCCCCCAGGCCGCTAAGCAGGTTCGGAACAGCTTCCTCTTCAGAGATCGGAGGCCACCTACCGACATCGGGTGCCACCAAGTCCGACTCGCACTTTAGGTCACCTCTGGGCGTGTGGTCACGAAACGACCCCCGTCCCCTTTTTCACGTTACTCCAAGTGCAGCTCGATGGTGTGTTTGTCGTCGCCGGCAATCGTTACGGGATGAACCTTCGTTTTCGCATCGGCTCGACCCGGGTTCGGCTTGCCCCACACATGGTACTGTCCCGGCGGAATGCCCTTGAATGTGACGGTTCCGTCATCACCAACGTTGGACGACCCTCCCCAACTGCCGACTCGTAATCCGCCTTCGGGCTCCAGTTCCACAATGAACTTTGATGTGATGGGCAAGCCTTGAGCATCCACGACGCTGATGTCGACTTGTCCCGACCGGACCATCTGTAGCGTCAGCGGACTGTCGTCGATGTGATGCTCGTTGAGGACCGAGTTGTAGTAATAGCCTTCTTTGTGACAGGCCAATTGGACGATTCCCTGCGGCAGAGCACCAAATACAAACTGGCCATCGTTGTCGGTCATCACGGTCGATTCACCGCCCGATGGATATCCCAATCCGTTCACGGCGACGACGTTCGATAGTCGTACCTTGACCTCCGAAAGCGGTTGACCGTCGACATTGACGACCTGACCTCGAAGCTCTTTCGCTTCGGACAAGTACACGTCGAAACGCTGAAACGAAGTCCTCGTGACCGTTGTCCATTCGATTCGTTTTGGGGCGTAACCATCCGCGTCGATCACAATGAAGTACCCGGCCGCTGGTATCCGCTCGATCGTGAAACGGCCATCCGCATCGGTTTCGCCGGTCACGACATCGTCGCCGACACGAACACGAGCCGCCGCGATTGGCTTCCCTGTCGCCATATCCCATACTATTCCTTGAATCACGCCACCGGCATCGGGTGCGAAACCGTTCGCTTCGAGCCGCGAGTCCGTAACGACCACGTTAGACGGCAGGCGTATCGCTTTCCAATCGATTTGACCACCGACGTACACGTCCAATCGCGGTGCGGCCACGGGCTGGCGGAAGTTGGGCTGGTCGGCCGAGAAGTAACTGCGAGGATTGTTGTACAGATGGTTCCAGTTGGCCGGTACCCAGACGGTGAACACCCAATTCACGGACGCGTCAGCCTGTTTGTCGCTGGTCTTGATCCAAAAACTCTCGTGAGTGCCGTCATGCACGACCAGCTCCAGCCGCGGGGCTAGCACGTTGGAGAAGGCGTCGACTGCCGCCTGCAACTCGGCTGTCGTACCGCGATACTCGAAATGCCACTCGCCGCCGCCGAATGGTGGCCCCTCCCACCACGCAATTCGCGTCGTCAGGTTCGCAACCTCGATCGCCCCCCGCGGCCAACCCGCGTCACGAACCGGTTTGTTACCCGTCCCCCCCATGATCAACGCAGAAGCCAATTGGCAATCCAACGCTAGCAGCAAAAACGCGGACAATAGAAATGACAGGTGTCGGAGGGAATTGGACATACGTGGACTCTTCATCAGTTGTCGATAGGGGGACGTAACGGGGCTCGGATTGAGATAAAACTGCGAGAAAATATCGCCCGTTTTCGAAACCGCTGTACACAAAACTGTAGCGACTTACGGTTTAAGTCATAGAGAGCAGCTGGACAACGCCACTTTGGAGCGGACACGTTGCAATTACAAGCACGAAGCGCGCGATTGGGTTTTGACGTAAGTGATCCACTCGCTTGCGCTTCGTGCTTGTAGGAAGATAATAGGGCCGCTATCCAGTTAGGGACGCAGCCCACGGAGTAAAGATTGCAGGAACGTGATTTGGACCGGCCGAAAGACGATTTTGAGCATATTGTGCAGCCAATCGAGCGGAACTTGATGCGTATTGCCTGGAATATTCTCGGAAATGCCCATGATGCTCGTGCTCGTCAAAGACTTTCTGTCTTACTTCAACACTTAGCGCCGAACGGAGAGGCAAAGGATGAACAAACAAGTGATAACAAATGGGTAGATGAACTCGTTAGTCAGCACCTGAGCTCACCCGTTCCAAGCGTCGTCGAACAACGACTGAAAAATGCGATCGGCACGGGAAAAACTCATACGGAGTTGTCTACGAGATCTCACCTGACTCGACGCAGAGTACTCGTCGGCGCAACGGTTGCTGCCGCAACCGGGATGGTACTCGGAGTTCCATTGCTTCCGAAAAGCACTCCACAAGCATGGGGGCAGGTTGCAACGCGGGTGCAGCAGAAGCCATGGGTGCATTTTTCGGGTGTCCATTTCAATGGCGACTCCATGGAGTTGTGGGTTTCTTTCAAACCTCGGGTGTTCGCCGCTAAGTTTGGTAACACCGAGTTTGCGCACTTCCAGCGAGCGAGTGATTCCACAAGCTGTTGGTATCGCGAATCCGAGCATTTGTTGATCGAAGACGACTATCGCCCAATGCCAGGTGAGTTCGGTCACTTAGAGCATCTCTTTAACGAAATGACCACAGGCGCACCGATTTCCAATTTTTCCGGACCCGATGAAATTGTCTCACAGACGAATCGAGTTATTGAGTCAGATGGAACTCAACGTTGGGAATATGAGTTTCAAATTCGAGCAATCGATGAGGGTAGCGAAGAGACGTATACGGTTCTTTTTCAAGTCGATCCAGACACGAAATTGCCCGTTCAATGGTCGAGATTCAAAGTAGATAGCAGCAAGCGACTTACCATGCGGATCGACTACCCAGATAGCGGGCCAACCTCAATCTTCGAACTTGGTGTACCACTCGATGTGGAACGAAAGCAGCGTAACAGCGAGATTGATCGCTAGCGATCATCCAGCGCCGCCGACAGGTACTCGGGATCGTCAAACAACCGCCACGCTCGCAGCACCGTCAGCGCATCGTTGGTGGGCCAGGCACCGTTTCCGAATGACACGCCGACCCAGCCATTCTTGAGTGCTCGAAACGGCGATCGTTGTGTGCTGCCTTCCAGGTAATTCATCTTGATGATGTGCTTCACGGCCCCAGAGAACCGTTCACGCTCGCGATCGGTCAGCGCTGAATTTTCAGCCGGAGCTTCCAGCAGGATGAGCAACGCCGTCAGGCTTGTCGGGATAGGGCTCGAAGTCGAGTTTTGTTACACTCTTCCATAGAAACTCAGTGGAGGGCAGGAGAGGCGACGAACGCTGCCAACGAGCTGACGGCGGCGTCCTCGTCGTGCAGACCGCCTAAGATGTTACCACCGAGAGCAACACGTCCCTCGCAGAGCGAAAGACGACAAACCAAGGCCAACGCTATGAGCCGAACGACGATCCTTGCACTTGTGATTGCAACCGCCGTGGTTGGCAACGCGAAGGCTCAACGGCAAGCGGAATCGTCGGAATTCAAGGCAGGCGAAATGGGCCTGTCCAACGTCATGCTTCATCGCAACATCGACTGCTACCGCATCACGACACCGAACGCGACGTACGATCTGGATAAGGTTGGCGCGGGGCTGGCGAGTATGATCGATCGCGACGGAAACGACTGGATTGGGTTTCATCCGGAGTCTGGCTCCGGCGCAGCGGGCGAATACCGTGGCTTTCCCAACGCGGTCTTCAAACAAGCGGGCAGCTACTTTCATGCTCGGAATTCCGGCACCGATCCGTGCGAGACGAAGATCGAAGAATCGTCACCCGATCGCATCGTCATTTCTGCCGTCGCCGAGAACGGTTTGTGGGCCGGTCACTACACCTTCACGCCGACAGCCTGCACGTTCACGATGACGAAAATGCCGAAAGGTCACAGCTATTGGGTGTTGTACGAAGGCACGCCGGGTGGGTCCTATGACGATTCCGATTGGTGGATGACCGCGGCGGATGAGAAGAAACACCCGCTGACCAAAAACTTCGAGGGTGATTTGGCAGGAGGAAACGGAGATGGCGAATGGATTGCATTCGGAGACAAGCTAGAACCGCGGATGCTGGTGCTGAGTCACGCAGAAGATGACTCACACCCGGATCGATTCTATCAGATGGAGAAAAAGATGACCGTGTTTGGCTTCGGTCGAGCCGGCATGAAAAAGTACCTTCGCTCGGTGCCTCAAAGTTTCTCCATCGGTTTCGTTGAATCGACCGAACAAGCCGCTGCAGCGCAATTCGCAGAGAACATGACGCTTGCTCTGTCGCCACCTAAACTCCCATGATCTCCAGCGGCTTACGGGTCTTCCACTTGCCTTGGGTGAAGTCGGGAAAATCGACGGCCAGCTTGAAGCCATCCGACGCGGCGGTGATCCGTTCGGAAGATGCCTGGCAGCATTGGGCAATCCGAAGCTGATCTCAACGCAATCAACCTGATCGGCCGTTGATAGGGGCTGGCAAAGGCATATTATCAGCAATTGGGCCTCTTTCGCGGGATTGGTGGGTGATCGTATCCAGGCTGGCGGTTTTCTTCGGCATGACAATGCAGAAGGAATGTCGAGGGAGGATGATACACATTGGATGTCTCTCCTCCGATAGAATCGGCATGACGATGGCAAACCGCTACCCACCAATTCCGTGGCAGAGGCAAATTGGAACGCCTCATGTTGAAAAAAACCTTCGCGCGCATTGCCTGTCTCCTAGATGGACAGCGCCACTTTGGAGCGGAAACGTTTTCATCTGCCGTTCGCCTGACAGCCCAACCGTACCCGTCTAAGTTTGGAAAATCCCATGAAGCTTCTTGCTAGTTTCTTTCTCGCTCTCGTCCCTTGTTTCGCAAACGGAGCAGAGAAGCCAAACATCGTATTCATCCTTTCCGACGATGTCGGTACAGGCGATATCAAGTGCTACTATCCGTCATCGAAGGTGATGACGCCTCATATCGACCAATTGGCTTCCCAAGGAATGAAGTTCACGCAGGCGTATGCCAATGGAGCGGTCTGTTCACCGTCGCGATATGCTCTGTTAACAGGAGCCTATCCGTGTCGCGGCCCGTTGAGAAGCGAGCCCGCCAGATACACAACGCCTTTGACGATTAACCCCAACGCATTGAGTTTGCCACGGTTCATGAAACAGCAAGGCTACCGAACCGCTCACATTGGCAAATGGCATCTCGGTTACGGAGAATCCGGTATCAAGAATTGGGCGGGGCTGATTAAGCCGGGACCACTTGAAATCGGCTTTGATTACACGCTGGGTCTTCCGACAAACCATAGCGATGGCTTTAAGACCTATGTCGAAAACCATCGTTTGAAGTGGCTCAAGGACAGCGTGCTGCATTTGGACGGCAAACCTGATACAAGCCAATTGACCGAGATCCGCTACGATGACGAGGTCGATTCGACACTGACAGCCAAAGCGATCGAGTTCATCAAAGAAGACTCTACCAAACCCTTCTTTGTCTACCTCGCTCTCGTCGCAACGCATACGCACATCACTCCACGTGCAGATTTCCGTGGCACAAGCCAGATCGGTCAACTCGGTGACTACATCCACGAACTCGACTACCACGTCGGGGAGATCATGGCGACGCTCGACGAGTTGGGGATTGCCGATAAGACGGTCTTGATTTTCACGAGTGACAATGGGGGCATGAAAAGCGATGTTGGTGGAGCCGGCAAGAACTTGAATCTCAGGAGCGAAGCGAACGATGTCGCCTTAAAGAGTAAGACAGCGAAGACGGACGCGCGGGAAAAATTTGGTCACAAGACCAACGGTGACCTTCAAGGGTACAAGGGCAGCAACTTTGAAGGCGGTTTCCGCGTGCCGTTCATCGTGCGCTGGCCTGGCAAAGTCGCTGCGGGCACCGAATCAAACCAGACAATCACACTGGCGGATACACTGGCAACGACGGCTGGAATCCTCAATCAACAACTCCCAAAAACCGCTGGTGTCGATTCATTTGACTTCAGTCCGGTGCTATTGGGTAAGCGTGTTGGTGAGCCGATTCGTACAACCACGATTTTGCAAACCGGCCACGGCCTGCTGGCGTTTCGTCATGGTGACTGGAAGCTTCGCTGTACGCGAGCACCCGACTGGACCGGCGAAAAGGTCACGCTACCCAAGGATTCCCCTGAGCTTTACAACCTAGCGACGGATCCTACCGAAAGCACGGATTTAGCGGAGAGTGAACCGGAACGTGTCCAGCAAATGCAGATGCTCTTGCTGAAGTTGCTGCGAAAAGGACGCTCATAATCAGCCTTGGTGGCAAGCAACATTGATACACAGGATGATGGATGCGTTCAACCGCGTCCCCGAGAGCGGAACGCCTCAGTTCTACTCATCAAGAATTCGAGTCGGTCGTCCAGTTCTCGAGCTACCCACGGAAGAAAATCGACAGCGGATTGCAGCCTTTGAATCTCAGATTGCAGCATTGGAGGCGGAAGCGAAGCCAGCGATCGAAGTCGCGCTGGCTGCTTGGAAAGCGGGGCTGAAAGCGGATGGCAATGAAAGTGATGCTGCGGGGTTGCCGGAGCCGCTTGTCACGTTGCTTGCGAAGCCAGCCGGTGAACGAAGCGATGAGGACAAGCTTGCCATCGATCAACAGTTGCAGGCCCACTTTGACGCGAAGGTACGGGGGGAATTCAGCGACAAAATTCCTCCATTGGCCAAGCTCGACCGTTTGCGGAAGAATTTGTCCGAATACAAAGCCGATCAAATTCCGCGAGTGATGGTGATGAGCGACGCGCAGCCTCGCCAAACGCATGTTCTCGATCGAGGTGCCTATTTGAGTCCGCGCGACGAAGTGAAGTTCGCGACGCCTCAGTTCTTGCCTCCGTTGCCCGACGGTGCGCCCGCGAATCGATTGGGGCTTGCACAGTGGTTGGTTTCACCTGAGCATCCCTTGACGGCGCGCGTACAAGTGAACCGGATTTGGCAGCACTTCTTCGGCCATGGCATCGTCAAGACGGCAGAAGATTTCGGTGTCCAGAGTGAGTATCCGATCCACAAAGACTTGTTGGATTGGCTGGCGGTTGAATTTCGCGAACATGGATGGAGCATGAAGCACATCATTCGCGGCATCGTCAACAGCGCAACCTATCGCCAACAAAGCCGCATCACCACGGAATTGCTCCAGCGCGATGCAGAGAATCGCTTGTACGCGCGAGCCAGCCGGTTTCGGTTGCCGTCGATGGTTCTGCGTGATTGGGCATTTTCCGCCTCCGGACTATTGGATGCTAAGATTGGCGGTGCACCGGTTTATCCGTACCAACCCGGCGAGGTGTGGGAAGCACTCGCGATTACGAAAGAGCGCGACTTCACTTACCCAAGCAGCAGCGGCAAAGACTTGTATCGACGGAGTCTCTACACGTTCTGGCGGCGTACCGTTTCGCCCGCGAACATGTTCGACGCATCGGATCGACATCGCTCGATTGCGCAATGCCTATGACAAACAACTGAACATCTATCGTAACGACTCGAAGGCATCCGCTGAGCTTTTGTCGGTCGGCGAGCAACCACGTGACGAATCGCTCGATGCTGCCGAGCACGCTGCACTCACGGCTGTCTGCTTGGCGATTTTGAACCTCGACGAAGCCATCACCCGAGAATAGAGATGCATCCGATCCTTCACGAAAACATCGCGCGCATCAATCGCCGACAATTGTTCGGTCGCACGGCCAGTGGTATCGGAGCCGCTGCTTTGGCCTCACTGATGAAGCGTGACGCCGACGCGAGCGAGTCGGCAGTCCCAGGAAGTACGGGACTGCCGGGAATTCCCCACCATGCCGCCAAGGCCAAGCGAGTCGTCGTGCTGTGGCAAGGTGGTGGCCCATCACACGTCGACCTGTTCGATGACAAGCCGGTGCTACGAGACATGGCGACCAAGGATATTCCTGATTCCGTACGTGGCAATACGCGGCTCAGCACCATGTCGTCGGGATACGGGAAATGGCCCTGCGTTCCGGCGATCAAGCCGCACGCGAACTACGCCGCATGTGGAATGCGAATGAGTACAATGTTGCCCGACATCGGCGCTCTCGCGGACGAGATCTGTTTGGTCCGCAGCCTGCACACCGAAGCGGTCAATCATGCACCGGGTGTGACCTTTTTCCTGACCGGCTCACAGGTTCCCGGTCGACCGAGCATGGGGGCGTGGTTGGCTTACGGATTAGGAAGCGAAACGGAGGAATTGCCGACATTTGTGGTGATGACCTCCAGCGACAAAGGCAAGACGTGCGGGCAATTGTTTTACGACTACTACTGGGGCAGCGGTTTTTTGCCCAGCCGTTTACAGGGCGTTCGGTTTCGCAACACAGGTGATCCCGTTCCCTATTTGGCTAACCCTCCCGGCGTCAGTGAGACCGCTCGAAGACTGTTACTGGACGACATCGCCGCGATGAGCCGTGCTCATCTGGAAGACTACGGTGATCCCGAGATCGATACGAGAATTTCTCAGTATGAGATGGCCTTTCGGATGCAGACCAGCGTTCCTGAACTGGTCGATTTCTCCGACGAATCGGCTGCGACTCTCGAACGTTATGGCCCGAACGTCCAAATCAAGGGGACATTCACCAACAATTGTCTTGTCGCTCGCCGGTTGCTTGAACGAGGCACTCGCTTCGTGCAATTGATGCACTCGGGTTGGGATCAGCACAACAACTTGTTTACTCAATTGGAAAAGCAGTGCATCGATACTCAGGCACCTTCGGCGGCGCTGGTTCATGATCTCAAAGAACGGGGGATGCTCGATGACACGCTCGTCATTTGGGGTGGCGAATTCGGACGCACTCCGTTCGGGCAGGGCGACCCGGCCAAGCCGACTGGCCGCGACCATTTCGGAAAGGCGTTCAGTTGGTGGTTGGCTGGCGGCGGCGTGAAGCCAGGTTTTGTCTACGATTCGACCGACACCAAGGAAAACTTGCAAAATTCGTCAGTGACTTTCTGATCCGCACCTATCCGCGACATCACATCACGTCCTATTCACGTCCACTCTACAAGACCGCGGAGTTCTGTGGCGGCTGTCATAAACAGTACCTCGACAAGGAAGTCAACACGGACATTGGCAAGGTGCAAGGCCAGAAGGGTCCAGATGATGCAGGTCGGAGCGGAAGGATCCTACCTATCGCAAAGTCCCACCGATTTGCATTTCGGTTTAGGCGAAGCAGAGAAAGCTGATTTGATCGAGATCGTCTGGCCCGACGGAAGCGAAGCAAAACACGAAAATGTTACGACTGACCAAATCGTCGAGTATGTTGGCGCGGTCCAGCCTAGACTCCTGCGCCATCGCGACGAATCAGATTGAAATCCACCAGAAAGGTTTAGAGGCTGGGGATTACGAGCAGCACGAGTACCGTCGATGCATTGATCCGAACGCGATGCTGACGGACTGCTCAAGCGGGCAGAAGGTCAACAGGGATAGAGCCCAGCATCAGCCACACTAACCAAGGCGTTTCGCTTCATCGGGTTGTTCACCGGTATCGGCTCGTTTCGACAAGGTTGCTTGCCAACTTGGCGACAGCTCCGGCACTGCGGCCAACCTCGCTGCCGCAGCTTGATTGTGCTTGTCATGATGCATAAGCTGATTCGCCGCCTCAATCGTCCACTCGGCATGCAAACGATCGACCAGCCTTAGCTCCATGCCGCGCTGAACATGGCCTTCGGTTAATACGCGAAAGTACCAACCAGTAAAACCGGTTTGCTGGACCTGCAAAGCAAGATCCTTGATGCCCCAACGCCGAGCCAATTTCCAACAGGGCTGGCGAGGTTGCGATACTTGAACCACACAATCGCCAATCGTGAATGTATCGCCGATGCAAACGTCACATTCTCGTAATGCTGCGACCGTGAAATTCTCACCGAAATCGCCTCCCAACAAGTCAGGCAACTGCAACTGCTTTCGCCAATACGGATAGTGAACCGCCGAGTAAACACACACTGCTTTGTGCGGGCCACCGTGGTGGACAAGATCCGCTTGCGCATCCCCTTGCAGGTTGGTCGTGCCGAGCCACAACAGCTCGGTGATCGATTCTTTTAAGAATCCAGAAGTCCACTCTCGCTCATCCGCCATCACGCGCGGCAAGCCAACTTGAATCGAAAAGATGCTGGGGACTTGACGCATTTACCAGTGTAGATAGCAAGGCTTTTGACAAAGGACGCCCAAGATTACACCTCTCAGTGTACGGAGTCCATGAGTGACGTTTAGAAATCCTCGCACACTTGTGGACTGTCTGGCAGTCGTGTTAAGCCGTTTTTATGTGACTGGCATTTTGGCTGATCACCTGTCTAGGGCACTGGTAAGATTCCGCAAGTCGGAGGGTTGACTCACAAAGACCACCGTTCTGGGCTCAAGACCCCACGCCGAACCGTCTGACGGCCAACGGTGACGAGAGGCGCGGAATGAAATGGGCCTCGATGTTTCCGCTCGATACGCAAAGGCACACAGAAGGGCACAAACATTGCCTTCGCAAACAATCTTGCTAAATTGTGTTCTTTCGTGATCCTGAATTCCTACTCAGCTGCGCCGATCTACTGATCAGGTAACGTTTGACGTTTCAAGTCAAACCAACGCATCCATTTCCCCAAGGATCGAAGGGCCCATCAGGCGATGAAGCTTTCACCCATCTCTCCGCTTATCCTTATTCTTCTGTTCGCCAACGTCGGAAACACGCTCGCTGCCGAACGGCCGAATATCTTGTTTCTGTTCTCGGACGATCACGCGGTCAAGGCGATTTCGGCATACGGCGGGGCACTCGCTCCGATCGCGCCGACTCCGAACATTGATCGCATTGCCAACGAAGGCGCGGTATTTCGCAATTCGTTCTGCGCTAATTCGATCTGCGGGCCGTCGCGAGCTACCATTCTGACCGGTAAGCATAGTCATGTTAACGGTTTCATGCGGAACGGAAACAACTTCGACGCGACACAGTGGACTGTCGCCAAAGCACTGCAAAGCAGCGGCTACACGACCGCCGTGATCGGTAAGTGGCATCTGAATTCCAACCCGGTTGGCTTCGATCACTGGGAAGTGCTGCCGGGTCAGGGAAACTACTACAACCCCGACTTCCTTCAAATGAATGGCGATCGAAAGCGGATCGAAGGCTATGCAACCGACGTGACCACGGACAAAGCCGTCGCCTGGTTGGAATCGCGAGACACTTCAAAACCGTTCTTCCTGATGTGCCAGCACAAGGCTCCTCATCGCACATTTTCGCCCGCGCTGAGGCACCTCGGCGCTTTCGACGACGTAGAAATCCCGGAGCCGGATTCTCTGTTTGACGACTATTCGAAGAGGTCCGATTTGCTGGCGAAGAACGAAATGGAAATCGATCGCCATTTCGACTGGGCGTACGATGCAAAGGTTCGCAAAGACGAACGAGGCGACGTGAAGCTGCCGGCTCCGGACCGCTACGGGACTCCCGAATACAACCGCATGACGCCCATGCAACGCAAGGAATGGGATGCATACTTCGGCCCGAGGAATCAGTCGTTCCTTGCTGACTTCAAGGCAGGGAAGCTCGAGCACCACGACATCGTCCGCTGGAAGTATCGTCGCTACATGAGGAACTACCTCAGCACGGTCAAAGCCGTCGACGAAAGCGTCGGCCGCATGCTGAAGTACCTGGATGACAATGGCCTGGCCGAGAATACGATCGTGATCTATTCGTCCGACCAGGGTTTCTTTCTAGGCGAACATGGCTGGTACGATAAACGCTGGATGTTTGAAGAATCGTTTCGCATGCCATTTATCATCCGCTGGCCCGGCATGGTCAAAGCGGGCTCAAAACCCGAAGAACTCATTCAAAACATCGACTATGCTCCGACGTTCTTGGAAGCAGCCAAGTTGAAAATACCGTCCGCCGTGCAGGGCCGTTCGCTCGTCCCGTTGCTCAAGGGCAACAACAGCAACTGGCGAGATTCACTATACTATGCCTATTACGAGCTAGGCGAACACGCCGTGCCGCAGCACTTCGGGGTGCGAACCGATCGCCACAAGTTGATGTACTTTCCGCAAAGCGACGAGTGGAATCTATTCGACCTGCAGACCGACCCGCAAGAGATGCAAAGCGTTCACTCGGACCCTGCCTACGAACGAACGCGTGAAGCCTTGACCGCCGAATACCATCGCCTTCGCGAAAAGTATGACGCGCCGGAATATGAAAAGCGTTGACGGCTTGCGACAACCGACTCGAGGTCTGAGTCGGCACCCTTCCGACGATCTGTGAACTATTCGCACGGCCAATCGTCTGTGCGAAACGACGATGGTGTCCCCGTCGATTACAGCGTTGGCTGTAACGAAGTCTCGATCCTCGGCGGCGATCGTAAAGTGAGTCGGTGACATGCCGTCTCGCGTTGCCAGTCCGCTGCCAAGTTCTGTGAAGTACAGCCGAATGCTTGCTCCGTCGACTTCGTGGTATTGGAAAAGCGGGCCGGAATCCACGATATGCTTGCGACCGTAGTCACGTGACAATGCCAAGCCGGCAAGCCGTTCGCCGACGGGCTTCTTCTGTTTCGGGTGGATATTGGTTGGGTCGCCAATATCCATGGTGACCACCATGCCAGTGTTCGGTTCGGACAAGGCCATCATCTGAACTTCCCGAAGAAACGCGGCGCTGACCGGTTCCTGCTTGTAGGCGAACGGGGCAATCTGCACGAAGTAGAAGGGGAAATTTCCGGCTCATCCGACGGAAGCGCGCGGAACCCAGACTCGAGGTTTTTTGGAGGTATGGCTCCGGTGTCCAATGATCTCTTAGAAAAGAGTCCCCTACGGACGGTCGTCCGCCGGGAACCGGTAGCACCCTTGGCGCACCGTCGACCGGGATATCCCTTGTCAAGTTGCACCTCTGCAGAGCTCGACTCCGTTTCTCCCGGCAACTGCACGATAACAAGTGAAAATGGCTCCTACAAGCAATGATTTGCGGAACGTCGCAAAAGCGAATCCGCGGGTACTTTGCTTTGACAACATCCTCTTTGAAATGCTCGACACCGAGGAGGGGAACACCAGCCCCAGCAGCAAAGCTGCAAGAGGAAATCGAGTCTTTGGAGACGGGCAATCTATCCTCGTGTGGCACGGCCTTAAGCGAGGCGATCTGCCGCTCAGGTTATGTAAGCACACTCCCATTGGTCGTTGTAGTTTTGTCGTCATAACATCAAATTAAGTGATCATTGAGATAGGAAGGTCGGCGCAAGGCGAGTCGAACTCTACAAGCGTATTCGATGAATCGGCCGCTCGACTGGTAAAAATGCACGCAGCTTGACATCGACTACACGGATGGTCACGGAGCGGTGTGACCTTTGAAACCAATGCTCGGATCTAAGACCCCGCCCGACGTTGGAGCCGAGTGTGCCTCGGCGGCTTGAGATTTCATCGTCTCCAACACGTCGGGAAAGCGCGTGGCAACGTTGTTCCTCTCTTCGAGATCTTTGTTCAAATCGTACAGCTCAAACGGAGCTGATTGACTCGGTCGGACTGCTTTCCAATGGCCCATCCGAACCGCCACGCTTTTACGGTCTTCCCAGTACAGGTACGAATGCTCCTGCTGCTCGTGGCCGACGACGGCTTCGCCCAACAAGGTCGGCAGAATCGAAATTCCGTCGGCGTTTTTGTCAAGCGGAGCGTCAACCAGCTCGGACAAAGTGGCCAGGATATCCGGAAAGTAACCGAGATGGTTCGATATTGAACCCGGAGCAATTTGACCTGGCCAGCGGACGATGAACGGAATCCGCAGCCCGCCTTCATAGAACGATCCCTTGCCTGCTCGGAATCGCTCGCCCGTTTTTGGGTTAAGGTTGGGCCCCAAAAAACCGTGAGGGTATCGTTCATTCTGAAAGTAGGCTTGCCCGCCGTTGTCCCCACAGACAAAGACGATTGTCTTTCGATCGAGATCAAGTTCACGCAGCAGTTGGAAGATCTCGCCAACTTGACGATCAACCATCTCCACCATGGCTGCATAGGTCTGAGCGTCCAGCTCGCCACGTTGGTTTGTCGCATCCCACGCCTTGTCGCGGTACTTGACGAAAGCGGGATCGTCCTTGGGCATTCCCCAATGACCGTGAGGTGCTGTCCATGGCATGTAAGCAAAGAAGGGTCGCTGGGCATTCTCTCGGATGAAGTCCAATCCCGCCTTGTGAATGAGCTGGTCCGCAAACACATCGCCGACATACGGATCACCTGTGTTCCCCTGTAGCGGAATCTTGACGCTGTTGCGCAGTAGATAACGCGGGTAATGGACGTGGGCGTGAACTTGGTGGTAGTAGCCAAAGAAGGTGTCAAAGCCGTGATTCTCAGGAACACCCGTCGTTCCCGCGTCACCGAGTCCCCATTTGCCGAAGCCGCCCGTAGCATAGCCTCGCTCATGCAGCATGTCCGCGATGGTGCGATCTTCCGCACGCAGAGCCGCCCCTCCGCTATTGAGCCTCACGGTCGTGTGCCCCGTATGTTGCCCGGTCATCAGCGTGCTGCGGGTCGGAGCACAAACGCTTCCGCCGGCCAAGAATTGGGTGAACCGCATTCCCTCGCGGGCCATGTGATCGATATTTGGCGTCTGCAAAATCGGATGCCCCATTCCCGACGATTCAAAGTAGCCCCATTCATCCATCATGATGTAAACGATATTGGGCTTGTCGATTGATTCAGCTTTGATGGTCGTCGGTGACCCGATTGTCAGCAGGAGCCAGAGCCCAAGCGTGCCGACCCATCGTAGGAGCAACCGCATCATTTTTCCTTTTATTTTGGATAGGGAAGATCGTCTCAGCGAATGCTCTGGGGATTCCACGGGAACGGGATTCGAGCGGTAATCAGTCGTCACGGAAGTAGCCGATGATGCCCACGCCCCTGCCATCCTTCCCATGAATCGGTAGCTTTGTCGTCAAGCACCAAACAGGTTCGATTGACCGACCAACAAAGACACATTGTATCTTCTGCCATAGCATGTGCGGCAAAAGCCCAGCACGCATCAACCCAAGTCATTCACAAACAAATGTAGCAAGAAGAAACCCACCACGCGATCTGTTACGTCGAGGGTGCGATCCAACGACTTTCCAAAAACGACCAGGAACACGCGATCGGTGAAGCACAAGGTTCCTGGCAAAAACAACAGAAAAATAGCCGCCTCCCTTTTCTACACATTGACATGCACGTTCCTTACGTATACCTTTAGGTGCAGCATGTCGGTTTTCTCTTTTACCGCATGGGTGGCCATGCCGGGGAAGCCGATTTCTGCGACATTTTTTTAGGTGATCACGATGGAAACGATCTGTTTTGCGGATACGGCGGTTGGCGAACTTGTCCGTCAGCGACCTCAGCGATCGCGGGTTTTTGAGCAGTTTGGAGTCGACTATTGCTGCGGCGGCAAGGTCTCGTTGCGCCAGGCTTGTGAAAAAAAGAACGTCAATCTGGATGAGGTTTGCGAGAACCTGAAGACCTGTGATCAAGCTCCCGATCGTAGCGAAGGTCTTGTCGATGCGGACTTGATGACATTGACAGAATTGGCCAACCATATCGAAAGCACGCACCACGCCTATTTAAAAGAAGAGATTCCACGTTTGGAATGGATGACCGAAAAAGTCGCGCGTGTGCATGGTGAAAAGGACGAGCGATTGCATGCATTACGCAAAGCGTTCACTGCGTTTCGTGCGGAGGTTGAGCCGCATCTGATGAAGGAAGAACGAATCTTGTTTCCAATCGTTCGGCAACTCGAAGCCGCTGATGGGCCACAGGAATTCCATTGCGGCAGTGTTGCGAATCCCATTCGCCAAATGGAGCTCGAGCACGATCATGCCGGTGATGAACTGGCGACCATGCATGAAGCGACGGACGGGTTTGTCCCGCCGGAGTGGGCTTGCAACACGTATCGTGCGTTGTTGAGCAGTCTCGCGGAACTTGAACAAGACATGCACCAACACATTCACAAAGAAAACAACGTGCTATTTCCAAAAGCGATCCAGCTTGAATCACAACGTGGATAGTCGTGATGGAACATAAGCCTAAGGAACATGGTGCGTACGCTATTTTGATCATACCGATCCTGACGTCACTTGCAGCGGGCGGCGTGAGCTGGGTGGGCGTTTGTGTTGCGGCGGCCTCGGTCGCTGGTTTTCTGGCGCACGAGCCACTATTGGTGATGATCGGTCATCGCGGACCGCGAGCGAAACGTTCCGCGACGACCGCGACTCGCTATTTGGTGGCGTTAACAACGATCTGCTTAGCCAGCGGAGTTGCTGCAATGCTTTTCGGCAATGTCGCGGTTCGTGTTGCACTGATTGGGTGCGGAATTCTCGCGACGCTCAGTTTTGGAATCGCGTTTGCCGGTAAGCATCGAACGGCACTCGGACAAACCGCTGGCGTGATCGGACTTTCAGCCCCTTGCGTTCCTATCTTGCTTGCCGCGGGGATAGGGACGGGTGATGCTCTGAAAACATGGGTGGTGTGGTTGCTGGGATTCGCCGCGACCACGCTGGCGGTTCGCAGTGTGCTCGCATACCAAAAGCATAAGAATCGGATTCTGCATTGGAGCGGACTGACCACGATCTCTGTCTTTCCACTCTTGATTGTTGTGTGGTGGATTGAAGCAACCGATTGGATCTTGCCAGTGATCCCAATGATCTTGGCGAGTTGGTATCTGATGATTCAGCCTCCGCCGGCGAAACGACTAAAGCAAATCGGTTGGAGCCTCGTCGCGGCTACCGTTGTAACAGCAATCTCGGTCGTTGCCGTTGCCCCGTAACCCTCGTTCGAGTCTCACTGGACAGCAATCTCAAACTACAAATCAAGACAACAACAAATGCAATACAAGAAGTTCTGGATCGGTTTTTGGACTGTGATCGTCGTATCGTTCATGGTCCTTGGTTACTACGGAACCGAACTCTATCGACTCGCACCGGTTAGCGATTGCAGTTCGACAAGTTCCAATTGGAACAGCCTATTGGTCTTCTCTCCCGACTTGACGGATGGTGTATACTTGCGCATTCACGAAACAGCTGTCACCATTTCCACAATTTGCTCTTTACCAAATGATTCACCAGAAGACCTCGCAGAACGCGATCGCCGCGATGAGCCGCTTGGCGGAATTGTATGCAGTGCGTCCCACCTGCACTTTGTCGTCGCGAGAAATCGCTGAAAGCCGGAACTTGCCGACGCCAATCGTTGCAAAGATCCTGACCATTCTTTCACGTGCCGGCTACGTTACCGGATCACCCGGCCCCGGCGGCGGTTACCGACTTGCCAAAAAACCCTCTTTGATCACCTTAAAAGAAGTGATGATCCTGTTCGAGCGTGAATCCGAATCCATGTGTCCATTCGGCCCCGGTTGGTGCGGCAACCAAGAACCCTGTCCGCTACACGAAACGATTGCCGATATGGAGAAACGCGCACAAAAATTTCTGACGAAGACGACCTTCGCTGCATTCGTCAAAGGTGAGCCAAGCGTGCCGATTACCGGTTGCAAATAGCAGGCTGTTTTACGTCTTGCCCTATCGACTTATCGGTTCTTGTTTGAATCAGAAGCGTGGAGCGTCCTAACGTGATTCAGACAACCTTAGTGGTGACAGTAAGCGGCATAGCAAGTGAACAAAAGCATTGAGTTGCGAAGTCCACTCGTCTGCATCTACCTCAAGAATATCCAGCAATTTCCTCGTAAATCACATCTTCAAGCGGTTGCGGTCCTCCGTCGCAGTCCTTCTTTTCTGCTTTTTTCTATTTTTCATGAGGCAACTTGGTCCAAAAAATCGCATTGAATACCGAGGTGACTTCATCCTGGTTCACAGCAGCAATGCTGTGCGGTGTCGAGAAATCGACCAACCAACCTTGCGGAGAGAAAAATGCAAAACGATGCCCATACCGATCGTCTTCACTCACTCGACGCACTTCGTGCCTGGGCAATGCTGTTGGGGATTGTACTTCACGCCGCGTGGTTTATGTCGACTCGGTACTTTGGGACTCCGATCACCGACGCCGATGGCAGCTATTTCTATGAGTATGTGCTCTACTTCATCCACATCTTTCGACTGCAAGCCTTTTTCTTGATGGCCGGCCTGTTCGCTCATTTGGTGTTTTCTCGGCGGGGAACTTGGCGATTCATCTGGCACCGAATTTCTAGGATTGCAATTCCGCTACTGATTGGCTGGTTGCTGCTCTATCCCGTCATGATGCTACAGTACGCTTGGGGTGGCATCGAGTCAGGCCGAATTCTCACGGATCAAGGCCTCGGGGCGACCACGCTGCAAGAATTGGTCAGCTCGCTTCAAATGAATGCATCTGCCTTCATCCACCTCTGGTTTCTTTACGATCTGCTCGTCATTTACGCGATAACGCTGATCGTCGTGCTGCTGATGCACAAAGTGATCGATCGATCGGGACGGATTCGTCGTCAAATCAGCCGGGGGTTTCGCTGGTTGTTACAGTCCTGGTGGAGCATCGTGTTGCTATCCATTCCTTCGGCGATTTTTCTTTACTTCGAAGATTGGTGGTGGGGACTTGGTGCCTATCCAATCAACTTCATTCCCGACTGGCCTGGTTTGATGGGGTATTGCCTGTTCTTTGCCGCCGGTTGGTTGCTGTACTCGCAACTCAACTTGCTGAGCGACATCAGCAGAAACTGGCGTCGTAAGCTGGGCTTGGGAGTGGCACTTTCGATTCCCTTGTTTGTCGTCTCAACGGTACTCGACTATTCGGTCACGCCCACCTATCCACTGTTGGACTCGAACAGTTTTGTCAGAGACCACCGAGACTTGTTAGCCGCCGCCGATCGTCACGTTGCTGAACCAAACGGCGCTGACCAACTCTTGAATCCTAGCCGAATGATTGTCGATGCGTTGTCGCCAGAGTATCTAGCCTTGCTGGAGAACCACGATCAACTGACACCGGATCAGAAAGTAGGCTTGGCCACAGAGATCAACGACGCTGTCCTTTCGAGCGAATCGCTGGCAGCACCCGAGAATTGGACGACGGCGAAGCTGCCAAAGGAAGTAGCAGAGATGCTGGCAGACGATTCGAATCGCAGTGATCCAGCCAAACTACAACTGCTAAATAAGAAACTCCTCGAGGCAACTCTGCCCGGCATGTTCTTGACCGATTTTAAGGATCGCCCCAGAGTCAGGATTTACAAAGCCGTTTTTAGTGCTGGATACGCACTGGCGATGTGGTTGCTCGTGTTTGGCGCGATCGGTCTCTTCACTCACTATTTTAGTCATCCTAGCCCCGTCTCGCGCTACATCGCCGATTCGGCCTATTGGATCTATCTCGTGCATCTGCCAATTTTGTTTCAGATCGAAGTGTTGGTCGCACCCTATCAATGGGGCCTCTTTGGCATTCCCAAATTCCTTTTCTATACCGCAGTGACAACGGTGCTCTGCTTTGCTTCCTACCACTATTTGGTTCGATCCAGCCTTATCGGCCGAGTACTCAACGGGCGAACGTACCCGTTTAAGCCACTGATCAAACCGCGGATCGTCTCGATGCCTGGTGATGTTCTCGCGAACGAAGCTTTCGACGTCGAGCAAACCAACCCCGTTCCTGGCCAAGAAATCCCCTGATCTGAATCGCAGTTTAGCTGAGTCGGCTGACCGTGGCTGGTTGAAGCTGGAATTAGAAAAAGATCCGTAATTTTCAGAATTTGATCGGAGAAATTTGGGACCTGCGTCGCATTGACTATTGGCAGTCAACCAACTGACAACAAGGAGCCACCATGAACCGTCCGATGCCAGGCGAAGACGAGATCTTCCGAATTGCCCGCGCCATTGCCGATCCCGATGCTCGAGCTGAGTATCTAAAATCCTCGTGCGGCGACGACACTCCATTGCACGAACGAGTGCAGGCAATGCTGAAGATCGAGCTTGAGAACGATAGTTTTCTGGAGGGACTTCCCCCGGGGTTGACCGCAACCTCAGCGCTGCCGCTCAGCGAGGAGTCAGGAGACACGATCGGTCACTATAAGCTACTGCAAAAGATCGGATCGGGTACGAACAAGCGGAAATGGTTACCGGGCGATCACGCGATTTCGACGACGTTGGAATCCATTGAACAGGGTGCGAAAATCAAAAGTTCCGCGATCAGCGGGTGGGACGCCAAACGAAACCAGTTAGTGGAGCGATGGTATTCGTCCGACGGATTGTCGTCCACGATACGCTACCCACTTGACCAAATCAAAGCGAAGACTTGGAAAGGAAATTTTACCGTGACTTTCGGTGATGGAACGGAGTTTGACGGCGATTGTTTGCTTGAAAAAAACGACGACGGTTTCATCTGGACCGCGAAGTTCATGAAAGACGGCAAGGAACAAGTACGAAAGAGTATTGCCCGCCGAATCAGATAGCCTGCGGCTTCGCCGCCTGTTTTAGGTCAATCGATTTTCAACATCCGATTTGGCTTGGACGGCTCCCTTTGCTGCAAGGAGCGAATTGACGGTTTGCTCAATACGACCAGTCGCAAGTCGGCTGGTGGTCGCTTTTGGCACATCCTGATTTCATTCAAACATCTCGCTGGCTTCCGCTTGGATCACTTTGGCAACGGCGCAGCATATCCAGTGATCGGGCATCCAGTCGTGAAGTGGCTCGCCGTAAAAGTCACTCAGCTTTTCATTGACGATTTTCGAGCCTTCACCGAACGCCCTGTTCGCCTCGTCCATCCGATTCACTTTTTTTGCGGCCATCGAACGGAATAGGAAGACCATCGCTTCCTGAAGGGGATCACCACCTTCGAATCCTGCGTCGATGCATTCTTCGTATTTGCCCGATCGATACAACGCCATCATCTTTGCAAGTTTCATTTTGTTGTTATCGGATTTCTCAAGTGCCTCGGTAGCGAGCTCGTTGATCAACTCAACCTCGATTCCAGCATCCTCCGCAAGGCAACATAAGGTAACCAGTCTCGTCTGCGACCACATTTCGAGATCTCGGGTCTCTTTCCATGTCTGCTTACAGGTCTCCTTGAACGCATCCGCGTCGCCATGGATCAGTTGCGCAGCCCCCAGACCCCAAGAATCATACTGGCCCCCGGGATGGTCGGCCAAGTAACGTTTCATTTGCTCGGCAACTCGATCCCATTTACCTTCCGCGGCTAATTTGCGGGCGACGTGTGTTTTGGGGCCGAGCAGTTTTTCGAGCTGTTCACCAAGTTCAGAGCCTCGCGCTCGCAACGAGACGACTTTGCCTGCTTGGTCGACAAGAAACACCGTGGGTATCGCGTGGATACCATATTTAACTGCCATCGGATGCTTCCATCCGACATCATCTTGAAAGAGATTCACCCAGGGAATCTCTTGTTTCTCAATGTATCCCTGAAGCGCCTCCTTCTTTGAATCGAGACTGATCCCAACAACCTCAAAACCCAAGTCATGGTACAGCTCGTAGTGTTTACGAACGTTGGGTGTTTCCGCGATGCAGGGACCACACCAGGTCGCCCAAAAGTCGACGAGGACCACTTTGCCGCGATACGATGCCCAATCAAATTCGGTACCATCGTGCAGGGTTCCTTCCAGTTCCAGCTCGTTGCCCAGCAATTCCAATCGGCGTACGGTTCCCTCGAACGCTTCGGCATACTGCTTTGCTAAAGGATCGTCCGCATTCTTTAGTAGGTCAGCAAACGCTCGGTTCGCTTCCAAAGAGAGTTCGTTCTCGGCATAACGATTCAGATAGCTGATCAACCTATTGACGTTCGTGAGATCGCTACGCTCAATCCCTCGATCCGAAGCGATCATCAGTTGCCGTTTTACGAGCTTGAAGGTGTGACGTTGCTGCTCGGGATTCGCGTTGCTGAGTCCACGAATCCGCGCGGCCAAGCACACATTTGCGATGGTAGTAAATTGCTCGTCCGTCAACTTGTCAGCTTCTGCTAGAAGCTGATTGGCCGCCTTCTCTCGAGCCGCCATAATCGTGCTCATGGCCAACTGGTAGTCGCCGGTGATCTGCTCCTGCAACCGGTTCATCTCCTCGAAGTACTCCAACACGTCAGCGATCTCTCCTTCGGGATCGTCGATCTGACCGATATCAAACATTGACTCCCGCTTTGTCTTGGTTTCGTCGCTCACACCTTGAGCCAAGACCGGCAGACACGCCAGTGAAATCAGAATTCCAGCAAACACTCGTTCAGCGATCATGGTAACCTCCAGTTAAATTGACAGCGCGAAGTAGACCTATTTCCTATTGCCTCGTTAACAAAATTGGTGGGCCAAGTCATGCTCCGGAAGTTTCCCGAGTTCATGGTATAGCACAGTTTCATAGACTTCGTCGGTTTTGAAGCCGTACGATTTTCTCAATGCCACTTTTGCTTTC